>DATJWT010000185.1:0-6927 GCA_035500975.1 Binataceae bacterium (SeqCode)
AGGATGCCGGCATTGCAGTGAAAATCGATACGACCATAGCCGCCGCTATCGCCACGTACCATCGCCCCGCTTGCTTCATCATGGCCAATCTTCTTAGCGCGGCTGGCCGCAGGAAACAAAAAGTGTTTGCCCGGTTATGCAGAGCATCCAGATTTTCACCCGGCCCGACGCGGCTCCCGGTCTCGCGCAGGAGATTCCCGGCGCTCTTGCCAACAATATCAATATCAATGCGGTCGCCGGGCGAGCGTCAGCCTGAGAGATTGCTTCCGATAAAAACGAAAAGGGGTCGGTGATTAGCCGACCCCTTTCGAGTCCTTCAGGAACGACACATCGCCTCAGTTGGCGAAGATCGTCTTAAGCTCTTCCATGATCTTTTCTTCTGGATGCGACTTGGCGATGGAGAGCTCTTTCACCAGCAGGCTGCGCGCCGTGTCGAGCATCTTGCGCTCGCCGAACGACAATTCCTTGTCGCCCTTGAGCACCAGGAGATCGCGCAACACCTTGGCGATTTCGAGCGGCGAGCCGGTCTTAATCTTCTCAGTGTACTCGCGGTAGCGGCGATTCCAGGTCTGGGTGTCTACCTCGACCTTTCGCTGCCGAAGGATTCGATAGATTTTGTCGACCATGTCCTTGCCGATTACCCGGCGAAGCCCGACATGCTGGACCTGCTCGGTCGGGATCATGATCGTCATTTTTTCGGTCCCGAGAATTCGCAACATGTAAAATTTGCGCTCGGTCCCGGAGATTACCCGAACCTGGATGTCGTCGATAACGGCGACGCCGTGGGCCGGATATACGACCTTTTCACCCTTTTTGAACGACAGATTAGGTTCTTTCACGCTGGATACTGAGGCATCGCAGGCGTTCGATTTCAGTCCGGTTGACGACCGCCGGTTCATCACCTTCCTGATGATGCCTGGATTGCACGTTGATTATGACACACTCTCGCGGCGGTTGTAACCCTTGGCCGCGAAATAGGCTCGAAAAGTGATAGAATGATAACAGCGTTTGAGAGAAGTTATGTCGTAAGGCTCGTTATAGCCTAAGTTCCATTACGATAGCATCTTCCCCCGGGCCATAGTAATGCCTCCTCAAACGTCGTTCTTCAAAATCGAACTTGCGATACAGACATCGAGCAGCAAGGTTTGAGCGCCGCACCTCCAACGTGACCAGGTCAGCGCTCTTCTCCCGGGCCTCCGAAATAGTTGAACCAAGCAATTCCGCACCGAGCCCGAACCGGCGATGTTCCGGGTGCACGGCGATATTCAGAACATGGCATTCGTCCGCGACCAACCATCGGCACAGAAATCCCGCCGGGGCTGCCGCGTGGTCATCGCCGACGATAGCCACCGTCAGCCGGGAAAACGGCAGGGTCAATTCGCGCCGAAAGGCGCTCAGGCTCCACGGAGTCGGGAAGGCGAGCTGTTCGATCTCGACGATTCTTGCGAGGTCGCGATTAGCGGCGTCCCGGATATGGATCGCCATCGAGTCCACCAGGGCGGGGCGAGCGAGCGCGAGCTCATCGGGCCCCATGAAAAAATCTAGGCAGCGTTCTTGAGTTCGGCAGTCTCGCCCTTCAGAACGACAATCTCCAAAACCTTATCGCGCAGCCGATGCTTGAATGACGCCACCTGTTTGCCGAGTTCGATGCGGGTCATGAAATCGGCCGGGAATGCCGATGATACGTAAGACAGGCGGCGCAAAGCTTCTCCGCGCACGCTGGCATTGATGGTCAGGACGTTGTCGGCCAGCGCGATGCTGTAGTCGTAGTCCGGCATCTCATCCGGCAAGTTCCAGAGCCGTTTCAGCGACGATGCGGGCAACTTGCGGGGCATCTCCAGGCGCACCAGGTACGCATTGGCGTATTCCTTCACGGTGTAGACGGTGCCGTAACGCCGATCGCGTTCCAGCTTTTCGTCATGCAGATTGGTCTGGAAGCCGTCGAAAGCCACTTTGCGTTCGACCTTGCGGCCCATCGCGCCGCCACGCGCGAGGATCGCTCCCAGCGGTGCAATCGCCAGGCCGTATGCCGCTGCGCGATACACCATCTCCGAGGCAGGCTTCGCGTGCAGGATACCCTCGCGCAGGCGCCATATCGTCTCACAGATCGCGATCATCACGCCGAGGAAAATCCATCCACGAGTTCCGATCGAAAAGAGCGAGTCTCCCACCACGGTCACGGAAAAAGCGGTGAGAATAGCCGGATACAGAATCAGGTTCAGGATGACGTTGAGTGCGGTCGATCGCGCGCGGGAGAAACCGGCCGGCGATCCCACGGCCTCTTCCAGCATCGCCTTGGTCGAATCCGGCATCGCACCCAGGATTGGCTCCATCAGCCGCAGTCCGATCTGAACGATGCCGGGCGCGGTTTGCACTGGAGCGGTGTCGACCTTCGCCAGGACCGCATCGAAATCTTCTTCAAGCTCGTTGTCGAAGTGCTTCTCTCCAATCGGGCCCGGAAGCGCGCCGACGTCCTTGGGCAAATTCACCATCGCGATCGGCGCCGCTATCGCAGTCGATACCGGGGCCGCTGCTGGTGCCGCTGCAACCGGCGCGGGCTTTGGGGGTGCCGCCGCTGCGGGAGCGGCACCATTCGCCTCGGCGGCCGGAGCCGCGGCGGGTTCAGCTCCGCCTTCCTTGAGAAAGCGAGACGGCGCGTCGTCGGGAATCGTCAGCTCCGGGTGCAACTGACGCGCTCGTGCCAAGAGTACACCCTGGGTCTCCGGATTGGCGGGATCTGGAACGCAGCAATCGACGGGGCATACCGCCGCGCATGCTTCATGGTCATGAAATCCGACGCATTCGGTGCATTTGGACGGGACGATGTAATAGATATCCTGCGCAATTGCGGGGCTTTTCTGGCCGTTGAGCTCCCACTCCACCCCGCCGCCGTAGATTGCGGTGTTCGGGCATTCGGGCTCGCACGCACCGCAATTGATGCACTCGCTCGTGATTGTCGTCGACATTCGTGAACCCCGGGCTAAATCGTTACCTGAAAATAATAGTCAGGGTGAGTTCTGAATCGCACCGATCGGACGATAACTGTAGCAAGTTTTACCTGTCAACTGCGCCTTCCTAATTTTGTCTAACGCACGACATTTGCGAGGTCACACCTCTGTGCTTGCGTTGGATCATTCGATTTGTAACTATTTCCGCTGTCCGGATGGTCTGGTGTTGGACTGTTCGGGAGGCCTTGCAGAGCTGTACTGGAACTCGCTGATCGGACCGGAACTTAGGAGGTAATGGTCGAATGAAGACTTTGACTTATGCGCTTGGTGCGTTGGCGATTTTTGGCTTGTCGGTTGGTCTGACTGCGTGCGGACCTGACATGCGCGTCATCAACAATGCGAGCGAAAAAGCGGAAGCCGATGCCACCCAGTCGGAAGCGGCTGCCAACGCGGCAGAGGCCTCGGCCGCTCAGGCTGACGCAGCTGCCCAAAAGGCAGATGCAGCGGCTTCGGGCGCCCAGGATGCGGTCAACCGCGCTAACGATGCGGTGTCGCGCCTCGAGGCGTACTTCGCCAGCTCGGTTACGAAGTAAGTCCGCAATTTCTGTTCGGAATGTAAGTGGCGGAAGGTACTTGGTGCCTTCCGCCATTTTTTGCATGCTTGCGCGAAACGGCCGTTTCAGCCATCCGCAAATCCAAATCATTTTGCCGGAGAAGCAGCAGCCTTCGGCTTGAGCGCATCGCGAACATGCTCGCGGAGAGCATCGTTGCGCTCGATCTTGTCCTCCATGGTGCGGAACTGTGAGACGGTGATTCCTTGCTGCGCAGTAGCCTGCTCGACCGTCAGGTTCCGGTCGTGCTGCATGGCCTGGTAGACCTTGATGTACTTGTCCACGTCCTGCGGCGCCACATCATTTTCATCGCTGGTAACATCGTCGTCCTGGGCGATGAATGCCCGGCTCGATGAGCTCGACGCCCCGGCTCCGATTGTGCCTGGACTTCCCGCGCATATCGCAGGGGCTATCGGCGCGGCGAGAGCGGAAATCATGAAACAAGCGAGAAAGGCAGGGGCAAGATGTTTCTTTTTCTCCGGCATCTCGCTCATCCTGACACGCATCGCTCTTCAACTAAAGTCCGAACCGCTTGCAATGGCGGGTCCCGTGCTTAATCTTGTGTGTGGCACTCGGACTGGGAGACTGCCAACGGTCCAGCGCATCTAAATTTTTAAAAAGCAAAACCGGACGGAGAAGCTCGGATGGCCGCGAAAAGCATCGAATTGCATGAAAAGGCCCGCGAAGGAATTGTCGCTGGCGCCACCTTGGTAGCCGAAGCGGCGCGGGTCACGCTGGGTCCCAAGGGACGCAACGTGATGATCCAGAAGAGCTGGGGAGCGCCGACCGTTACCAAGGACGGCGTCACCGTGGTGAAGGAAATCGAGTTGGAAGACCACTTCCAGAACATGGGCGCGAAGCTGATTCGCGAAGTCGCGCAAAAGACCTCCGACATCGCGGGCGACGGCACGACCACCGCGACGGTGCTGGCGCGCGCGATGGTGCGCGAGGGCATCAGGCTGCTATCGGCGGGATTCGCGCCCATCGATCTGAAGCGCGGCATGGATGCGGCATGCCAGAAGGTGGTCGCGGTCCTGAAGGACATGGCGAAGCCCGTCAAGGACCACACCCGGATGCTGCAAGTCGCCACGGTGTCGGCCAATGGCGACGAATCGATCGGAAAGATCGTTGCCGATGCGATGGACAAGGTTGGCAAGGAAGGCGTCATCACGGTCGAGGAAGCGCGCGGACTCGAGACGGTGCTCGATCACGTGGAAGGCATGCGCTTCGATCGCGGCTACCTGTCGCCGTACTTCGTAACCAATGCCGAGCGGCTGACCTGCGAATTGGAAGAACCGCTCATCCTGCTGCACGAAAAGAAGCTTTCTAACCTGCGCGAAATTCTTCCGCTGCTGGAGACAGTTGTGCAGTCCGGGCGGTCGCTGCTGATCCTGGCGGAAGATATCGACAACGAAGCGCTGGCGGCGTTGGTCGTGAACAAGCTGCGCGGAACGCTGAAAGTGGCGGCGGTAAAGGCGCCGGGATTCGGCGACCGCCGCAAGGAGATGCTTCAGGACATCGCGATTCTCACCGGAGGAACCGTTGTCGCTGAGGAGCTGGGCATGAAGATCGAGAACGTCGACCTGAAGATGCTTGGCAAGTGCCGCCGTGTGCTGATCGACAAGGACAACACGACCATCATCAGCGGCTCCGGCAAGAAGGTGGACATCGAGGGGCGCATCCAGCAGATCCGCAAGCAGATCGAGGAAACGACCTCGGACTACGATCGCGAAAAATTGCAGGAGCGGCTGGCCAAGCTGTCCGGCGGCGTCGCGGTCATCAAGGTGGGCGCGGTGACCGAAGTCGAATTGAAAGAGCGCAAGGCACGCGTTGACGATGCTGTCCACGCGTTGCGAGCCGCGGTCGAGGAAGGAACCGTCCCTGGGGGCGGCGTCGCGCTGGTGCGAGCCGTGTCGGCCGTCGAAGCACTCAGGCTTCCAGAGGAGCGGAAGGTGGGCGCGCAGATCGTTGCGGTGGCAATCACGGAGCCGCTTCGCCAGATCGCGCACAACGCGGGACATGAGCCGAGCGTGGTGCTGAACAAGGTCAAGGAAGGCAAGGGCGATTTCGGCTTTAATGCCCGCACGGAGGAGTTCGTGAACCTCGACGATGCCGGCGTGATCGATCCCGCCAAGGTCGTGCGCAGCGCGGTTGAAAATGCGGTCAGCGCCGCTTCGCTTCTGATAACCACCGAGGCTGCCATTGCGGAAAAGCCAAAGAAGGCGAGCCCGATGCCGGCGATGCCTCCGGGCGGAGGAATGGGCGGGATGGGTGGCATGCCGGGAATGGGCGGCATGGGTGGAATGGACGACTTTGGGGGCGATGATTTTTAATGGATCGCCAGCCAGGTGCTTACTAGGCTAGCGATCACATCAATTGGCTGTTTACGGCAACGTGAATTCGATTCGGCTCATGCGGAGAACCTCGTTGCAGTAGGTGTTTGCGTTGTGTAGGCTTGCATGAGACTTGAGGATTTGAGACAAAATTCAGGTCGGTACGCGCTCCCGCTACCCATCGGTGAGCCGCGCAATTTTTCCAGGAGGAAAAGATGAAAGGGTTAAAATCTTCGAAACTGGTTGGGTTAGCCGGGGCTGTATTGGCCCTTTCGTTGGTTACTGGCTGCTCGAACGCGCCGGATCCGGCGCAGCGTGCAGTGAACGCCGCGAACCGCGCTGACCAGGCTGCTTCACGCGCTGAGGCGGCCAGCCAGAAGGCACAGCAGGCGGCAGCTTCGGCTCAGGCGGCGGCAAGTCGCGTTGAGCAGGCGGCCAGCGATGCCAAGGCTGCGGCGGATCGCGCGGAAGCGATTGCGGCCAAGACCATGGCCTCCGCTCCTCGTCGTCGTCCGGCTCGCCGTCACAAGAAGGCGGCTGCCGAGGCTCCGGCTTCCGATAGCGGCGCTGCGGCTCCGTCCAGCACGCCGTAACGTTTGCCTGACTTGATTGCGAAAGGGCGGCTGCAGTCGCAGCCGCCCTTCTTCTTCCCCGTATAATAGGCCCGACCGGTCCTTCCGGCGTGTCTCTCGTCTCGGAGACCCCGATGACGTCGTCCCGCGAATTGACTGCAGCGGGCGCGCCGAGTAATTTTGCGCCCGTCCCAGTAAGGCCATGATAATCGCCGCGCCAAAAATCGACTGACGCGTTTCGGACGTGGACTTAAGCCCCGCGCTTTCGAAGCCCGGGGCTTTTCTTTTTTGGCGGCGGATTTCATGGACGGCAACAATCCTCCTCTCGATAGTGCCCGCGACCTCGCAATTGATGCAGGCCGCTCGGAAAGTCTCTTTCAGCACCGCGACTTTATGAAGCTGTGGACGGGAGAGACCATCTCCCAGTTCGGCTCGGTCATAGGTGGAGTCTCGATCAGCTTCC
>DATJWT010000186.1:0-10377 GCA_035500975.1 Binataceae bacterium (SeqCode)
GAATCTTGAACGTCGATCCGGCCGGGTAGGTTCCCTGGATTACGCGATTTTGCAGCGGATGGTCGGGATCGTTCATCAGAGTGCGCCAATTCGCTGATCTGACGCCCGCTCCGAAAACGTCGGGATCGAATGCCGGATGCGACACCATCGCGAGTACCTGCCCGTTGTTGGGATCGAGCGCGACCAACGCGCCGTTCTTGCCCTGCATCGCCTGCTCTGCCGCCTGCTGCAGATCCAGGTCGACGGTGAGCACCACGCTCTCGCCGGGCGTGTCGGGAATTTCCTTGAGCACGCGCAGCCGCCGGCCAACCGCATCGACTTCGACTTCCTGCCCGCCCGCCTGCCCGCGCAGGTACGGTTCCCATCCGCGTTCCAGACCGAATTTTCCGATCTCGTCGCCCATGTGGTACGCGGTCAACTTGATGAGATCGTCGCGGCTGACTTCGCCCACGTAGCCGAGCAGATGCGCCGCGAGATTGCCGTACAAGTAGTGGCGGCCGGGTGTGATCTCGAGACTGACGCCGGGCAGATCGAGCTGATGCGCTTCCAGCGCGACCACCTTGGGCCAGTCGAGTCTTTCCTCGACCAGAACAGGATCGTAGGGAGGACGTCCCTCGTCGTCGGCCGCGGCGATTTTGTCGGCGACGTGATCCTCGCCGAGATAGCCTTCCAGGCGCTCGATGGTCTCGGAGAGATTGGTCGAATCTTCCGGAACGATCTCGGCGTCGAAGGTCGGCTGCGTATCGACCAGCGGACGATGCTTGCGATCGAATACCAGGCCGCGCGGCGCCGGCACCCGTCTCAGGCGAATACGGTTGCGGTCGGCGAGCTCGCTCATCTCCTGATGTTGCGTCACCTGCAGGTAGTACAGGCGGACCGACACCAGCGCGATCACCGTGATCATGATCGCGGTCAGGATCGCGATTCTGGGCTCGAGTTTGGGTACTGGCCTGTTTTGTGGGGCGCGAAACTTCGCCACGGGGGATTCCCGCCTACTATCTATTCACGCGCCGCACCGACAGGCAATCCTGCTACTCGCTTGAGCCCGCCGACAATGGCAAAAACGACGGGCGCGAAAATGGCGGAGACCGCCGCCTGCGCGGCAAATTGCGGGTACAGCGACTCCGTCATCTCCAGCCCTGACCATCCCGAACCCAGCGTCACAGCGCCGAAGGTCATCAAGAGCGCACTGATGAACACCAGCACCGCCCCGATGAATGCAGTAGTCACCATCAGGCGCGTCGAAACCGCATACGCGATGAGATAGACAATCGTGGTGAGCATCGCGTTGAGTCCCAGCGTCGTTCCCGCGAATGCATCGGTCGCATATCCCATCGCAAACGCGAGCGCGACCGGAATGGCGCCGTGATGACGCAGGCCGAGATCGACGGCGAGGATGACGATCAGGTTGGGGACCAGCACGCGCAGCGAAAACCAGTACGGAACCGCGGTCTCAATCGCCAGCGCAACAAAGGCCAGGAAGCCGAACAGGATAACCAGGCGCACCCGCGGTCAGCCCCCCTGGGCTGCATTCATCTGCGGCGCCTGCTGCCTGACGACCAGCACCTGCTCGAGCTCGTGAAAGTGGACCGCGGGCGTGAGCTGCACGATCAGGAACAGCCCCGGACCTTCGCGATGCACCCCGGCGACCGAGCCCACCAGCAGACCGCGCGGAAAAATTCCGTCGAGTCCGGAGGTCACGACCGTATCGTCCGCTTTGATATCCTCGCCGCGGTCGACATACTTCATGATTACGCCGTCATCGACCATGCCGGCCACTATGCCGCGCGCGCGCGAGCGCTGATCGATTCCGTCGAGCGCGGAGTTGTGATCGTCGATTAGCAGCACGCGCGATGCGTGCGCACTGGTTTCGATTATCCTGCCCACCACCCCTTCGTTCGATAACACCGCCATCCCGGGCTTGAGGCCGCTCGAAGATCCCTGGCCGAGAACCAGCGTATGCGAAATTCCGGTCGCATCGCTGCCAATCACGTTCGCCGCGATCGCATCGACTCCAAGCGCATCGCGCAATTCCAGCAATTCCGCCAGGTGGCGATTCTCTTCCTCGAGTTCCACCATGCGTGCCTGGTCCGCCTTGACGCGCGCGAGCTCGGTGGTCAGCCGTTCATTCTCTTGCCGGACGTGCACCAGGTTCAGGTAGTCGTGACAAATCGATCGAATGCCCGCGCCGAAGTTCGCGGTTCCCGCTTGCACGGGACGCAGCACCTCCAGCATCCCGCGCGCCGGCGCTGCGGCGCGGTCGCTGCGCAAAACGCCTCCGGTCATCAGGTAGAGCGACAGGATGATCAGCGCACCGCCGGTCAGGACTACGCGGTTGCGCCAGAGAAAAGACCCCTTCACTTAAGTCCGCCCTGGAAAGCGGGCAATGAGCGACGCCGGCTACCGCGCCGATCAATCAACCGTGACGCCTCGCAACAGCGACAGCTGATCCAACGCCTTCCCCGCACCCATCACCACTGCCGTCAATGGATCTTCCGCCAGGGTAACCGGCAGGCCCGTCTCCTCGCGCAGCAACACATCGAGGTTGCGGAGCAGCGCGCCGCCGCCGGCGAGCATGATGCCCTTGTCCATGATATCCGACGCGAGTTCGGGAGGGGTGCGCTCGAGCGCGATACGCACCGATTCGATAATCTGGCGCACCGGCTCCTGCAGCGCCTCGCGAATCTCCTCGTCGGTAATTTCGATTTCCTTGGGCACGCCCGCGACCAGGTCGCGGCCGCGAATCTCCATGGTCTGGATTTCGTTGCCCGGGTACGCGGAACCGATCGTGATCTTGATCAGCTCGGCGGTGCGTTCGCCAATCAGCAGATTGTACTTGCGCTTGATGTGCTGGATGATCGCCTCGTCCATCTTGTCGCCGGCTACGCGCACCGAGCGCGGAAACACGATGCTGCCCAGCGAGATGACCGCGACTTCGGTGGTGCCGCCGCCGATATCCACGATCATGTTGCCGGCCGGCTCCGTGATTGGCAGGCCCGCGCCGATCGCCGCCGCCATCGGCTCCTCGATCAGGTAGACCTCGCGCGCGCCGGCCGATTCAGCCGATTCGCGCACCGCGCGCTTTTCAACCGCGGTGATTCCGAACGGCACTCCGATCACGACCCGCGGCCGCGGCCGCACCAGCGTCTTGCCCGAGTGTGCCTTCTGGATGAAGTAGCGGAGCATGTTCTCGGTGATTTCGAAGTCCGCGATCACGCCGTCGCGCAGCGGACGAATCGCCGTGATCGATCCGGGCGTGCGCCCCACCATCCGCTTCGCTTCCGCGCCGATCGCCAGGATGCGCCGGGAGCCGCGCGTGTCGCGCTGCACCGCCACGACCGAAGGTTCGTTACAGATAATCCCCTCGCTCTTTACATAGACGAGGGTGTTCGCGGTACCGAGGTCGATCGCGAGATCGTTGGAAAACCAGCCGAAGACAGAGTTGAGAACCACCGGAGTTTTGCCCTTTGCCGGCCATTCGGCGCGGCTCGTTTTGCGGAGAGCCCAGCCCGAATTTCCCCCGGAGGAGGTCTGCCAAGCCCCTGAAAAGTGGCGGGAAAATCGGGGTATCTGTCCCTTTACCGCCTGCCGTGCAAGCTAACAGATAGGTTGCGGCACAGGCAAGCCAGCCCCTGTAATTGCGCCATAAAAAGCCGCTTCGGTATGATTGGCGGACCATGCTCGATTTGATGCGCCGCCATGCCTATTCGTGGGTAACGCGGGCTATCCTTATTTTCATCACGGTCGTCTTCATGTTCTGGGGCATCGGCTCCGGCTTCTTCAAACAGGTCCATCCGGTCGCGACGGTGGATGGCCAGCGTATCCTCGCCGACCAGGTCGATGGCGAGGCTAACCGCATGCGCCAGACTCTCCAGAACATGTACGGCGCCAACGCGGCCGCGGTTCTGAAGAACGTCAACCTGCGCGAGGAAGCGCTCGATCAGATCATCGAAAAGCAACTCGTCATGAGCGAGGCGCGACATCTCGGGCTCGAGGTCAGCAACCAGGCGCTCGAGGACAAGATCGCGACCGAGCGCGCGTTCCAGGTCGATGGCCAGTTCGATTTCCCGACCTACCAGGAAGTGCTGCGCCAGAACGGACTGTCTCCGGACCAGTACGAAAGCGGGATGCGCACCGCGATGGTGGCCGATACGCTTCAGCATATGGTCGAGCAGGGCATCAGCGTCAGCGACGATGAAGCCCGGCATGCATACGACCTGAGCCACCTGCGCATCGGGCTCGCCTACGTCGAAATTCCCTGGCAGCAGTACTCCTCGAAGATCAATCCGAGCGAGCAGCAGGTCGCCGACTACTACAAGCAGCACGCCGAAGATTTCCGCGAACCGGAGCGCGCGAAGATCGCGTTCATCCACTACCAGCCGCTCGCGTTGGCCGCTCTCGCCACGCCCAGCGAGAGGGACATCGAGGACTACTACAAGGCCAATCTCAAGACGCGCTTCACGCATCCCGATCTCGTGCATGCGCGGCACATCCTGATTTCAGTTCCCCCCGGCGCGACTGAAAAAGAGAAGGCTGACGCGAAGGCGAAGGCCGAAGACATTCTCAAGCAGCTCAAGGCGGGCGCTGACTTCAAGACGCTCGCGCAGAAGTACTCAGACGACACTTCCAACAAGAACTCGGGCGGCGATCTCGGATTCTTTTCTCACGGCGAGATGGTCAAGCCGTTCGAAGATGCCGCATTTAAAATGAAGCCGGGCGACATGCAGATCGTGGAGACGAATTTCGGCTACCACGTGGTGAAGGTCGATGAGGTCAAACCCGCCCACGTCGATACGCTCGAGGAAGCGAAGCCGAAGATCACCGAGGAAATGCGATCGCAGGCGGGCGCCAAGCTCGCGCGTCAGGCCGTCGATGAAGACCTCAGCGCCGCGCTCAGTGGCGCCAAGTTCGACGATATCGCCAGGAAGCGCGGCCTCGACGTGGTTTCTCCGCCGAGCTTCGCCAAGGGCCAGCCTATCCAGGGCATCAGTGCCGATTCAGGGTTGGCGCAGAAGGCTTTCTCGATGAACGTCGGGCAGGTGGGGACGGTGCCCGGTCCCGCGCCGTACCTGGTGCAACTCATCGAGAAGACCCCATCGCAAATTCCGCCCCTGAAGGATATCGAGGCTCGGGTCCGCGATGCGTACGTGCGCAGCATGGCCGAAGCCGATGCGCGCACGGACGCGCGCAAGCTGGTCACCCGGATGAAGACCGCGGCGGACTTCAAGCGCGTCGCCGAGACCAACAACCTCGCGATCCACAACGTCGATCCCTTCGATCGATCGTCGTCGAGCATCGCGGGCATCGGCGAGTTCCCCGAGGTCACCGACGAAGCAGGCATCATCACGCCGGTTCCGGGAGTGATCGCGCGCGTGATGGAGCACGGCGGCAACTCGTACATCTTCGAGGTGACGTCGCGAGCCAACCCGTCCGATGAAGACTGGGCCAGCGCGAAGGATTCCTTCATGCAGGAATATCTCTCCGGGCGGCGCGCGCAGGCGTGGACCCGCTACCTGGGCGAGCTCAAGTCGAAGGCGAAGATCACGATCAACGCGGACCAGCTCGGAAGCACCGCTGACTCCTCGATGTAACCGGCCCGACGGCGAGACTGTAATGGCATCAGCCGACGAAGAACCGCCATCGATCGCCCCGGTCGTCGACAAGAGCGACTTCTTCTTTCCCGGGGAGGGCGTTAGTGCCCTGCTGATTCACGGGCTCTCCGGCACGCCCTACGAGATGCGATGGCTGGGTGAGCAACTCGCGGCCAGGGGTATTCGCGTGCGCGGCGTCAAGCTGACGGGTCACGCGGGCAATCCCGAGGAACTCGGCCTCTCGAACTACGACAACTGGTACGAAAGCGTCGTGCTCGGCTTCGAGGAGCTGCGACAGCATGGCGATCCCTGCGTCATCGTCGGACTCTCGCTGGGCGCGGTGCTGGGTGCGAGACTTGCAATCGATCAGCGCGAATCGATCGCGGGAATCGCGATGCTGGCGCCGGCGTTCTTCCTGCCGTGGCGCGCGACGCTGGGAATTCGCATCGTGCAGCGGCTTGGTTCGCTCATTCACCATCTGTACCTGTACAACGATGTCGGATCGGACATTCACGATGCGGCCGCGCGCCGAATTCATCCGACCATGCGCCTGTTTCCGCTCTCGGGACCGCTGAACCTGCTCGAGCTTTCGAGGACCGTTCGCCCGCGGCTCGATCGCATCACGCAACCCGCCCTGACGATCTATTCGCGGCAGGATCACACCTGCCCGATTGGCCGTAACATGTCCTTTGTGAGCAAACACCTGGGCAGTGCGGAGCGGCGCGACGTGGTCCTCAACGACAGCTACCACGTGATCACGGTGGACAGCGAAAAACATGTCGTCGCTGCCGAGGTCGCTGCATTCGTCGGGAAATTTCGCGTGCCGAACACGCATCGCGCGGCCGGTTAGACGCTGAGCTTGGTTCGCGTGATCGGTCGGACTAGCCTGATGAGAAGCCCCGCGAGGAGTTATCTTCGATGCATCGCGTCGCACACGCCCTGAAAGGTCTGCTGGTTGTCAGCCTGGTGATCGCTTTGGGAGTCGCGCGATGCGGATGGGCCCACGCAGCGCAGAACGATTCGCAGTCGTCGCAATCCGATCAGGGCGATTCGCAGAGCAGCGCGCCCGAAGCCGGCCAGGACCAGGGCAATCAATCAGCGGGCCAGGACTCCGGCAGCTCCGACACCGACACCGACCAGGACGACGATTCCGACAACCAGAACGAGTCGTCCGACTCTTCAGATCAAGGTAACCAGTAGGGGACTATCGAGTGAGCGCTGGCTTCAGCCTTCGCTTTTTGGAAATTCTCTCGCGCTGTCGTCATTCTGAGCGGAGTCTGCGCAGCGAAGAATCGCAGCGCACGTGATACCGATCGCTCACCGCCCCGGGATGCCACGCGAGGGTGCGCCGGGATTCTTCGCTTCGCTCGGAATGACGGAAAAAGGAAAATTGCGGCGCTACGAATTGCCCGCGTCGTAGTACTCTTCGAGCAGATACTTCACATCCGGCCGCCCGAGAACCTCGATGAAACAGATCTCGTCCTCGGCGTTCAGATCGATGATGAGCTGACCTTCCATCGACTGCAGCTCGACAAAATTCGCGACCTTGACGACCGCCGCGGTCGCAAAGCTCGCGCAATTCTCATCGCCGCAATCGCACACCGACTCGATCTTCAGCGCCCGCAGCTGCCCTTCAAGCGGGTCCGCTCCCGCCTGCTTGGCGAGATGGACCATCTCCTCGAGCAGGTCTGGTAAAACATCACCCAAAAGTGGTGCCGCCATCGTGGTTCAACCTAACAGCCCCGCAATGAATCTGGAAATCCGGGTAATCTCCGGATTCTCTTGTCTAAACGCCGCGAGTATCAGGCGGCCAGATTTGCTTGTGCATCTGGATTTGCAGGCGCGCCGGGATCCGATCCTCCAGAATCCACTTCGCCAGGTCAGCCGGGTCCAGTTCGCCGAACACCGGGCTCATCAGGATGGCGTTCACGCGCCCGCCGATGTCGTGCGCCTTGATCGTATCGCGCGCCCATTCGTAATCCTTGCGATCTGCGAGCACGAACTTGACCTCGTCATGCTCACCGAGGTGACCGAGGTTGCTCCACAGGTTGCGGTCGCACTCGCCGCTGCCCGGACATTTGAGATCCATGATCTTGATGACGCGCGAGTCGAGCTTGCTCACATCAACCGCGCCCGAGGTCTCGATCATCACGGTGTGCCCCGACTTGAGCAGCGCGTCCATCAGCGGATAAACGCCTTCCTGCAGCAGCGGCTCGCCTCCTGTGATCTCGACCAGGTTACAGTTGTGCCCGGCGACGACGTCCGCGACTTCCGCGGTCGTCATCTTGCGCCCTTCGTAGAACGCGTACTCGGTGTCGCACCATCGGCAGCGCAGATTACATCCGGTCAGGCGCACGAACACGCACGGACGGCCCGCGTGAGTCGACTCGCCCTGGATACTGTAGAAGATCTCGTTGATGTGCAGCCGTTCCGAGCTCATCAGGCAAGTTGCTTGCGAGCGGCTTCGCGCGCGTCTTCCATCACGATTCGCAGCGCCACGCCATGCGCGACGGCAGCCTTCCTGCAGTCATCATACTCGGGCGAGAAATTCGATGCGCCATGCCCATCGTGATGCGCCCCGGACACCTTGATGCGGATCTTGCCGAAGCGCGTGTCCACTTCGCGTATCTCGCGATGCAGCTTCAGGCGCGCAATCGGATGAAACCGCAGGCCGATGGTTGAAGTCTCCGCGAAGATAATCCGCGCGAGCATATCGCGATGCCGCGGTTCGGCGATCACTCCCAGCACCACGGCAGGCCGCCCTTTTTTCATTACGGTGGGCGTCAATGTCACGTCGCGCGCGCCCGCGGCGAACAAGCGCTCCATCACGTGGTCGTAAACCTGCGGATTCAGATCGTCGATATTGGCCGAAATCTCGATCATCTCGTCGGAATCGAACGCGCCGTGCAACTGCCCGATCATCACGCGCAGCACGTTGGGGCGATCTTCCAGCGTGCGGGTGCCCGCACCGTAGCCGGTCTTTTCGATATCGAATGCGAGCGGCAGCGGCGCAGGCCGCGCCAGGGCCTTGAGCACCGCGGCCCCGGTGGGCGTCACCATCTCCGCGGCGCCGTCTCCCAGCCGCAACGGGAATCCCGCGAGCAATTCCGCGGTAGCAGGAGCGGGCACGGGAATGATTCCGTGCTGCGATCGCGCAAAGCCGGTCCCCGCCGGCAAGGGAGAGACCACCACGTCGGCAACGTGCAGGGTCTCGAGCGCCCAGGCGGTGCCAACCACGTCGACGATCGAATCGACCGCACCCACTTCGTGAAAATGCACGTGGTCCGGCCTGGTGTTGTGAATCTTGGCCTCGGCTTCGGCCAGGACCTCGAATATCGCGCGCGCCCGCTGCTTGACAGTTTGTGACAGGGCGGCGGCGCCGTCGATCATCGCCGTGATCTCGCCGAGATGCCGCTCGGGTTGCTTCTCGCTGACCTCGACCTCGAATTTGACCGCCGAAATTCCGCTCAGCACGCGCCGGCTCTGTCCGAGGCGGTAGCCCGTGAGCTTGAGCGAGCCGACCGCGCGTTCGAGTTCGGCGAAATTCGCGCCGCAATCGACCATCGCTCCCACCAGCATGTCGCCCGAGAGCCCGGAGAACGCGTCTAGATAGGCGGTCTTCATGACTTCGCTTTACATGCTATCAGGGCGTCGATAGAATCAAAAACTCGGCCCAGCGCCGGGCTTAAAGTAATGAGGCAGAGAGACCTCAAGCTCTTCCGCAAGATTCTGGAAGACCGAAAACTGGAAATTCTGAACGAGGCGGACCGCGCCGTCGGCGAGATGAACAATGGCGCCCAGGGCGGATACGCCGATCCGACCGATCGCGCCACCATGGAAAGCGATCGCAATTTCCAGCTCCGCCTGCGCGATCGCGAGCGCAAATTGCTGTCCAAGGTCGAAGAGGCTCTCACGCGACTCGGTGAAGGCACCTATGGCCGCTGCGAGGAATGCGGCGGCGACATCGGGATCGAGCGATTAAAAGCGCGACCCGTCACCACCTTTTGCATATCATGTAAGTCGGCTCAGGAAGCGCGCGAGCGCCAGTCCTGACACCGGACATACATGAAAGTCAGAAAAGCGGTCATCGTTGCGGCGGGCCTGGGCACCCGGATGCTCCCGGCCTCCAAAGTCATCCCCAAGGAAATCCTGCCGGTAATCGACACTCCCGCCATTCAACTGGTGGTCGAGGAGGCGGTCGCCTCGGGCATCGAGGAAATCATCGTGGTCGTCGCGCCCGGACGTACCCTGGTGCTCGATCACTTCAAGCCCGCCGAAGAGCTGGAGCGCCATCTCGAAGAAAAAGCCAAGCACGATGTGCTCGAGACCGTGCGCCGGACCAACAATCCCGTGCGCTTCACGGTGGCCGAACAGCCCAAGCCGCTCGGTCTCGGCCACGCGGTGTTGCAGGCACGCGAGGCCGTCGGCGACGAGTCGTTCGCAGTGATGCTCCCCGACGATATCTTCGATTGCCCGCGCCCCTGCCTGGGCCAGCTCATCGCGGCCGCGGAGCAAAAAGATGCGCCGGTAGTCGCGTTGCTGCGCGTCGCGCACAGCGAGATCTCCAAGTACGGAATCGTCGCCGCGAAGACCGCGGGCGAGCGACTATTCGAATTGACCGGGATGGTCGAGAAGCCGTCGCTCGACAAGGCGCCGAGCGACCTCGCGATCATGGGACGCTACGTGCTGACGCCCGACATCTTCGAGCTGCTTGCGTCCGGCAAACCGGGAGCGGGCGGCGAGATCCAACTCACCGACGGCCTGATGGCGCTGGCGCAGCGCCGCA
>DATJWT010000187.1:0-3601 GCA_035500975.1 Binataceae bacterium (SeqCode)
CCGGACGAGGCGGTGGGACTGATCAGCTGACGCTTGACCCAGTAACGAATGCGATCGGGAGAAACCGCGAGGATTCTCGCAGCTGAACGCGTAGAGAACGTACTTCCCCCTCCTACCGCCTCACCCATCTTCACAACAACCGGGTCGAGTATAGAAACTAAAAGGCGCCGCCTCAACGGCGTCCCTGCGTCTTTCTCAACAACTGTGGATCGCGAGCGAGAGGCGGGAATGGAGACGGTTCGTAAAAGGAGAAGGAATCCGATTTCCCTGGTCGCGTGAGATTTGCTTTCGCGCTGAAGATGGACCCACTCCTACCGGAAGAGGAGCACAGGCTCAAGCCTTTGCCACAGTCCTCGCGCTGCCAGGGCGAGGGTCAGGCAGGACAGGTTCTATGTCCCAATTTCGCGGAGGACGGCGATCATTTTAACCACTGCATCCACGGCGTTCTTCGCGTTGTCGAGCCGCTCCATCGCTTGCGCGTGAGTCATGCCGGGGCCGGTGATGCCCAGTCCGACCGGCTTGTCGTACTTGATCGCGAGGCGCTGCGCGGACTGTGCGGTAGCGTGCGTGATCACTTCATCGTGGAGCGTTTCGCCCTTGATGACCGCGCCGAGGATGACGACTCCATCTACATCCTTGCGGCGCAGGAGCTTCTTGATCGCGGGAGCCATGTCGAAGACGCCGGGGACGTGAACTTCGGCCGCGAGCTGCGCCTTGTGATGTTCGAGGTGCTGCTTCGCGCGCTCGAGCATCAGCGAGGTGACATCGAAATTGAATTCGGAAACGACGATCGCGATTCTCATCGTGAGCCCCCCGTATCCAGTGTGATCGCATCGCGGACCTCGACGCCCGCACCGCGCAGGTAGCGCTTCAGGTCGGGAATCGGATGCTCGCCGTAGTGAACGATGGAGGCCACGATCGCGGCATCGGCAGCGCCGCGCGTGAACGCATCGCGAAGATGCTCGGGCGCGCCGGCGCCACCGGAAGCGACAACCGGAATCGAGACTGACTCGCTGATACGCCTGGTAATCTCGAGATCGTAGCCGGCCCTGGTCCCGTCGCGGTCGATCGAATTGATCACCAACTCGCCCGCGCCGAGCCGCTCACCCTCGTGCGCCCACTCGATCGCATCGCGGCCCGTGAACACGCGGCCGCCATCGATGACGACCTCGTAGCCGGAGGGGAGGCCCGCACGCGCGCCGGTCTGCTTCACCTGCATCGAGAGCACGATGCACTGGCTGCCGAAGGCGCGCGCGCCTTCGGAGATGATCGCAGGGTTGCGCACCGCGCCCGAATCGATCGAGACCTTCTCCGCGCCCGCGAGCAGCACCGCGCGCATGTCTTCCAGGGTGCGCAGGCCGCCGCCGACGCTGAAGGGGATGAAAATTTCGCGCGCGACCGCATCGACGACGTGGAGCATGATGCCGCGGCGCTCGTTGGATGCGGTGATGTCGTAGAAGACCAACTCGTCGGCGCCTTGCTCGTAGTAGTAGCGCGCCATCGCGACCGGATCGCCGACATCGACGTTCTCGAGGAACTTGATGCCCTTGGTTACCTTGCCCGCGCGCACGTCGAGGCAGGGGATGATTCGCTTGGCGAGCATCGATCAGGATTTGTGCCGGCAGAAATTGTCGAGCAGCTTGAGTCCGGCGGCGCCGCTTTTTTCGAGATGGAACTGGGTGGCAATGACGTTGTGGTGCGCGATCGCGGCGACGAACGGAACGCCGTAGTCGGATTCCGCGATCGTCATCGAGGGATCGGCGGGCACGGGGTAGTAGGAATTGACGAAGTAGAAATGGGAGCTATCGGGGACACCGGCAAAAATCGGATGTGCCCGCACCTGCCGCACGCGGTTCCATCCGATTTGTGGAACCTTGAGCGGGCGGCCATCGATGGAGTTCGGATAGCGCGTCACCCGGCCGGGCACGATGCCGAGGCAATCGGCGGAGTCTTCTTCGCTGCGATCGAAGAGAACCTGGATGCCGATGCAGATGCCGAGGAAGGGCTTGCCGGCTGCGGCGACATCGCGCTTGAGGACCTCGGCAAGACCGAGGGCGCGGAGGTTTTCCATGGTGGCGCCGGCGGCGCCGACGCCGGGCAGAATCACGCGATCGGCCGCGCGGATTTTGGCGGCATCGTCGGTGATTTCGCAATCGCGATGGCCGAGGTGCTCCAGCGCGCGTTTGACGCTGGTGAGATTGCCGGCCCGGTAGTCGACGATTGCAATCATGGGAGGTGAGATTTTAGCGGCATTCGGAGAGTGACAGAAGGGCGGCCGGTTCCCTCTCCTTGTCCAGGGAGAGGGTTAGGGTGAGGTGCAACGGACGAGGTGCGGATACGTATTGGAATGCATGGAAAATCGAGAAGAACGTTGGGGTGTTCCGTTGGGGAATCAGCGGGCGCGGGTACTGCGAAAAGAACAGACCGAGGCGGAGAAGAGGCTGTGGAAGGCACTGAGAGATAGAGGCTTGGAAGGACTCAAGTTCAAGCGACAGGTTCCGATTGGGTCATTCATTGCAGATTTCTGCTGCAGGGAGCGCCGACTCATAGTCGAGTTGGATGGCGGGCAGCACGCGGAGCAGGTTGCCTATGATTCGTGGCGAACAGGGCTGCTGGAGAAGCGGGACTATCGAGTGATTCGGTTCTGGAACGAAGAAGTGATGACGAACCTTGACGGCGTGCTTGAGGCGATATTGATGGCCGTGCGTCGCACCTCACCCTAGCCCTCTCCTTGGACAAGGAGAGGGAACTCCAGGCAAGGAGAGGGAACCTAGAGTTCGGCGCGGATGTCCTGGGAGTCGGAGAGGACGCGGACCTTTATGTGGTCGTCGGATGCGATCGAGCCCCAGTGCATCGCGAAGTTTTCGAGCTGGATGTCGGGTTTGAAACGTTCCGAGACGCCCATCACTACTTCTTCCGCGCCCAGCGAGTATGCGACACGCGCGATCGCGTAGACCTGGTCGTTGGACATCGCGACCAGCGGCGTCACGGCGCGGCCGTGGTCTTCGCATACCTTCACGATCTTGCTGAACAGTCGCTGCTCGGAGTCGGTAAACACCTG
This sequence comes from Binataceae bacterium (SeqCode), assembly GCA_035500975.1. Lineage (GTDB taxonomy): Bacteria > Desulfobacterota > Binatia > Binatales > Binataceae > JAFAHS01. Next base: position 3,062 of record DATJWT010000187.1, read on the forward strand.
CCCATCGTCGCTCGCGGCGAGTCCCTTCTGGGTACGCACGGTCAGCGCGATGAGGTCGCAGGAATCGCGCTCGGAGAGATAGCGATGCAGATGCGCGAGGTTGTTGGGATCGCGAATCGCGATGATGCGGCGGACGCCGTCGCCGAGCTCGAGCTTCTCGGGATGCAGCCCTTCTTCATCGACCATCTCGAGGTTGAATTTCTCCGGTTCCTCACCGTAGGCGTGCTCGGCCGCTCCGTTGATTTTCTGGGAGATTTCGAAGATGACGAACAGCCCCAGGGTAAACCCTACTCCCCAGATCGTCGCGACCTGCTTGGTAAACAGGTTCACGAGCGCCGTCAGGAACAGGATGATGAAGGTTAAGGCGAGGCCGAGGGGGAAGTCCTGGCCGCCGGGACGAAACCATTTCAGATTGAGCGGCATCCGCCACAGGCGCGGGTAGGTCTGCTTGTAGCGCAACACCAGCACGGAAAGGGTCTTGAAGACGAAGCTCCAGATAACGCCGAAGGCGTAGGCCTCGCCGAGCGCATACATGTCGCC
>DATJWT010000188.1:0-9900 GCA_035500975.1 Binataceae bacterium (SeqCode)
CTGGGTCTGCGCGTTGAACGCCTTGCAGAACTCCATGATATTCACGCCGCGCTGGCCCAATGCGGGACCAACCGGCGGGGAAGGATTCGCGGCGCCTGCCGGAATCTGCAACTTGATCTGACCGACTACTTTCTTAGCCACTTTACAACTCGTCGCGAAAAGGCCTCCGCGCAATGGTGCGCGGAGAGCGGAATCTTCAGGACTTCTCCACCTGCACGAAATCGAGCTCGACCGGGGTCGCGCGCCCGAAGATCGAAATCAGCACGCGAACTTTGCCCTTTTCGGGCTTGACCTCTTCGACGGTGCCGTTGAAATCCTGGAACGGGCCGTCGACGACCTTCACGGATTCGCCGACTTCGAACAGCACCTTGGGCTTGGGGCGCAGCGCACCTTCTTCCATCTGCTGCTCGATTCCGAACACTTCGGACTCGGGCACCTCGGGCGGATTGGTGGAATGACCGACGAAGCCGGTGATCTTCGGGGTGTTCTTGATCACGTGCCAGGTATCATTGTCGAGCGCCATCTGCACAAAGATGTAGCCCGGGAAGAACTTGCGCGACGCGATCTTGCGCTGACCGCCCTTGCCGAGTTCCTGCACGCGTTCGACCGGAACCAGCACCTTGCCGATCTTGCCCTCCATGTGCAGCGAGCGCACCCGCTCCTCGAGCGCGGCCTTGGCCTTGTGCTCGTAGCCCGAGTACGTGTGGACCACGTACCACTTCATCCCTTCGGACTTCGGGCTGTCTTCTTCCATCGTGCTATCTGCCTGCGGTTGCGTCATCTGCGGGGCTCAGCGAGGAGCGGATTACGGCGGCGACCGGGCCGGGCCATTCTACTCCTGGAAAAAAATCTCATTCCGTCGTTCAGCTAAGCAGTGCCCGAACAATGCGTGTCGCGCCCAAATCAATCAGCCCCAACCACAACGCCATCACGAATGACAATGCCACGACGACAATCGTCGCCTGCATGGTCTCCTTGGGCGAGGGGTAATGGACCTTCGAAAGCTCGTTCCAGGCTTCCTGGAGAAAGCTTACGCCCTGGTTGAGGTAACTTTTTAGCTTATCCATTTATATGCGTTCTTACAAGCGCTACTGGCGGGTCAGGCAGGATTCGAACCTGCAACCCTCGGATTTGGAGTCCGATGCTCTGGCCAATTGGAGCTACTGACCCTCGCGGTTGCCACTTGTGCCTGCCGGCCCGGCTAGCTGACCTTGGTTTCCTTGTGCAGCGTATGACTGCGACAACTGGGGCAGAACTTCTTGATCTGGAACTTCTCCGTCTGTTTCTTCTTATTCCGCGACGTCATGTAGTTGCGCCGCTTGCATCCGTCGCATGCCAATCCGATTAATTCCCTTACTGCCGCCATGATCTTCTCTTATGTCCCGTCGCGCTCCTGGAGCCAGCGCGCTGTCATTCCGTCAAAGCCCACGATGGGAATCGGACCCATGACCTCTTCCTTACCAAGGAAGTGCTCTACCGACTGAGCTACGTGGGCAAAATTCCTGTTTCTTTCGCTCTCCCGTCCGTGCAGCCGGCTTTGAGTTGGAGCGGGAAACGGGACTCGAACCCGCGACCCCGAGCTTGGAAGGCTCGCGCTCTACCAACTGAGCTATTCCCGCTCTCCTTGCTCTCCGAAGTAAATTGGTGGAGAGGGAAGGATTCGAACCTTCGTAGGCTTACACCGGCAGATTTACAGTCTGCTCCCTTTGGCCACTCGGGAACCTCTCCGCTAGGCCATGTTCACCTGGCAAAGCCGATGGCCAGAATTGAACTGGCAACCTACTGATTACAAGTCAGTTGCTCTACCTTTGAGCTACATCGGCAAACAAGTCTAAAGGAGAAAACGGTATTCGGATGGTAGCAGAGAGTCAAGGATGAGCCGAATGAGCGGGCGTCGTGATTCCCAGGGAACCGCCGTGGGCGATTACAAACATTGTTCTATACGATTTCACTTGACTGCTATGATACCCTCTGACGATTCACTGAAGAGCCGTGGGAGTCTCAATCCGCGATGCGCCGCACCGACCGGCTGTTCGAGATAATCCAGCGCCTGCGAAGGAACCGCGTCGTCACGGCACGAGTCCTCGCCGAGCAGCTGAGCGTGACGGAGAGGACCATCTATCGCGATATCCGCGACTTGACCGCCAGCAAAGTGCCAATCGAAGGGGCGGCGGGAGTCGGCTATTCGCTACGGAAGGGCTACGACCTGCCGCCTCTGATGTTCACCGAGAACGAGCTCGAGGCGCTGCTGTTTGGAATCCGGATGGTGCAGAACTGGAGCGACCAGGAGCTGGGAGTGGCGGCGGATGCGGCGTTGGCGAAGATCGAAAGCGTGATCCCGATAAATCTGCGACGGATGCTTGAAGATCGATCGCTGTGGGCGCCGCGCGATATTCATCGAATCCCAATCAAGTTCGATTTGCGGCGGCTGCGCGGCGCGATTCGCGAGCGTCACAAGATTCATTTCCGCTACTGCGACGAGAAGGGGGCCGAGACGAGGCGCAAGGTGCGTCCGCTGACGCTGTGGTTCTATCCGCCGCACTGGATGGCGGGATCGTGGTGCGAACTGCGCAACGATTTTCGCTTCTTCCGCACCGACCGGATGGAGGAAGTCCAGTTCCTCGACGAATCGTTCCCGTCCGAGCCGGGCAAGTCGGCCGAGGATCTGTTTCGCCAGCTTCTTCGCAAGTCCTAGCCGGCGCTCCTGACACGAACTGTCAGGAGATCTTCACCTCATACTGTCGAAGTCCTTCCTGCTGACACGACCTTGTCAGGAACCATGCGCTGCCGGCGTCTGTTCGAGTGATAGATTCGTTCGCGACTGGAAACGAATTGCGATCTAAAGCGGAAGGAGAACGTCCATGACGGTTAAGCTTCAAGAGCGCCAGGTGCCCCGCGATCGAGTGATCGTCCTGGTGTCCGCCGAGGATTCCGCGGGCGAGCTGTTCCGTTTCGAGTACATCGCGGGTACTGTCACCGGCTCGCCGCGCGACCATATTCACACCCAGCAGGAAGAACGCATCGAGGTAATCGAGGGGACGCTGCGATGCCGCGTTGCCGGAGTTGAATACACGCTCGGGCGCGGCGAGAAGATGACGATCCCGCACGGCACACCGCACGCGGTCTGGAACGACGACCCGCGCGGCTCGCGATCGATTGGCGAGTATCGGCCCGCGATGAATGCGCAGGCGATGTTCCGCGGGATAATCGAGGGCTGAGGAGAGTCGGTCAGCGGCTACGCGCTTACAGAGCGTTTGCGAGCGATCTCGAATAACGCTACCGCCGTGGCGACGGATACGTTCAGCGAATCTACTTTCCCGCGCATCGGGATCGACACGACGAAATCAGCGTTCTTGCGCACGATGGGCCTGACGCCCTCGCCCTCCGATCCCACCACGATCGCAAGCTTGCGCGAGGTGTCGAGGTCATACAGCGAGACATCGCCACCCGGCGCGAGCGCGACGACCCAGTAGCCCGCCTCCTTGAGCATCTCCAGCGTGCGCGCGACGTTGCCGCATCGCGCGATCTTCAGGTGCACCCATGCGCCGGCCGATGACTTCACAGCGGCCGGAGTAATCCTGACGGTACGATCTCGCGCGAGCACGACCGCGGTAATTCCCGCACCTTCGGCCGATCGCAGCAGCGCGCCCAGATTGCGCGGGTCCGTGACCCCATCGACCAGCACGAGCGGATCGGGGGCGGCAGCGACCACCTCGTCGAGGTCCGCATAGTGATAGTCGCGCACGGTCGCCACGATTCCCTGGTGGCGCACATCGCGTCCGGCGATCCGCTCGATCTCGCCATCGCGGGCGATCGCGACTCGACCGCCGGCGGCCCGCACCCGTTCCATCTCGGCGGCGAAGCGCCGCTCTTCTCCGGCGCGAACATGAAGCGCCTCGATTGAATTCGGCGCGGCCGCGATCAGCTCGCGAACCGGCTCGACGCCGAACACAACCTCTGGACCGCTATGCTCCTGGCCGCCGCGATATTGCGATGGCGTGCCACCGTGGCGCTCGCGTTCCTGCGATCCACGCCTGTCGCGGAAATTCTTCATCGCGCGATCGATCTTATCAAAAACCGACAGAAACAGTTTGCGCCGGCCGGATACCAACGCCTGCGCCGTCAATGTCCCGGTCTACGCGAACCGGGCACTGCCACCGGCTCGCTGCTCCGCGAGGCCATCCGCTAGCATGGAGGATCGCTATGGCTGGTGCGGTCCTTTTCGACGTCGACGGAGTCCTGGTTCATCCCTGGCGGTTTCGAACCATCTTGTGGCGTAAGTATCGAATTTCATCGCGCATGACGGAGCCCTTCTTCCGAGGACCTTTCGTAGATTGCCTCGAAGGGCGAGCTGACTTGTTCGAAGTGCTGCCTCCGTTTCTGAAATCGTGGCGCTGGTCCGGTTCCACGAGGCAGTTCGTGGAGACGTGGCTCGATGCAGAAAACGCACCGCACCATGAGGTCCTCGATATCGTCAAGGAACTTCGCGGATCGGGGATTCCATGTTTCGTCGCATCCACCCAGGAGCGATATCGTGCGCGCTATCTCGCCGGTGAGATGCGTTTTGAAAAAATGTTCGACGGGCTCTTCTTCTCCAGCGACGTGGGGTTTCGAAAACCGGATCGAAACTTTTTCCGAGCTGTGACCAACCACCTCCAACGTGCGGTAAGTGAGATCGTTTTCTTCGACGATGCTTTGGAATGCGTACAAGCTGCGAGATCGGCGGGCTGGTCAGCCGAGCAATTCAGGACGGCCGGCAAACTGCGAAAGGACGTGGCAAGACACACCGGTTTCGGCGTGTGAAACTTGCCCAGGGCGTCACCAGAGCTCCGTTCCTGATCAGGGTGTTGTGAAAAACCCCGCGAGGCATAAAATCCTTACGATCCGCTTGCGCGCGAGCATTCATTGAGGCTCACCATCCCCAAAGTCACGATCCTGGATCGCTACGTCGCCTGGGAAGTCATCGCGCCGTTCCTGATGGGCGTGGGGCTACTGACCTTCGCGCTGGTCACGGGACGCCTGCTCAAGCTCACCGAGATGGTGGTGAATCACGGCGTCACGCTCGGCGAGGTACTGGGCTTGATTGGTTACATCCTGCCCGCGTTCCTCGAGCTGACGCTGGGGATGGCGGTGTTGCTGGGCGTGCTGCTCGGGTTCGGGCGGATGTCGGGCGACCAGGAGATGACCGCGGCGCGCGCCTGCGGCATCAGCCTGTATCGAATCGCGGTGCCGGTGATGGGTGTGGCGCTGGTGGTGTACGCGATCTCGAGCTGGTTTGCGTTCTCGGTGCGGCCGTGGGCCAACCAACGCCTGGAAGACCGTCTGTTCTATCTCACGCGCACGAAAGCCGCCGCGGGACTTCGCGAGAAAGTTTTCAACGACGACCTGCCCGGAGTGATGATCTACGTCGATCATATCTCCGATGATGACGGCAGCCTTCACGGCGTGCTGATTTCCGACTCGCGCGATCAGCGTCAGCAGACCACCATCATCGGCAAGAACGGCATCGTGTTGCCCGACGCAAAAGGCCAGGGCACGACGCTGCGGCTCTTCGACGGATCGATCTTCGGGAACGAAACCGCGAGCGACCAGAGCCACGTTACCAGCTTCAACATTTACGATCTCAGTATCCATCCAAAAAACAATCTCGCCGACTCGGATCGCGACCCCGAGGAACTTTCGTATGCGGACCTGAAGGCGCAAATCGCCGAAGCGCGCGCGCATCATAAGCCCGACTACGAAGCGGAGACTGAGTTTGCCGCCAAGTACACCGTACCGTTCGCGACCTTACTGTTCGCGCTGCTGGGAGTATCGCTCGGGCTCAAGCCCGCGCGCGGAGGGCATTCGGAGCGCTTCGGCGTCGCGGTGGGCCTGTTCTTTTTCTACTACGGCCTGATGCGGGTGGGGCGCACGCTGGCGGAGCGCGGGCGGCTGAATCCGTTCATCGCGATGAGCATCCCCGATGTCGTATTTATCGCGCTGGCGGTGTGGCTATTCGTGCGTGCCGCGCAGGACAAGGGCAACCAGGGCCGCGGCCCGGGCGATGTTATCTGGGACCTGGTCGAGCGCTACGGCAAGAAGAAAGCAGCATGACACTGCGACCGCGTCTGTCTCCGGTTATCGACCGCTTCCTGGCGGCGCAGTTCTTCGGACCATTCATGGTGTGCGTTGCGGCATTCACAGCCGCCTACCTGCTGGGCGACATGTTCGACCGCTTCAACGACCTCATCAAGTACGGCGGTCTCGGGCTGATCGGTCTTGAATACTTCGCGCTGAAGATCCCGCTGATCGTATCGCAAATCCTGCCGGTGGCGTGCCTCGCGGGCGTGTTGCTCGGGTTTGCGATTCTGAATCGATCGGGGGAAGTGCTCGCGTGTCAGCAGCTCGGGATCAGCCGGCTCGAGATGGCGATCCCGGTGATGTTCGTAGCGCTGCTGATCACGGTTTTCAATTTCGCGCTGAGCGAAACCACGGTGCCGCGCGCGACGCGGATGGCAAAGTACCTGTACCACGTCGAGATGAAGAAGCGACAGTTGCAGAGCGTGTTCTCCGACAAGCGTATCTGGATTCGGCTGCACAACGGGTTCGCTTCGGCAGATGCGTACGACAAGAAGAAGCAGGAATTGGATGGCGTGACCGTCTATCACCTCGGTGAGGACTTCTCCGTCAAGGACATCGTGTACGCGGACAGCGCGACCTGGAACGGCCATCAATGGGTCCCGCACAAGACGAAGGATTTTTCACTGCAGCCCGGCGGCAACGTCACGACGGCTGATTCGGACCGCCTGCGGCTCGCGCTCAAGCCGGCGGACTTTTCGATACTGCGACTGGACCCGGATGAGTTCAGCCTGTGGGAACTCGACGATTATATCGCCAGCCTGAAGCGCAAGGGGCTGGACCCGGGCGGCTACGTAGTAGATCGGGATCTCAAATTCGCGATGCCGGTGTCGTGCCTGATCATGGTCGCGCTGGGGATGGCGCTGAGTCTCGACCCCTTGCCGCGCCATCTGAGCCTCGGACGCAGCTTCGGTCTCGCGATCGCGATCGGTTTCGGTTACTGGCTTGCCTTCGGCATCACGTCATCGTTCGGCCGGTCCGGCCTGATGTCGCCGTGGTGGTCGGCGTGGCTGCCGAATATCGTGTTTTCGCTTATCGCGCTCTCGATCTTTTTGTTCGGAGAGGAAAGATAGGACAGAAGTACCGCGGGTTCGGTCCGGAGCCGGTTGGTCGCAGAGCCTGTCCCGGGCTCCTTCGTCCGGTTGGTCCTCAGAACGCCTAGCCAGCCAGGCGGCTTGCCGCGCGAAACCTCTCCTGCCTACGATCGTCTCGTGGCAATGCTCGACGCCATCGTTATTCCATCGATTTCTGCCTGGGACTTGCTCGGCCTTGAGCTGCATTTGATCGATGCGGTTGGCGCGCATCGATCGGACCCAACGCTCATCGTCCATTCGACTTCGGGGCGCGCGGTATCGATTGGCCGCTATCATCTATATGGCGGCGCGCCGGAACACGACGGCATCGCCGCGACGCGCCGGCTCACCGGTGGACGGGCGATAGGCGCCGGCGAGGGATGGATCGGGGTTGCGCTGATCGCGCCCGGCTGGGGAGCGCTGCTTCCCGAGCGCGACGCGAATCTCAAGCCGGACCAAGTCATGAATCGCCATGTGCGAGGACTGCTCGCCGCTCTGCGCGCGCTCGGCCTCGAGTGCTTCTACCCGGGGCGCGACGCGATCACGATCGAGCGGCGCGAAATCGCGATGTGCACTTTCGACAGCGATGCGTCCGGCGCGCTCCTGTTCGAGGCATCGATCGCGGTATCGCGCGGGATGGAGGAACTGAGCCGCGACCTCGACCGCCTTGATCCCACGGGCGCGGTGCCGTCCGCGGTTCATACTCCGGATACATCGATCACCCTGTCGCGCGCGCTGAACCGCGAGGTCTCTTTGGAGGAAGTCGCTCGAGCGATCGTGCGAGGACACGGGGAAGCATTCGGCAACGTCCAACAACGCGAACTCACGGCAGGCGAGAGCGCGCAGGCTGCTCATCGCGGCAAAGAGCTGCAATCGATCCACTGGCTGCGGCGCGTCGCGGACGGATCGGAGTACAACCGTTCCGGTCGCATCGCCGCACAGCTTGGGCAAATCACGGCCCGGTTGGGGGTGTCGGCCGACAATCGCATCGGGCGCTCGATGCTGAGCGGCGACTTTATCGCGAATTCATCGGGAGTGGCCGAACTGGAAGCCGCGCTCGAAGGACAGCCGCACGATCTGGCCGCGGTAGCGAACGCGGTAACGAGGGTGTTCGCGGGGGATCGCAATTTCGTGTTGGGTCTCGGCGAGCTCGCGAACCTGGTTCGGCTTATCGCCAACGCGCAATGAGCATCGAGTCCGACGCGATTCTCGCATCGTTGCGTTCCAGCCGCGACAGCGATCGCCTGAACACGTTGATGTCGATCATCGCATCCGGCGGCGAGAACCTGTCTGACGAAGCAATTGAAGCGATCGCTGCCTGCCTTACCGCCGACAGCAAGACGATCAGGCGGCGAGCTGCCGATGCGCTTGGGGCGATCGGGCGCCACAATTCGAACATAGTCGCGTTGATTCGTCCCGGGTTGAACGGCGCAAGCCCGCGCATTCGCTTCGGAACGGCGTACGCGCTGGGAACGATCGATGGCGCGCTCGATCTCGATGCGGCTCCGGCGTTGTGCGAGGCACTAGGAGATTCCGATGGCGACGTGCGATGGGCCGCGGCAGAATTGATTGTACGGTTGGGTCCTCGAGACCCGCACCGGGTGCGGAATGACCTCCTGGAACTGCTGGGTACCGGCAATGCTCCTGCTCGAAAGATGGCGCTGTATTGTATTCGCGACCTGGAGTTGACGGGCGACGAGGTGCTTTGCGCTGCATCGTCGTCGAGCCGCGACCAAGACTCCCACGTGAGGTTGGCAGCACTCGCCTTGCTGGCAACCTCGTTCGCGAACCGTGAAGAGGCAATAGCGCAGATGCTTGAAAGGCTCGAGGCTGACGGCGATGCCGGGGTCCGCCGCGCCGCGGCGATCGCGCTGGGAGCATCACGGGGAGGATCTGAACGGGTAGCAGCAGCGCTACGCAATGCCTCCAGGCAATCAGCAGATGAATCGCTCGCCCGCGCAGCGCGCAGCGCGCTCGATCGGATCGGGCGAGCTTAGTATCATGGCCGCAACCTCCATTGATCATCTCTCGCATCCAGCGGTTCGCGACTTCCTGGTCGCAGAGCGCGTGGCCCGCCTGGCCACCGCGGACAGTTCCGGTCGGCCGCACGTGATTCCGGTGTGTTTCTGGTTCGATGGGACACGGCTGTACTTTGCGATCGACGAGAAGCCAAAGCGCGCGCGCGGCGGCGGTCTCAAGCGCATGCGCAACATCGCGGAGAATCCCCAGGTTGCGTTCGTGGCCGATCACTATGAGGATGACTGGACGCAGCTTGCGTACGTAATGATTCGCGGCGAGGCGCGCATCGTGGAGGACAGAGAAGAGTACTTGCTGGTGCTGCGCAACCTGCGCGACAAGTACCTGGGCTACCGCGCGATGCAGCTGAGCCGGGACCGCAACCCGATAGTGAGAATCGACCCACGGCGTGTGAATATTTGGGGCGAGCGCTTTCGCGCGGCGCTGGCGGAGCGACCGTGACGACCCGCATCGCCGATATCCAGCAGGCGCTGCAAGAGGCCGGGCTCGATGGCTGGCTCTTCTACGATTTTCGCCTCAGCGATCCGATCGCGTACCGCGTGCTGGAGCTTTCGCAGCATGGCGCGACGACACGGCGATGGTTCTGTTTCGTTCCGGCACGCGGCCTGGTTCGGACCCTGGTATCGGCCGTGGAAGCACATCGGCTCGATTCGCTCGGCGCGGACCGGATCGT
>DATJWT010000189.1:0-10438 GCA_035500975.1 Binataceae bacterium (SeqCode)
CCTAAAGGTTCTGGTGTTCAAGGCGAGTAAAGAGAAGGTGCCAGACGCGCCAGGTTAACCGGCAGTAGTTGAGTGGCTGGATAGCCCTGCAGGAAGCGCGAAGTGATCGTCTGGACTTCATCGATAGCTGGAAGGAACGGATGGAGCTCGATAGCCCCGTAAATTCGGCCGAGAAGGTCCCATCCAATGTCCTGGGGCCTGATCGCCACCGAGGCCACGCCGGTCAATCTCGCCGATCCCACAAGGACAACATCATCACCATCGGCCAGTGCTGCACCGGCGAAGTCGTACCAATTCTCGGGGGCAGGCCCGACGGGAACCGTCTCCAAAGCCGACTTCTCCTTTTGACCATAGATCACGAGCATCCGGTCGTTAGTGATCCCGTACTTCGGATCGGAAGGTTGGGGCAGGCTGTTTAGAAACGCCGCTGCCGCGTCGAGGTGCTGCTGCTGGACATCGTAGCCGTTAGGGTCGGCTTCCGGCGTGGGGGTGACGTTCTGCTGCCAATTGCTTTCCTGGAACAAATCGACCTCGACGGAGGCGCGTTCGGCCCACATCACTCCGTTGCGAGGCAGAGGGAGCAATTCATAGACCGAGGGAAACGTGCGTGCCAGTTTGCGCATGTCTTTTTGGGCGCCGGGTAGAACACCGTCGCCGACGATCAAGCCTTTGGCGGCGTTCAACGATCCGAGATGAGGCGTGGCGATGAATACAACGCGTCCGACCGGCGGCTGGGACCCGTGCGCGCTCATCCATTGCTCGAGAAAAGAGCGCAGAATCAGTCCACCCATGCTGTGACATACGAAATCGAACTTACGATCCCATCCGTTCGGGATATCGATTTTCTTGAGTAGCAGCTTGTCAACAAAGCTGACGAGCAAACCTGCGCTGATTCGATTGGAGTAGCGCCAGTCGTAGGGGAATACATACGCGGGGACCCCGGTTCGCGACTGGAGCCCCGAAACCATCTTGGCGTAAGCGATCGAGAGCAGTGCGTTGGGTCGCGTCAGGACATCCTGACCGCGATCAGTCAGGGCATCGTCGGACAACGCGAGCGCGTCGAAGTCCGGAGCGATGAACGAACTCGACGCCGCTGCCCAAGTCGACCAAGTCGCAGTGGGCGAGATCGGATAAGCATTCTGCAACGCGGAGCCTTCGATCCCGGGAACGATGATGGTCGGTCGGACTGGTACGGGCATGGTCCTCCCCCTTTTTGAACCGGTAGTTACCGGTTATGGAGCCGATAGTCTCACATCAGGCGTTTCCAACCTTTTGCGAGCGGAACATACCTTGTCGTCTGAAACTTGCGGTGGTGCGAGAGGGGGGACTTGAACCCCCACGAAGTTGCCTCCACAAGGTCCTGAGCCTTGCGCGTCTGCCATTCCGCCACTCTCGCGCCGGTGGGTGAGTCTATAGGGTTTATCCGGCCTTTCCCGGTGATTCAAGCGAGGGCCAGGACCCGCTTGTGATGCGCGTCGCTGTCCCGCACAATTCGTGTTTGCGATGAGCACAAGAGTCAGCGGTGCGATCGATTTGGCGCCGGCGCCGGGGGCCGGTTCGATCGCGCTCGATATCAGCGCGGGCGACGGGCTCTCGACCCGGATTCTCAAAGAGCGCGGATGGCGCGTCATCCCGACCGAGCGCAAGGTCTCGCGTCCCGGATGGGTGGCGGCGGACCTGATCAGCGACCTTCCCTTTCGCAGCGAGAGCTTCGACCTGGTGCTGATGCTGGAGGTTATCGAGCATCTCCCCGACATCCCGCATTCGCTGCGCGAAATCGCGCGCGTGCTCAGGCCGGGCGGTATAGCGATCGTGACGACGCCGAACCGGCTCAACGTCATTTCGCGGATCCATTACCTGCTGACCGGGTTCTACAAGGGGCGGCGCGCGCCGCTGCCGTATCGATACCGTGTGGAAGACGGCCGCAACTGGCACGTGATGGGCCTCAACGACTTTCACTGGATGGCGCGCGGATACGGGCTGCGAATGGACAAAATCGGGAGGAGCAGGCGCAAGCTGCGCGCCTACTTGTTTCTCCCCCTGCTCTACCCACTCATCGCGATTCGCTCGTGGCTGTTGTATGGAAGCGGCGGGGGCGATCCGGTGCAGCGGCAACTCAATCGCGAGCTGTTCGGCTTCATGACCAGCCCGAGCCTGCTGATGGATGAAAATATCCTGATGCGATTTGTGAAGACGACTGAACCCGGGACGGCCGCCCAGACGCAGACTGCCTGATGCTCTCGATCGTCATCGCGGCTCACGACCGGCCGGTTTCGCTTGCGCGCCTGTTGGCAAGCCTGGCGCCGCAGTTACTACCCGATCGCCATGAGCTCATCGTGGCCGACAATGGCCGTCCGGAACCGATGCCGCTGCCGGCGGATGCTCCCCCGCTGATCCATCTGCACGAAGCGCGGCGCGGCAAGTGCCGCATCCAGAATCGCGCCATCGCGGAATCGCACGGCGATATCCTGGTCTTCCTCGATGATGACGTGAAAGCGGCCGCGAAGTACCTCGAGGGTGTCGAGCGCTTCTTTGCGAAGCATCCGGAGTTCGCCGCGATGGCGGGACGGATTCTTCCCGCCGAAGACCCGGCAAAGAAGGTGGGCACGCAGTGGGTGTATCTCGATCTGCCGATTTTCGATCGGGGCGAAAGCACGATCGAAATTTCCGGCGCGCTCGGAGCGAACATGGCGTTTCGCCGCTCGGCGATCGAGAAGGTCGGGCCCTTCGACGAACGGCTCGGACCGGGCGCCGCCGGTCACGAGGAAGAAACCGAGATGTGCCAGCGCATCAGGCGCGCCGGGATGCGCGTCGGTTACGCGCCGGACGCGGTCGTCTATCACGAGGTCGATCCCGAGCGAGCCGACCGGGAGCGGTTCCTCAGGATCTCGCGCGAGCGCGGACGTTGCCGGATGCTTCACGAGCAGCATTCCGCATGGGAAGTCATCGGCAAAAACGTCATCGCGTGGGCGCGGCTGACGGTCGCGCGGTCTCTGCGAGCCGGCTTGCCGCGCCTGGCGCGAGAAGAACGCCGACTCGCGGTGGCGCGCGGAATGTTCGACGGCCTCGGAGGATGAGCGCGACTAGCGCAGCGAACCGAGATACTTGTTCAACTGCTGCGCGTGCTTGTCCCAGGTGAACTCGAGCGCTGCTGCGCGCGCGATCGGACGCAGGCGCTGCGCCTCTTTGAGCATCGCATCGAGCTTCCGCGCGATTTCGTCCGCATCGGCGGGATCCTGTACGATATAGCCGCGCAATCCGGACGGCATCACCTCCGCGGCACCGCACTGGTTGCTCACCATCGCGGGCAATCCACACGCCATCGCTTCTATCGCGACGTTACCGAAGGGCTCGAACAGGGACGGGAGCGCGAGCGCATCGGCGGCATTGAAAAAATCGGTCGCGTCCGACTGACTGCCGGCGAAGACGACACGATCTCCGACGCCACGGCGTTGCGCGCGGCGTTCGAATGATCCCGCGGAGCGGTCGCTTCCAACGACCAGCAGATGCGCGCCTTGCACCTTCACGAGCGCATCGATCAGGAAGCCCAACCCTTTGCGCGCGAAGCCGTTACCGACGAATAAAACCATCCTGGTGTCGTCCGGAATTCGAAACCGTTCGCGAACCCTGGCACGCGCGCCAGGGACAGGATGAAACTTCTCCAGGTCCACGCCGTTGTAGATGGTCATCACTCGTTTCGCGGGCAGACCGAACCGGGCGATCAGGTCGCGACGTACGAGCTCCGATACTGCAATGGCGCCGCGTAGCTTCGGCGAGGTAAAGCCGCGTCGCTCAACGATCACTTGCGCGAGATGGTACGGCGTCACGCGCATCGCGGCGGCGCCCGCCCTCCCCCGCCATCGAGCGGCAGCCCGCAGGTAACTGAGGTGCGCACTGCCGCCGGATCGCAACACGTCCGCGTTGGCGACCCGCGCGAAACTGAGAACGAGGTGGGCGCCGAACCGCCGCGCCATCGGGGCGGCGGCAAATGCAAAGCGCAGAAAAGCCAGGGTGCGTGGCAACGGCGCGCGCCCTACGCGATACACGCCGGGCTGCGGTCCGCCGCGAATCTCATCGGCATAGGTAGCGACGTCGTAGCCGCCGCGGCGCAGGCAATCTGCCGTGACCATCAAGTCGCGCTCGGTCCCACCGCCCGCGGGATCGAATCGGCGCGTCAGCAGAGCTATGCGCATAGCGGTTGACCGACAGCCATCCGCGCAAAGGTATCGTGCGGCAGCTCTTTTCGTATGCTATTTTTTCGATGGGGTTGTGAGGTGGGGCTATGATCGAGATTCAGTGTACCAGTTGTAACACCCGGTATCGGATCGATGAGCGGGTTCTTCCCGATGAGACGCCGACGTTCAAGTGTTCGCGATGCGGTCATGTCTTCAACGCGGAGCCGGTAGCCGCGCGCGTAAAGAAGCCTGCACCACTCCGCGCTGTCGAGAAACCAAAGGCTCCGCCGGTTCAGCGTGCGCGCAAAGCGGAACCGGCGCCCAAGCCCGAAGCGCCCGAGATTCCGGAACCCACTCCACCGCCGGCACCGGAGCCGGAGGCAATCGCCAAGCCCGAATTCCACGCTGAGCCCGAGCCGGAGCCTCCACCTCAGCAGGAAAAACCCGCCGAGAGCCTTCCGGCCGCAGAAGAGAACCCGCTCGATCGCACATTCTCGCGCGAACGATTGGAAGAGCCGGAGACGGGCGAAAACCTGTCGTTCGATTTCGCCAGCGAGCCCAAGCCGGGAGAACGACCAGCGGAACCGGCAACCGATGAAAGCGCGTCGCATTCCGACGATCACTGGGAGGTCGGCGAGCCGGCGCAAGAAGCGACCGGCGCGGCCCTCGAACCGTCGCACGAACCGCTGACCGAGGAGCCGCCCCCTGCCCCGATGCGGCAAGCGCAAGCGAGGGTTCAGCCCGAGATGCCGCCCCTCGAGGAGTTCAGCGCACCTGAATTCAGCGGGCTGGGCGACGACGATCGTTCGCGGCGCAAGCCGGCACCGCCGCCCGACATCCCGGAGGAAGTCGCCTATTTCGCGGCGCAGCGCACGACTCATTCGTCCATGTGGTTTATCGGACTGTTCGCATTTGTGGCGATTCTGTTCGGCGGATTGAGTCTTGCGGTGCATGTCCAGCCGGCAGCGGCGGTCAGGCTTCTGAGCCAGGCGCCCCGCGTGGGGCAGAGCTTTCAGCCCCCGATGGTGCCCGCGATGCTGGTTGCGCTGCACGACGTACACGCGGACTACCAGAAGGTCAAGGGCGGGCAAACGGCGCTGCTGATCAGCGGAACGGCGGAAAATGTCGGCGGCGCTCCCCTGCACGCGGTCCTGCTGGCAGTCGATTTGCTCGACGATTCCGGAAAGCAGATAGCCAGCGCCGCCGCGTACTGCGGCACCGGGCTCTCGTTGAAGATGGTCGGGGAGATGACGCCGCGCGAAATCGAATTCCTGGAGCGGCTCGATCCGCAGAAGAACTTCGCGGTCCAGCCTTCGCAGTCGGCGCCGTTCCTGCTGGTGTTCATCGAGCCGCCGCGCAAGGTTGCAAACCTGCGAATCCAGGTTGCGAAGGCAATCGCGGTTCAGGGTCAGCCCGCTCCCCGTTCCTAGGGCCAGGCTATTCCTGCTCGCGAGCAACCATCTCGGCGTACTCGTCGCTGTCCATCAGGTCTTCGAGGTCGCTCGCGTCGTTCATCTTGACCTTGATGAGCCAGCCGTCGCCGTAGGGATCTTCGTTCACCACTTCCGGGGACTCGGGCAAGTCCTCGTTGATTTCGACGACGGTGCCGCTCACCGGAGCATAGATATCGGAAACCGCCTTGACGGACTCGATCACGCCAAACGGATCGTCCTTGCTGATTTTCTCGCCGACCGCGGGGAGCTCGATGTAAACGATCTCGCCGAGTTGTCCCTGCGCGTGATCGGTAATGCCGACCGTGGCGACTGAATCCTCAGCCGTCACCCATTCGTGTTCCTTGGAATATTTGAGTCCCTGTGGGATCTCCATGACTCCTCCCGGATCTCAATCGCAGTTCCCCCCGGCCGCGATCACTTCATGCTCATCAAGCGCGGCGGCAATCCTCTTGTCAAGTTCCGAATGGTGCTGCAAACAATGTCTGTCGATATGCAATGCTCTTGACTGACACGCGATGGTAACGCCCGAAAAAGCGATCGGAATCGCAGCCGTCGCAAGAGTACAGAATAGCGCGCCGCGATCGATCGCCGACATCAATTTCGCTTTCGACGCGAGGAGAAGTGACGATGCTCATCGGAGTACCGACTGAAATCAAGGCGGATGAACGCCGCGTATCGCTAACTCCCGCCGGCGCCGCGGCCTTTCGCACTCACGGCCATCGCGTGATCGTGCAGAGCGGCGCGGGCGTGGGCAGCGGCTTCAGCGATCGCGAATACCGGGAAGCTGGCGCGAGCATCGCGCGCGGCGCCGCGGAAGTCTGGTCACGCGCGGACATGGTGCTGAAGGTCAAGGAGCCGCAGCCGGTCGAGTTCAGATTTTTACGTCCCGGAAAAATCCTGTTTACTTACCTTCACCTCGCACCGGATCGACGCCTGTCCACCACCCTGCTGAAGCAACGGGTCAGCTCGGTCGGATACGAGACAATCCAGCTCGAGGACGGGAGCCTTCCGCTGCTCGCGCCGATGAGCGAAGTCGCGGGACGCCTGGCGATCCAGGCCGGATCGTGGTGCCTGCAAGCGCGCAGCGGAGGCAGAGGCGTGCTGTTGAGCGGCGCCCCGGGAGTGCGCCCGGGCAAGGTCGTCGTGGTGGGCGGAGGAATCGCGGGTTTCAATGCCTGCCGGGTGGCGGCGGGAATCGGCGCCGAGGTCACGATCCTCGACGTGAATCCCTCGCGGCTGCGCTACCTGAGCGATCTGCTGGGAGGGCATGCGACAACGGTCATGTCGAATCGCGCGACTTTGGAAGAAGAAGTGCGCCAGGCCGATCTGGTTATCGGCGCGGTGCTGGTCGCGGGTGCGCGGACGCCTCGCCTGCTCTCCGCAGCGCTGGTGGCAAAGATGAAGCCCGGCGCAGCGATCGTGGATTTATCGATCGACCAGGGCGGCGTGTCAGAGACCTCGCGGCCGACGACTCACGCCAAGCCGATCTTTGTGCGCAGCGGCGTGGTTCACTATTGCGTAACCAACATGCCCGCGATGGTGCCGCATACCTCCACTTATGCGCTCACCAACGCGACGCTTACCTACGCGCTGGAAATCGCGGACAAGGGACTCTTGGAGGCCGCCCGGGCGAATCGCGCTATCGCGTGGGGGCTGAACACCCACGATGGACACGTGGTGCATCCGGCAGTAGCGGAGGCGTTGCGGATTAAGCCGCATTCGCCCTGGTGAGGGTGCGGAAGAAAGAGTCTTGAATCGCGCGAGCTTCGCTTCGCGCAGGGTTAGGACATAGGCGCGTTCTGTGCCTTCCCTGCAAGAAGGGAAAAGCCAAGAGCGTTCAGTACAGACCGGCTTTACCCATGTTGGTGTTGTAGCGCTGCTGACCGGACTTCAACTGGCCGTAGGTGCCGGTCTCGAAATGCTTGGCGTCCGAAGCGAAGGTCAAATGCCGATGCAGGTCATCCACTGATTGCTGGACGCCGACTTGCGCAACTTCCTGGGCGTGCACCCAGCGGCCTTCTTTCTGCACGAAGTTCGCCAGGCTGGCGAGGCTCTGCGAGAAACTTTTCTGTTCCTTGTCGAAGCTCGACGTCCACACCACCTTGCCGCTCTTCATGTCCAGGAATTGAAGCAGGAACTTGACCGCGGCGGGCTTCGCGCTGGAGTCATCGACCCCGCTGCGGTCCGTATACTTCTCGACGGTCCCGAACAAGACTCCGTCCGCGGAGGTCAAGCGCCCAATCGCAAACGCGTTGGTTTCCAGATCGCCCGGCGTCGAAGGTGGAAGATTCTGGAGTTCCTGCGTGACGTCATCCTGAGGCACCATTTCCCATCCGCCAGCCAGCGCGACCTGGCTGTAGAGTTCGGCGGTGATCGCATCGGCGGCACCGGGACCCAGGGCACCGTTCTTACCCGGATCGTCCACGATGGGCAGGATGGCGATGCGATCGACGGTGAGCGTCTTCATGGAGTTGGATGCGCTCGTCTTCACTTGCTTGGGCGCCATCGTCGCGACTTCATCCTTGGCGCTGTCGTAGGCGCTACCGATCATCGCGGTGCATCCAGAGAGCGCGATGCTCACCAGGAGAGAGAGGATGATTGTGCCTATGCGCTTCACCCTCACGTGGTCACCTTGATGGCGAGTTCCCTGAGCTGGCGCGGATCGACCTCGGAGGGCGCACCGCTCATCGGATCCACCGCCTTGCCGGTCTTCGGAAACGCGAGCACGTCGCGCAACGAATCGGTCCCGCACAACATCATACATAGCCGGTCGACGCCGAAAGCGCATCCACCGTGAGGCGGCGCGCCATAGGTGAGAGCCTCGACCAGGAAGCCGAAGCGGTCCATCGCTTCTTCGCGATTGAACCCGAGGATTTCCAGCACCTTGAGCTGAAGCTCCCGGCTGTGAATACGAATCGATCCTCCGCCGAGCTCCTGCCCATTCAGCACCATGTCGTACGCGAGTGCGCGCGCCTTTAACGGCGCCGACTCGAGCATCGCAAGGTCCTCAGGATTCGGCGCCGTGAAGGGATGGTTCACCGAGACCATCCGCTTGTCCTCGGCGCTGTAGTCGAACAGCGGAAAATCGACCACCCAGAGAAATTTCAGTTCGCCGGTCTTGTCGAGGCCGAACTTCGCGCCGAGCTGGAGGCGAATGTCGCCAAGAACCGGACGGACCTTGTCCGCCTCCCCCGCCATCATGAAGAGCGTGTCGCCGGTTTTGATACCGGCCACTTCCGCGGCGCGCACCCGTTCAGCATCGCTGAGGTACTTCGCGACGGGGCCCTGCCAGGCGGGCTCCTGCGCTTTAACCCACGCGAGGCCCAGGTCGTAGCGAGTCTTTACTCCGGCCACCATCTCGTCGAGCTCACGGCGGCTCAGCTGATGCTCCGCCGGCAGATTGATCGCATACACGGACCCGCCCCTGGCGAGGACTTCGGCGAAGACTTTGAAAGCGGTTCCCGCGAATGCGGCAGTAAGGTTCTTGAGCTCAAGCCCGAAGCGCATGTCCGGCTTATCGATACCGAAGCGCTCCATCGCTTCCGCAAACGGCATGCGTAGAAAGGGGGGCTTGATATCGACCTTGTTCACGCGTTGGTAGGCGGCGGCGACCATCCCTTCCGCAATCGACATCACATCGTCGGGCCGCGGACAGGTCATCTCGAGATCGATCTGGCTGAACTCGGGCTGACGATTCGCGCGCACGTCTTCGTCACGGAAGCATCGCGCGATTTGATAGTAGCGATCGAACCCGCTCACCATCAGGAGCTGCTTGAGGAGCTGCGGCGATTGCGGCAGCGCATAGAACTTGCCTGGATTCACACGGCTCGGAACCAGGTAATCGCGCGCGCCCTCGGGTGTGGACTTCCACAGGATCGGGGTTTCGACCTCGATAAATCCGTTGTCGTCGAGGAAATCCCGGACCGCCTTGACCGCCTGATGGCGCGCGCGCAGATTGCGTTGCATCGCGGGGCGCCGCAGATCGAGGTAGCGGTGCCTGAGCCGGATATCCTCGGAGGCGGTATCTTCATCGCCGATTGGAAACGGCGGCGGCGCGGAGGTGTTGACGATCTCGAAGGCGGTGACGATCACCTCGATCTGGCCGGTCGGCAGATCCGGATTGACGGTGCCCTCGGAGCGCATCACGATCTTGCCGCGCGCTGCGACGTAATATTCCGAGCGCGCATCGGCGCCGATGGCGTGCGCGTCGGCATTGACCTCCGGATTCAGAACGAGCTGAACCAACCCTTCGCGGTCGCGGAGATCTATAAAGATAAGACCGCCGTGGTCGCGGCGCGTCTGGACCCATCCGAGGAGCGCGACCTCGCGCCCCGCGTCGGCGGCACGAAGCGCACCGCAGTAGTCCGTCCGCTGCCACGGCGGAAGTGGGGAATATGCTTCTTTACTGGCCACGATAAGTCTTCGAAAGAGGATACCTGCCGTCCGAGAGCTAAGAAACAGTCAGCCCCGGAAAGTACTCGCCCTTAAGCCGCTGCCGATCGCCGTTCAAGGCGAAAACTTCACTACATTCGATTCCCCGATGATCCGACCCTCGGCGTTCAGAGCCTTTACCTGGAAATATGGACCGGAACTCTCAGCCGGTATCGCGGTTTCAAATCCAGCCTTATCCGCCTGGTTGGTCTGTGACAGCGAATCGCTGCCGGTGCCGGCGAATACCAGCCATGACGCGACCTGGGTAGCGCCGTTCCACGATGCATACACAGTGACTCCGGCATCCAGCGAACGTACCGCTATGGCTGGGGGAGATACGGGAGTCGCTTTCCAATCCGAGCGGATGGCCCGATAGGT
>DATJWT010000190.1:0-6874 GCA_035500975.1 Binataceae bacterium (SeqCode)
CTCCAGCCGGCTGCGCCACTTAGTGCGGAGCGGCTCCTCACGATCGAAACCGACCAATATGTCGCGCAGGTCACCACCCGGGGCGGCAGGATCAAGAGCTATCGCCTGAAGCAATTTCGCGAGACTGCGGCACCCGATAGCGGCGCGTACGAACTCGTGCCCCAGTCAGGCGATTTTGTGCTTCCGCTTGGCGCGATAGTGGCCCGCGGCGACCAGGTCCTTAGCGACGCGGGACTCGACTACAACACCTCCACGCCCAACCAAACCAACATCGCGGCCGACGAGAGCGGCAAAGTGGTTCTAGAGGCGCACGCCGCTGACGGCACAACCATCGATAAGACGCTCAATTTTCATGGCGACACGTACGCGTTCACAACCGATCTTTCCATCACGGGTGGCCCCAAAAACGATGCGATCGGGCTGGCGCTGAGCCAGCCGTTGACTGCTCACCTCGGCTACTACGACTTCCCCGAGCTCCAGGCGGATGTCACGGGGAAGGTGATGAACGAAGCCGAGAAGGCGCTGCGCAAGGGTGTGGCGCCGGTATTCGGCAATATCATCTATGCCGGCTTCGGCGATCGCTACTTTCTGACCGCGTACCTGCCGAGCATCGCGAGCGCGGGTACGCTGACGATGACCTTTAACGGCAGCCAGGCGCTGGCGCGGATGCTGTATCCCGGAATCGATCATTTGAGCACGCGCGTTTACATGGGTCCCAAGCAGTTGGAGGCTCTGGAAGCCGTCGACCCGGCATTGCAGAAGTCGATCGATTTCGGATGGGCGGGGTTGCTCGCGATTATTTTCCTGCGCGCCCTGAAGCTCTTCCATCGTATCGCGCCAAACTATGGCTGGGACATTATTCTCGTCACGATCTTGCTGCGCCTGCTGACACTGCCGATATCGATTCGCAGCCAGCGCTCGATGATGAAGATGCAGCGGCTGCAGCCGCAGATCACCAGGCTGCGCGAGCGCTACGAGAACGACCAGGAACGGCTGCAGCGCGAGATGGTCGACCTGTACAAACGCAACCACGTAAATCCGATCGGCGGATGCCTGCCGATGCTGCTGCAGTTGCCGATCTTCATCGGGTTGTACGAGGCGCTGCTTAATTCGGTTGAGCTGCGGCATGCGCCGTTCATCTGGTGGATTCGCGACCTGTCAGCGCCCGATTGCCTGCCGGTGTCGTGGATGCCGCAACTGCCCCTGATGCACTGTCACGGTCTCCCGGTACTGGTGCTGGCGATGGGCGCAAGCACGTTCTTCCAGCAATGGATGACGCCGACGTCGCCGGACCCCAACCAGCAGCGGATGATGATGCTGACCCCCATCATCTTCACGATCATGTTCGTGAATTTTCCGGCCGGGCTTTCGCTATACTACTTCGCATCGAATGTGCTGGGAGTTGTCCAGCAGGTCTTTCTAAACCGGGAATTCAAAAACAGCCCTGTGACCGCATGAACAACAACGAACCAATCGAAATCACCGCCGCAACCGTCGACGAAGCAATCAAGCAAGCGCTCGAGCAGCTCGGCGCGCAGGAAGATGACGTGGTGATCGAAGTGCTCGCCACGCCCCGCGCCGGAGTGCTCGGACTGGGCGCTCGCCAGGCGCGCGTGCGCGTCACGCATCGCTCCGGCAATGTCGCGACTTCGGGAGTGCAGTCTCCGCCGCCGGCGCCCGCCCGGGAAGGCGCCCCCCCGCGAAGAGAAGCGCAGGCTCGAGGCGAGGACGCCGAGGATGCTCCGCACGCCGAAAGGCAGCCCGCGGATCTCGAGCAGCTCACTCGCGAAGCGACCGACGTGCTGGGCAAAGTGCTGGAATTGATGGGCGAGCGCGCCGAGGTAGTGCAATCGAACGGCGATCCCGACTCCGTCGAGCTTGAAATCAAGGGCGACGGCTCCGGAATCCTGATCGGCCGCCACGGCCAGACGCTCGATGCGCTCGAGTACCTGGTGAATCGAATCGTGGCGCGACGGATTCGCGATGCCGCCCCGGTCGTGCTCGAAACCGAATCCTATCGCGCACGGCGCCGCCAGCAGCTGCACCGGATGGCGCTGTCGATGGGTGAGCGCGCCAAGCGCGACCATCGCCCGGTGACGCTCGACCCGATGCCGCCGCGGGACCGCCGGGTGATCCATCTGGCGCTGAAAGACGACCCGATGCTCACCACGCGATCGAGCGGCGACGGGTTCCTGCGCTCAATCGAGATCGTGCCCGCCGGCGGAAGCCCACGTCGCGAGCGCGGAGGCGGCGGTGGCGGCGGCGGGGAAAGTCGCGGGCGCCGACGGCCAAGGCCGGAGCGCCAGGAAGCGGTCGGCGAGCAGGGCGGTTTCAAGCACGGCCAAAAGCGCATCGTTTAGCGGCCGCAAAGGAGCATCGGATGGATGTGCAGCTTCGACCCGGCAAGATAGAAGATGCCCCTATCCTCGGGCGCATCTGCTACGAAGCGTTCAAAGCGATCGCGACCGAGCACAATTTCCCGCCCGACTTTCCCAACGTCGAAGCAGGGGTCGCCATCACCTCCGCGATGCTTGGCCATCCGGGTTTCTACGGCGTCGTCGCGGAATTGAGGGGACAGATCGCGGGCAGCAACTTCCTCGACGAGCGGAATTCCATCTTCGGGATCGGACCCATCTCGGTCGATCCGCGGGCGCAGAACCACGGCGTCGGCGGACACCTAATGCGCGCCGTGATGGAGCGCACGCAGGAGCGCGGGGCCGCCGGCGTCCGACTGGTGCAGGCCGGCTATCACTGCCGATCGCTGTCGCTGTATTCGAAACTCGGCTTCGAAATTCGCGAGCATCTATCGTGTTTCCAGGGGCCCGCAATCGGAAAGACGATACCTGGCTGTTCGGTTCGCGCCGCGCGCGACGGCGATGTCGAAGCATGCAATCGATTGTGCTTCGCCGTGCATGGCTACCATCGCGGCACCGAGCTGCGCGATAACATCGCGCGCGGCGTAGCGACAGTCGTTGAGCGCGCGGGAAGAATCAGCGGCTACTCGACCCAGATCGCGTTCGGCGGGCACACCGTGGCCGAGACTAACGACGATTTGAAAGCGTTGATCAGTGCGGCCCGGTCATTCGAGGGACCCGGCTTTCTGGTGCCATCGCGCAATGGCGACCTGATGCGATGGTGCCTGGGCAACAAGCTGCGCGTTACGCAATCGATGACGCTGATGACCATCGGGCTCTACAACGAGCCGGTGGGCGCATATCTCCCCTCCATCCTCTACTGACCTTCTCCGTCGTTCCGATCCAGAAAAAGAAAACCGGCGCGATCCATGTGGACCGCGCCGGTTTTGCATTTACAGATTGCGCTGGTTGCGCTTAGCGGATTGCTGAACGCACGAGAGCATCGGTGGTGAAGAAGCTCTTGTCCACCGCGCCCATGTTGATGTACCAGCACTCGCGCTCCGGCGTCTCGATGCCCGGCAGGTAGCACATCGTCGCCTGGCCGGACTGCACGTCGGTGGAAACCGCACCTACCACGAACAACCGCTTGAACGGATAGATGGCTACGCGCGCATCGGGAACCGGACGGTCACGGTTCGCCACCCAGTAGATGTGGCTGCGGAAGAGGCGGCCACTACGATCGTAGGTGTCGATGTACGGGTTGAACCAGACTTCCGAGTCCTCGTAGAGAACCGTACGGGAGTCGATCGGATTGATCTTGCCCGGACGCGGCATCGCTTCCACCACATAGAGGTGGCGCATTTCCCACGCTTCGGGGCACGCGCTGGAACCGCCGTCAGTCGCGCAACGGAGTTCAGGTGAATGTTCCGCGTGCACGGTGGCGAGCATGTTCTTCTCGCCCAGCAGCTTGTAGTCGTACTCTTCGGTCTTCGCGTTGAAGCCCGAATAGTGATCCGGATCCCACGAGAACGCCGCCGTTCCCGAGGTGGATGCGGAGCTCAGGATCGACTCGTCGATACGACGAACGCGGCGGCTTCCGGAACCCATGCTCCAGGTGTCGTCGCCGTGGTTCTCGCCTTCGTAGCGCCAGCGGATGAAACCGACACCGCGGATTTCCATCGGCGCCAGCACCGGGTACAGGGCGAAGAGCCAAAGGCGATGCGTCATCTTGAAGTCGGGATCGATCGGGAGTGGCTCTACCTCGGTGCGGCCGACCAGGTCGTAGCCCATGTAGTGACCGATCTGGAAGTACTCGACCTGCTTGGTTTGCGCACCCTGTGTCTGGTACTCGGTGTCGCAATCGTAGAAGCGCAGATCGTAGTCATCCGAATAGAAGGGCTTGTAGACGAGGTTCCACACGATCTTGATGCCGGCGTACGGGTCATTCGCATCGATCAGAGGAAACGGCTGGCCCGCGACATAGCCGATCAGACTGCGATGGTCGTTCGTAAGGCGCACCTGTCCGGAATACTTTTCGGTCGCGTCCTTATACGGCGGCGGCCAATCGACGCGTTCGCTCGGGATGATCTTCATGGTCATCCCGTGCTGAACTTTGTAATAGACGCCCGGCGATACGAGATCCTGCACCTTGGTCGCATTCGCTGGCGTGATAAAGTCCCCCGGTTTTACTTCTGCGAAGCTTCTCGGGCTGAAGACCAACACGGTTAGTGTGGCCAAGGCTCCGATAGCTCCCGCCCTTAACCAACTTCTCGGGCTCCAACTGTGCATACGCGGCCTCCTCATAGCGTTTTGCGGCCTTTTTGCCGCAGCTTTGGGTCCCCCAAGCGAAGGCTATTATTAGTCGGAAAGAGGATGCGGCGTCAACACACTAATATTGACCGCGCCGTTCTCTAATGCAGCGAGAAAAATCGCCGGATAATGGGCTAAAATTTCTCTAATTCAAGTGAATAGTATGCTTTGAGCGTACAAGCAGGACAGCTAATACACTAATATCGCGTCGCGTGCGGACTGCTCTCGCGCTTGGGATGAAGAGTTAACCGGCGCGATCCCTTCGGTGGAAATCGCGCCGGTGCTACAAGCTCACTCGTGCGTCAGCGAATAGCCGAGCGCACCAGGGCATCGGTGGTGAAGAAGCTCTTGTCCACCGCACCCATGTTGATGTACCAGCACTCGCGCTCGGGCGTCTCGATGCCCGGCAGGTAGCACATCGTCGCCTGGCCGGACTGCACGTCGGTGGAAACCGCACCTACCACGAACAGCCGCTTGAACGGATAGATGGCTACGCGCGCATCAGGAACCGGGCGATCGCGATACGCCACCCAGTAGATGTGACTGCGGAACAGACGTCCGGCGCGATCGTAAGTGTCGATGTACGGGTTGAACCAGACTTCCGAGTCCTCGTAGAGAACCGTACGGGAGTCGATCGGATTGATCTTGCCCGGACGCGGCATCGCCTCCACCACGTACATATGGCGCATCTCCCACGCTTCAGGACATGCGCTCGAGCCGCCATCGGTTGCACAGCGGACTTCAGGTGAATGTTCCGCATGCACGGTGGCGAGCATGTTCTTCTCGCCCAGCAGCTTGTAGTTGTACTCCTCGGTCTTCGCGTTGAAGCCCGAATAGTGATCCGGATCCCACGAGAACGCCGCGGTTCCCGAGGTGGATGCCGAGCTCAGGATGTTCTCGTCAATCCGGCGCACGCGGCGGCTGCCCGAGCCGATGCTCCAGGTGTCATCGCCACGATTCTCTCCGTCGTAACGCCAGCGGATGAAACCGACGCCGCGAATTTCCATCGGCGCCAGCACCGGGTACAGGCCAAAAATCCAGAGTCGATGGGTCATCTTGAAGTCAGGATCGATCGGAAGCGGCTCTACTTCGGTGCGGCCGACCAGGTCGTAACCCATGTAGTGACCGATCTGGAAATACTCGATTTGCTTGGTTTGCGCGCCCTGTGCCTGGTATTCGGTGTCGCAATCGTAGAAGCGCAGATCGTAGTCGTCGGAGTAGAACGGCTTGTAAACCAGGTTCCATACGATCTTGGTCCCGGCATACGGATCATTGGGATCGATCAGGGGGAACGGCTGGCCGGCTACATAGCCAAGGAGGCTACGATGGTCGTCCGTGAGGCGGACCTGGCCGGAATACTTTTCGGTCGCATCTTTATACGGAGGCGGCCAGTCAACGCGCTCGGTCGGGACGATCTTCATGCTCATCCCGTGCGTGACCTTGTAGTAGACGCCCGGCGATACCAGATCCTGCACCTTGGTCGCATTGGCGGGCGTAATGAAGTCCCCGGGCTTCACCTCGGCATAGCTGCGCGGGCTAAGAACCATAAGAGCCAGCGCGGCCAGAACCACCATCGGTCCGGTCTTTAGGCAGATAGCGCTCCTTCTATACATACGCGGTCTCCTCTCGACATTTTGGCGGTTTGGAACCGCCGGCTGTCCCCCGAAAGCGGACATTAGCCTCACGATGGTTCTGGCGTCAATAGCTTATAGTGACTGTCTAGTTTCCTAATAGTTGTATATGTATTGCAGACTACTGACCGTCTAGTTTTCTTATGTCTATTCCGTGGAATCCAGGACGATACTTGTGAAAATCAGCCTGAAAACGACGGCGAGGCTGTGCCAGGATAGAAAAAAGGGCGCGGCCCTGAAAGGCCGCGCCCGGTTAAAAGAGCGGACTGTGACGGCGGCTTAGAAGTTGGCCGCGCGCACCATCGCGTCAGTGGTGAAGAAGGTCTTGTCGACCGCGCCCATGTTGATGTACCAGCACTCGCGCTCCGGCGTCTCCATGCCCGGCAGGTAGCACATCGTGGCCAGGCCCGACTGCACGTCGGTCGAAACCGCGCCGACCACGAACGAGCGCTTGAACGGATAGATCGCAACCTTCGCATCCGGAACCGGACGATCCCGTGTCGCCAGCCAGTAGATGTGGCTGCGGAACAGACGCCCGCTCCGATCGTAGGTGTCGATGTACGGCTCGAACCACATTTC
>DATJWT010000191.1:0-4321 GCA_035500975.1 Binataceae bacterium (SeqCode)
GTCTCGACGGAACCGTCGATAAGGCCGCCGAGGCAGTGAGAACGCCCAGCGCATTCAACACCTACGAAATCGCCGGGCTGCCACCGGGTCCGATCGCAAATCCGGGCCTCAACTCAATTGATGCAGCCCTGTATCCCGAGCGTTCGGACTTCCTCTACTTCGTGGCGCGCAAAGATGGAACGCACACGTTCAGCAAATCATTCAACGAGCACAAACGCGCCGTCGTCGCATCCAACAAGGCCCGCCAGCCGGCGCGCAAACGGCCTCTCGCGGCAGACCACGCCGATTAGGTTATAATCGTCCGTCGTGTCGAATCCGGTTGAGATCCTGAACCGTACCAGCCGTCGAATCGCGCAGGTCGCCGCCGCGCGAACGATTGCATACGCGGTCCTGCCCGCGATCGTCGCGATCGTTCTCGCGATGTCGCTGCGTTCGCTCGGGCATATGACGTGGGAGCGATGGGGCTACATTCTCAATCCAGCCGGCGCGCGAATCATCGTAAACTCGCTGGTCGCGATCGCGGCATTGAGCGTGATTGCCGGCCTGGGCTTTGGCTATCGCGCCTACTTGCAGGCGCGCGATTTCGTCGGCGCTGCGGAACAGGTCGATGACGCCGTCGGTGGCCATCAGCAGATTCTCACCTTCGCCACCCTCGCCGACCCTTCCGTACCCGAGTCATCGCGCGGTCGCAGCCCTCTGTTCCCGCTCTTGTGGAAGAGTGCAATCGGTTTCCTGGAATCGTTCGATCCGCAACGCGCTTTTCCGTTACGGCTCGGCCGGCCCATCACGCGATCTTCGATGCTCGCATTCGGAGTCGCCTTCCTGATGGTGCTTGCCACACTGGGTTTGGTTCGCTTGCCGTCACCGCTGCAGGCCGACGCGATGCGACTCCGCGAACTCGCCAATGCGTTGGAAAAATCATCGACCAACGCCGACCAATTGGCATTCGCGAACAGCGTGCGCGACGTCGCCGATGCGCTCGACAACCCCAGGCTTCCCCCCGAAGAGAAAAAGAAGCGGCTGGAAGAAGTGATGCAGCAGATGGCATCACACAGCGAGGAGAAGCAGGGCGGCGGCAACCAGAAAGGCGGGAACGCGGGCAGCAACTCTGGTTCAAAGGAAGGCAAGGGCCAGGACAAGGGCGCCGGCGGTGGTTCAGGCGCATCGAACAATTCCGGCAACGGTTCATCGGGAAACCGCGCGGGCGTCGGCAAGGGCGAGGGCAACAAGGACAACCAGGGCAAGGACAAGAATTCGATCGAGCTTCAGAACGAGTTGGCCAAGGCCGAGACCCAGATCGAAACCGACGAGTCGAAGAACCCCAACAATGGCTCATCTCCCGGCGACGAACAGGACAAGAGCCAGGGGCAACAGGCGGGCAACAATCCCAATGACAAAGCTCCCGGCAACCTGCCCAATCCCAAGCAGCCGGGGAATGTTCCTACCCAGAGCGCCGAGGGAAATCGAAATCTTCCGCAAGCCGGCGGCAACAATCCGCAGGCTGGGAAGGACCAGGGATCGAATATGGGCGACACCCATCTTGGTGAGTTCCCCATGCCGACCAAAACCCAGCGCTTCTCCAACGGCGGCAACGATACGCTCGCTATTCACGATGCGCGGTACGTGATGTTCCGGCTTCCCGGTGCGATTCCGGTCGGCCCCGGGGGCGTAACGGTGCTCGATCCAAATCGAACCAAGGCGACCACACCGTACGTCAACGCACCGCTCAAGGAGAGTAGCAACGATGCTCCTCCGGACGAGCGGCAACTGGTTCCACCGCGCTATCGAGATTTGATTCATTAGAAACAGGAGAGTCGAAGACCAGGGATGGGAGCGGCACCACAAGCATCACCCGACCAGCGGGTCGCAGAATTCCGCAGAGTGTTCCAGCGCGCGGAAGAGCAAGTCTCGCGCGTTATCGTGGGGCATCAGGATGTCATCCGGAAACTCCTGACCGCCCTCTTCTGCGGCGGCCACGTATTGATCGAAGGCGTCCCCGGATTGGGCAAGACGCTGATGTGCAAAACTGCCTCGGATGCACTGGGCTTATCCTTCAAGCGCGTGCAATTCACGCCCGATCTGATGCCCTCGGACATCATCGGCACCCAGGTGCTCACCGAGCATGACGGCCGTCGTGAATTTCAGTTCAAGCCCGGCCCGATCTTCGCGCACATGGTACTCGGCGATGAAGTCAACCGCGCCACGCCCAAGACCCAATCCGCGTTGCTCGAAGCGATGGAAGAGCGGCAGGTCACCGTCTTCGGCAACACCTACAAGCTCGATCCACCCTACATCGTGCTTGCGACCCAGAACCCGATCGAACTGGAAGGTACCTACCCGCTGCCCGAAGCGCAGATGGATCGCTTCCTGTTCAAGGTAATTATGAACCCGCCCAAGCCCGAGGAATTGCGGGAGATACTGAACCGCACCACGGGCGCCGAAACCCAGAAGTCTGAGACGATTTTCGATCCGCGCACGGCTCCGCAGGCGATTGAAACCCTGAAGGTTCTCGTGCGCGAGGTGATGGTCGCCGAACCGCTCGAGCGCTACGTCATCGCGATGGTCGCCGGATGCACTCCCAATACCCCCGGCGCAGTGCCTGAAGTCTCGCAGTACCTGCGCTTCGGCCCCAGCCCGCGCGGCGCGCAGGCCATAATCCTCTGCGCGAAGGTAAATGCGCTCCTCGATGGCCGCGTGAGCGTCAGCTACGACGATATCGACGACGGCATCGTGCCAAGCCTCCGCCATCGTCTCCTGCGTAATTTCCAGGCCGAGGCCGAGAACGTCACCACCGAATCGATCCTCGAGCAGGTGCAGAAGCGTCTGAAGCGCCCGCGTACGTAGGCGATGTTCGATCTTCCAGAGGAGTTCACCCCCCAGCTTCTCGCGCGGCTCGAGGAGTTGCGTGTCCGCACCCGCCGGCAATACGGCGGTGTGGGCAAGGGCGCGCATTTGTCGCCCAAGCGCGGTTCATCGCTCGAATTCGCCGACTACCGCCATTACTCGCAGGGCGACGACTTCCGCCATATCGATTGGGGACTCTACGGACGCACCGACAAGTACTACATCAAGCTCTTCAAGGAAGAAGAGGACCTGCTGACCTATATCTTCCTCGATGCGAGCGCATCGATGAGGTACCCGGCCGCCGACCGCAAGTTCGAGCGCGCAGTGGTGACCGCCCTTGCGCTTGCATATGTCGCCCTGGGGTCGGGCGACCGTGTGATGATCCGGCTGCTGGGCGGAACGGGCGGACACCTCGAGCCCGTGTTCGTTTACGGACGGCATCGAATCGTGGAACTGGCGCACAAGCTGCGCGACGTCACCCCGGGCGGGCAGTATGATTTCGCGCAAGCCCTCGCGCGCGAGATGCTCTCAATTCGGCGCGCCGGAAAGGTCTTCGTCATCTCGGACTTCCTGATGATGCTTAACTCGGTGACCAGGGGACTTGGATTGTTCCTGGCCGCCTCGATGGACCTGACCGCCGTGCAAATCCTCGGCGGCTTGGAGATGCGCGGACATGGGCTCGACGGCGATGTCGAGGTGATCGATTCCGAGTCAGGCGAACGCGTCCGGGTCGCGATCGGCGCCCGCGAGCGCGAGCAGTATCGGGAAACCCTCCAGCGCCTCACCCGTGAACTCAGATCGTTCTGTCTCAAGCGCGGCCTGCATTACGCGCTGCACGTGACCGACCAGGAATTTCAATCATTCTTCCTTCGCGCGGTGCGTGACCTCGGCCTGGCGCATTAGCTATGGGACTGCTGTACCCCGGAGCGTTGATATTTTTTTTGATCGTGCCCGCGCTCGTGCTCGCCTATCTTGCCCGCGAACGCCCCGCCCGCGTGACGGTTTCCAGCGTGCTCGCATTTCGCGCCCTGCGCGGGTTGCGCAAGGAGCGCTTCGGCGGCCGGCCGCGCTTCGACTGGATGTTCCTCGTCGAGCTCATCCTGCTTTCTTTGGCCGTCCTCGCGATGGCGGGCCCCTACATAATTCGCAGGAGCAATCCGCTCGCGATCGTAATCGACAACTCTGCCGCAATGCAGGCGCGGCTCGGCCCGGGTACCACGCGCTTCGATGATGCCCTCGCGAAGGCCGCGCGCAAGCTTTCCGCGACCGACAACAACGGCACCGTCACGGTTTTCGCGACCGCCCCCGCTCCTCATCGTATCGCCGCGCCGTTCACCTCGAACGCGGAAGCTCAGCTTGCGATTCGCCGGATGAAGGCGACCGATGCGCCCAACGACGGCAATTCGGTCGCGGCGCTGCTGAGCTCGCTCGCATCCGAAGGCCGCTTCAGCAAGGTCATCTTCGTCGGCAGCCAGGC
>DATJWT010000192.1:0-3167 GCA_035500975.1 Binataceae bacterium (SeqCode)
GCTGCCGAGAAACCGCACTGCGGGAAGCTGCGGGTGCCCTTCATGAACACCTGGATCTTGTTGTTCCTGATCGCCGACTCGATTCGCTCGATTGCCTCGGACATTGCCGTTACCTCCGGTTTTCGTACTGCGCGGGCGTCAGTGTCTTGAGAGAGAGCGCATGCACACGCACCCGCATCGCGTCGCCAAGCGCTTTGTACACCGTTTGATGCCGTTCGACGAGACCCTTGCCCTCGAACACGCCGCTCACGATCAGCGCCTCGAAATGATCGCCCCCGCCCGTCGTATCGCGAACTTCCACCACGGTGGCATCGGGAATTCCCTGGCGGATTATGCTTTCTACTTCGCTCGCGTCCATCGGCGCATATTTAAGCGAGTCCCGCGTCCCGATTCTACAGGTCCCCGCGAGCCCTAGATGCTGATCGAGTTGTCTTCGGCCGGCGTATGCGAGGATCCGCCACCCGGCGCCTTGACCCCGTCGATAAGGTCCTTCGCATTTTCGCTAAGCTCGCCGGGCCTGCCCGCGCCCAGCACCTTCTGAACCAGTTTGCCGTCCGGGCTAATAAATAAGGTAGTCGGAATCGCTTCGACGCCGAGCGAATCCACCACGGGCTCGCTCGCGATCAGGATAGGGTAGTTGATGCGGAACTTCTTGATGAACGGTCCTATCTCGCTGGTGTTGTCGCCCTGGATCGTGTCGCACGCCACCCCGATGATCTCGAGCCCCTTGGTCTTGTGATAGCGCGAGTACAAGTCGCGCAATTCAGGGATCTGCTTGCGGCATGGCGGGCACCACGTCGCCCAGAAATCCACTATCACCGGATGGCCGCGGAACTGGCTCAGGCGCATCGGGTTGCCATCGAGGTCCTGCAGCTCGAAATCCAGCGCGCCGCTGGTCCTGGCGGGGATGATGCTCTGCGCGAAGCTCGTTCTGGAAACCGGCGCGGTGGCAACCGCGCCAATCGCGACACACAGGATCAGCGCCACCCTTGTGGTCAATCGAACCGTCGTCATACCTGCTCGACCACGGTCGCGATTCCCTGACCGATTCCGATGCACATAGTCGCGATTCCCAGCGCCACTCCGCGCCTGCGCATCTCGTGCGTGAGCGTCACGACGAGCCGCGCGCCCGAGCATCCAAGCGGATGACCCAGGGCGATTGCGCCGCCGTTCACGTTCAGCTTCTCTTCATCGATTTTCAAATCGGTGTTGCATGCGAGCACCTGCGCGGCGAACGCCTCGTTGATTTCGAACAGCCCGATATCCTTGATATCCAGGCCGGCTCGCTTCAGCGCCTTGTGCGTCGACGGCACCGGGCCCCATCCCATGATTTCCGGCCGCACACCGGCGACGGCTGTGGCGCGAATTTTCGCGATTGGTTTCAGCCCGAGATCGCGCGCCCTCTCCGCGCTCATCAGCAGTACCGCCGCGGCGCCATCGCTGATCTGCGATGAATTACCCGCCGTCACCTGTCCATCCGGTTTGAACGATGGCTGCAGCGCGCCGAGCTTTTCCATCGTGGTTTCGGCGCGCGGTCCCTGGTCAACGTCGACCGTGGTTCCATCGGGCAGCTTGATAGGCACGATCTCCTGCTTGAAACGATCGCGCGCCGCGATCGCCCGCTGGTTTGATCGCAGCGAGAACGCATCGGACTGCTGCCGCGTGATCTTGTACATGTCCGCCAGCCGCTCCGCGGTCAGGCCCATGAAGAACATGTCGCGCGGGAACATGTCGAGCAGCTTGGGATTAGGCACGATCCCCGATCCCATCGGCACGTGCGTCATGTGCTCGACGCCCCCGGCGATCGCGACCTCGCCCGCGCCGACCATGATCTCCTGCGCGGCGAAGTTCACCGCCTGGAGGCTCGAACCGCACTGGCGATCGACTGTCGTTCCCGCGACCTCCACCGGCAGGCCCGACAGCAAACCGATCATGCGCGCGACGTTCAGCCCTTGCTCGCCGGACTGGTTCGCGCAGCCGAAGACGACGTCTTCGATCTCCGCGGGATTCACCTTGGGATTCTTTTCGATCAGGCGGCGGACGCAATTCACTGCCAGGTCGTCCGCGCGGATTTCCTTGTAATAGCCCTTGTCTTTGCCCGCACGGCCGATTGGCGTTCTTACGCCGTCGACAATCACAACTTCGCGCACGTCATTTCCTCCAGTTAGCGGCCCTCGGACGATGAGGCCGCACGAATCCTATATGATACTCCGCTGGCGCAACCCCGAAAGATGCGAATTGTCGTAGCCAAGCACGCGCGCAAGCACTTCATCGGTGTCCTGTCCCAGCGCGGGCGCCTTGGTTCCCGGCGTCGCCTTCGAACCGGTTTGCTTGAAGGGTGATCCCGGGACGATCAGGCCGGGGTAGGTCGGATGATCCGCACGCAGGATCATCGCGCGCTCATCGAGATGCGGATTGCGGCTGACTTCCTCGACGTCGGCTATCGGCGCGCATGGCACCGCCGCATCGCTGAGCAGCCGCAGCCAGTGGTCGCGCGGCCTGGTCGCGAAGAGCTGCACGAGGATCGCTTCGAGCTCCGGATGATGCGCCGTGCGATCGGCGTTGCGCAGAAACCGCGGGTCGTCCTTCAGCTCGGGCCTGCCGATCGCGTCGCACATCCGCTGCCAGATAGCCTCGTTGCCCGCGCCCGCGACGAAGAATCCGTCCGAGGCCTTGAACTGCTGGAATGGCGTGATCGATGGATGCCGCGTGCCGAGCGGCCCGGGCACCTTTTGGTAAACCGAGTAGCGCGCAAGGGCGTCTTCCAGCATCGCGACCTGGCAATCGAGCATCGCGATATCGAGATGCGCCCCGGTGCCGTCGCGATCGCGCACCCGAAGCGCGGCGAGAATCGCCGAGAGGCCATAGAGCGCCGCCGACAGATCGCCAATCGAAACCCCGCATCGCATCGGGTCTCCGCCGGGCGCCCCGGTGATGCTCATCGTTCCGCCGAGCGCCTGTGCCACGATGTCGTAGGCGGGCGCCGATGCCATCGGACCGGTCTGCCCGAAGCCCGAGATGGAGCACAGGATGATCCGCGGATTGGCGGCCTGAAGCTCCGCGTAGCCGATGCCAAAGCGCTGCATCGTGCCCGGTGAGAAATTCTCAACCACTACATCAGATTTTGCGGCGAGCGCCAGGAATACCTGGGCGCCTTCCGCCTTGCG
>DATJWT010000193.1:0-5872 GCA_035500975.1 Binataceae bacterium (SeqCode)
CAGTTTTGCCGATCGATCCTCGCACTTTACTAATCACTATTGAGTGCGATGGCATACGGGTTGCGAAGTGCACGGCCGACTCACCGATGGTTCGTGTCATCGGACAGCCGCTAACGCTCAGGAGGACATGCTTGATGGGTGCAAACAGTCAACAGGGATGGGCCCTGTTCCTTTTTCTGTTGGGATTCACATTTCTTCCCGCCGGATTGCTCGCGCTGGGTCCGATATTCGCCTTGGCTGGATTGGCGTGCCTGGTTGTCTCCGCGATCTGGTTTATCCGAATCAA
The DNA here is from genome assembly GCA_035500975.1 of Binataceae bacterium (SeqCode). Taxonomy (GTDB): domain Bacteria; phylum Desulfobacterota; class Binatia; order Binatales; family Binataceae; genus JAFAHS01. The sequence goes on from DATJWT010000193.1 coordinate 287, forward strand.
GCCGCTGGAGCACATGGAGCCGACGAAGCCATCATGACGTCGCGATCACGAAGGGGTAAAGGGACTCGGCAGTCGAGTTTGCTGCATCTGCAAGAGCTAAGTGGAGGAAGCGCATGAAAATCATCGGGCTGCTTGTTTGTGTACTCGGCTGGTTCATAGCCGTGCTGAGCGTGGAGGTCTCGGGGGTAGGTGCACAGTTGCTGGTTGCGCTGGCTGGATTCCTGGTGGCTTGTTTCGGCGCCTGTAAGCTGGTCAATGGTGCGCATCTCAAAAACGCGATCTGGAAGGTGTGAGAGGAAGGTAATGATACTGATACGAATCAATCGCTCACGACATCGCCTCCTGGCCACGGTGGCCGTACTTCTTGCCATCGGATGGATTCTGCCAACCTCGCTCGCGCTCGCTCAGTCTGCGGCGCCCTCTGCCGCAGCTTCGCCTGCGGCGCCCCCGGTGCCGATTACCACCGCTGACATCAAGGGCGTCTCCGGCCCCTCGGCCGATGCGCTCGCGAAAGGAGATCCGGGTGGTGCGCTCGTCGGAACCGTCAATGACATTCCGGTAAGCGATTCGAAAGCCGGCCTCTCGCTGGCCGATGTCATCAACACGGTCGGCCAGAACCGGATCGCCATAAACTTCGTCTGGACCCTGGTCACCGGCTACCTGGTAATGTTCATGCAGGCCGGATTTGCCGCGGTCGAAACCGGTTTGTGCCGCGCCAAGAACGCCAATCACACCTTCATGATGAACTTCATGGTGTACGGTTGGGGGCTTTTCGCTTACTGGGTCATGGGCTTTGCCCTTCAGCAAGGCGGATGCGCGCCCAACGGTAATCTCGGCCTGGCTCCATTGAACTCCGAGTTCGCGGTCAATTTTCTCGGCGGCAAAACCTGGGGGCTTTTTGGCGAGAAGGGCTTCTTCCTCAGCGGGAGCACCTACGACGTCGGCGTGATGGTCATGTTCCTGTTCCAGATGGTGTTTATGGACACCGCCACCACCATCGTCACCGGCGGCGCCGCGGAACGCTGGAAGTTCGCGGCCTTCTCCATCTCCACCTTCTTCCTTGGCGCGATTACCTACCCGCTCTATGGCAACTGGGCTTGGGGTGGTGGATGGACCTCCGCGCTCGGAGCCAATTACGGCTTGGGCCACGGTTATTGCGACTTTGCTGGTTCCGGCGTCGTTCACGCGGTGGGCGGCCTGACGGCACTGGCCGTTTCGATGATCATCGGTCCTCGCATCGGCAAGTACAATAAGAGCGGCAAGCCCAACCCGATGCCCGGTCACGATATGACCATGGTTCTCATAGGATGCTTCATCCTGGCGTTCGGATGGTTCGGGTTTAACCCGGGCAGCACCCTGGGCGCTTCGGGCAACGGCAGCCTGCGCATCGGATCGATCGCGGTCAACACCATGCTCGCCGGAGCAACAGGTTCAATAGCTTCTCTGCTGTACATGTGGATTCGCTTCGGCAAGCCCGATGCGTCCATGGCCGGCAACGGCCTGCTCGCGGGACTGGTCGCGATCACCGCGCCCAGCGGCTTCGTCAATTCGGTAGGCGCTGCCATCATCGGATTCTTTGCCGGGATGCTGGTGTGCCTGAGCGTCGAGTTCATCGAGCGCGTACTTCGAGTGGACGATCCCGTCGGTGCAATCTCGGTCCACGGGACCTGCGGTCTTTGGGGTGTGATCTCGGTGGGACTATTTGCCGACGGCACCAGCAACTACGGCGGAAGCTGGAACGGTGTCAACGGTTCTGTCACCGGCCTGTTCTACGGCGATGCCAGCCAGCTCGTGGCCCAACTCATCGGGTGCGCGACTCTCGTGGGCATCGTGTTCACGCTCTCCTACGCGTTCAACTGGCTCGTCGATGCGGTAGTCGGCCAGCGGGTCGGCGCGCAGAGCGAACTCGAAGGTCTGGACCTGCCGGAAATGGGCGCACTTGGCTATCCCGAGTTCCAGCTCGTGACTTCTGGCACTGGTCGTTCAGTGGAGGTGGCCGCCGACTAAGCGGTCGAGAGGCAGAAAAATGGCAGGACAAATAATCTTTGCGGTCGTCATGTTCGTGCTCTTCGTAGGCTGGATGTTCATCAAGCCCGGCAAGAGCATCTTCGACAAGTAGGACTAGCGATGGAGTTGGCTATACAGTCGGGTGGGGCGAATGACGCCCTGGTTATGGACGGAAAACGCCCCACCCCGATCGTTCGCGATGCCCACGCGCTATTGGTTCGCGGAATCGAGGAGCTCGAACGCAAACACATCGATGAGGCCATCGGCCTGCTGCGCCAGAGTGTCGCTCTCGACGATACTTCATTTCACGCGCAGCTCGCCCTGGGGATTGCCCTCACCAAGGCATTGGAGATCCCCGAGGCGGAGCAGGCCTTGCAAGCGGCTATCGACCTCGAGCCGGCCAACTTTTGGGGGCACCTCCGCATGGCTGAAATGTTTCAGCGGGTCGGCGTTCCCACCCGGGCCATCGAGGAGCTGCAGCTGGCCCTCGATTTGGCCCCAACCTCGGGCGAGCGGAAAATCGCCCGCGACCTCCTCGAAGCCGAACAACGGCGCAACGTCGGTCGAGCGTGGCGCCCCGACTTTCTCCGCCGACTCCTCGGCAAGGGGAGGCGCACCACGTGAAACCTTCCGCCCTGTCACGTTCGCGCTACATGGCAGTGACCATCGCTGCCGGAGTGATCGGAGTGCTTAGCGCAGTTTTCTTGGTCGGCGCACCGCCGATTCCCGCGGTCGCCGGCGTAGCGCTGGCAGTTGGGTGGTTAATCTGGCGTGCGCCAGCGGAATAAACGGGACGAATTGTCGTTCGGGAGAAACGATGAAAAAGATTGAAGCAATCATTAAACCCTTCACTCTCGACTCCGTGAAACAGGAGCTCCAGGCCATTGGTGTTACGGGCCTCACTGTCTACGAAGTGAAAGGGTTCGGCCGCCAGAAAGGCCATACCGAGATGTACCGCGGCTCCGAGTACGTGGTCGACTTCCTGCCCAAGCTCAAGATCGACCTCGTCGTCAAGGACGAGATGGCTGCGGCCGCCGCCGATGCGATCATGCTCAAGGCCCATACCGGCAAAATTGGCGACGGCAAGATTTTTATCACTACCCTCGATGACGTGATTCGCATCCGCACCCGGGAGCACGGCAACGACGCGGTCTGATCCGGACGGTTTGCCGGGCTAACTTTACGTCCTTCAGCACGGGTCTGCCTGCCAGATGATGCTTGGGTTGTGTCTGCTCCTGCTTGCCGTGCTGCTCGGCCCGGTTCTGGTCAAGCCCGTCGAGCAAAATATCGAAGTCTTCTTTCTGGCGGCTGGCGCTGTCGCTTCCGGTCTCACTGGCCAGTGGGGGGGACAGCTGCTGCACAATGCGCTTACCGAACCGATCGCTCTGACCATCGCCGTTCTCATTTTTGGCGTCGTCGCACGGCTCCTTCGCCCGACGCTGGATCGCGGCGTCTCGCGGCTGGTGAAAGTCGTCGCTCCGCGCTGGATCTATTTCGGTTTGATAGTCGCCCTCGGCTTGCTCTCGAGCGTGATTACCGCCGTGATCGCCGCACTGGTCCTGGTCGAAGCGATTGCGTTGCTCAAGCTCGACCGCCGCAGCGAAATCGCCGCCGTGGTGCTGGCCTGCTTCTCGATCGGCCTCGGCGCGGCGTTGACTCCGGTCGGGGAGCCCCTGGGCACTATCGCGATTGCGGCGCTCCAGGCCGACTTTTGGTACCTGGCCCGTCTGCTTGGACCTCTGGTCGTGGCGGGAATCCTGATTGTCGCATTTGTCAGCCTGTTTCTCCCCGCAAAACATGGTCATTCGCTCAAGGCCGATGCGCATACGGAAGGATGGGACGAAATTGTCCTGCGCGCCCTCAAGGTATACGTCTTCGTCATGGGACTCGTCGGCCTCTCGTGGGGCCTGCGGCCCCTGGTCGATGAGTACATCACGCGCATGCCGCAGTGGGCGCTCTTTTGGATAAACTCGATTTCCGCCATCGTCGACAATGCGACCCTCACCGCGGCCGAAATCGGACCGTCCCTGGCCCCCGCGCAACAGCGCGCCGTATTGATGGGCTTGCTCATCAGCGGCGGAATGCTCATTCCCGGCAACATCCCCAACATCGTTGCCGCAGGACGCCTCGGTATCTCCAGCCGCGAATGGGCCCGCGTCGGAATGGTCGCGGGCCTGCCGCTGATGGCGTTGTGCTTCGTGATTATCTACTGGATCGGTTGAGCGACCTGCCCGCGCACCCCCTCTCGCTTTCAGGAAATCACCGGCGATTCCTATCTACGCGCAATCAGCATGGTGACCGGTGTCTAAGGTCCTCATCGCCTTGTGCGCCCTGCTTGTCGTGTACTTTCTTCCTGCTCTCGTGGCTCTCGTGAGACGAAATCGCGACCTCCAATCGGTCTTCCTGATCAACCTGTGGCTCGGATGGACTGTCATCGGCTGGATAACCGCGATGGGCTGGGCTCTGGATCGCACCGGGCGCCGCAAATGAATCGTCGCGCCGCTGCGCGGCAATGGGCGCATTGAATCGCCGTCCGCAGGTTGCGACAATTTGCCGATCCAACCGCTAATCGTGACGCCCCCGCCGGCCAACATCCTGTTCGATCTCGATGGCACCCTGACAGACTCGCGTCCCGGAATTTTGAACACCATCGCGCACGCACTGCGCATGCTCAATCTCGCGCCACCACCGCAGGCCGACCTGTCCTGGTGTGTCGGGTCTCCGCTACACGAAATCTTTTCGCGGCTCCTTCCGAGCCCGGACGCTTCGATAGTCGAGCGCGCGGTCCAGATCTATCGAGAGCGCTACCATCGCGAGGGTTATCTGGAAAATGCCGTCTATGCGGGTGTCCCCGGGATGTTGTCGAGCTTGCGCCCCATCAGCCGCCTGGTGCTGGTAACCGCCAAGCATCAGGACAGCGCCGAGCGCATCCTCGAGCACTTCGAGCTGCGCCCGCATTTCGATGCTGTGTTTGGCAGCCAGGTATCGGGCCAACTCGCCGACAAGAAGCAATTAGTCCGTCACGTACTTGAGACGCTTCAGCTTGAAGCAGCCGGCACCGTGATGGTCGGCGACCGCATCCACGATATCGAAGGAGGGCGGCACAACCGCGTCGCGACCGTCGGTGCGTCGTGGGGATACGGCGCCACCGGGGAACTCGCCGGCGCCGATCACATCTGCTCGACTCCGATGGAAGTGGTAGAGCTCCTGGCGCCTCGCTAGGGAGCGGTCGCGATCGCCGCGAACGTCCGATGCAGCACCGCAACCGGATCATGCGGGTACTGGCTCGCCATCAGTGCTCTCAGTTCAGCGTCGAACGCGGCCACCCCGTCGGGCTGCATGCTCGCGCCCACCCCGGCGCTCGCGCGAATCCGGCCCCGCCATGCCTCGTGCGAGTAGGGCACATCCAGGTCGAACGAAAATGTTTCGATCCCATGAAAACCCGCCATCGCTAGCCCGCCCAGCCACTGCGGATACAATCCCATCCCGCCCGCGAGCTTCCATTTCGGATTGTGCTTCTGGATCAGCTTCTCGGTCGTGTCGGCAAGATTGCCCGGCAGCGGAATCCAGTCGAAGTGA
>DATJWT010000194.1:0-8466 GCA_035500975.1 Binataceae bacterium (SeqCode)
GCGGGGTCGATGACGTCGTCGAGGAAGAAGTGGGTCGCGTTGTTGAGCGCCTTGCCGCCGCGGTACATCTTCGCGACCATCTCATCGAAGGTCTTCTTGCGCTCCACCGGATCGGCGATCGCCGCCAGCTCCTTGCGGTAACCGAGCTTGGCAGCGCCTTCCAGAGCCATCGGCCCGAACTCGCCCGTCGGCCATGAGATCATCGCCTTGGGCACATCGGGCGCGCCACCCTGCATCGCATTCGCGCCGAGGCCATAAGATTTGCGCAGCACGACGGTCAGGAACGGCACCTTCGCGTTCGCGCCCGCAAGAAACATCCGCGACGAATGCCGCACCAGGGCGGTCTTCTCGATTTCGGGACCGACCATGATGCCGGGAGTGTCGCTCAGGTACACGAGCGGGATGTCGAAGGCATCGCAGAGCATGATGAAGCGGGCGGCCTTGTCGGCGCCGTCGCTGTCGATCGCGCCCGCCAGGTGCATGGGGTTGTTGGCGACGATTCCGAGCGCGCGGCCTTCGATGCGTACGAACGCGGTGATGGTGGTGCGGCCGAAATGCGGCCGCAGCTCGAGCACGGTGTCGGTATCGGCCAGGGTAGCGATGACGTTGCGGACGTCATAACCGCGCAGCCGGTTTTCGGGAATGATGCCGCGCAGCAGGCGCTGGTCGGCGCATTCGAATTCGCCGAGCGAGCCCTGGAAATAGGAGAGGTATTTTTTCGCGACGCGAACCGCCTCGGCTTCATCGGCAACCAGCACATCGATGACGCCGCTCGGCACTTGCACATCGACGGGCCCGATCTGCTCGGGGCGGAAGATGCCCAGTCCGCCGCTTTCGATCATCGCGGGGCCGCCCATTCCGATATTCGAATTACGCGTCGCGATGACGACGTCGCAGCATCCGAGCATCGAGGCGTTGCCGGCATAGCATCGTCCCGACACGATACCGACGATCGGCACGAGCGCGCTGAGGCGCGGAAAATCGTAGAAGGTGCGGGTATGGAAGTGGCCGTCGGTGTCTCCGGGCCGACCGCCTCCGCCTTCGGCGAAGAGCACAACAGGCAAGCGGAGGTCGCGCGCGAATTCGATCATCCTGTCCGTCTTGCGATGGTTCAGATGGCCCTGTGTGCCGGCCAGCACGGTGAAGTCGTAGGCCATGACGACGCAATGCGCACGCTCCGGGCCGAACTTGTCGGCATTGATCGTCGCGTGGCCCGTAACGAAGCCGTCAGCGGGCGTGTTCTTGATCAGGTCTTCCACGGTGCGGCGGCGGCGCTGCGCGGCGATCGCGAGTGCGCCGTACTCGACAAACGAGCCCGGGTCGCAGAGGTCTTCGATATTTTCGCGCGCGGTACGCTGGCCGGTCTTGCGACGGCGCCCGACCGACTCGGGCCGGGCAGCATCGAGCGTGACCTCATGGCGCTCCATCACCTCGGCGAGGTCGGGACGAACGTACTCGAGGTCGACAGTGGCTGAACGCGCGGCGGCCTGGGAGTCGACTTCGGCCTCCTCGATAAACAGCAGGGCGCATCCTTCAGGAACGGTGTCGCCCTTCGCGATCGCGATCTGGCGGACGATTCCGGCGACGGGAGCCTGGATGACGTGCTCCATCTTCATCGCCTCGATAACGATGAGCTGTTGGCCGCTGGTGACCTGGTCGTCTTCCTTGACGTCGATCGAAACGATGGTCCCCTGCATCGGGGCGCGCACCGCGACGGCGCCGTCGGGGCCGGGGGTATCGAGGACGGTGAGCGCGGACGCGGCAGAAGGCTGCACGGCATCTGCACCGCCGGACTTTCCGAGATCGAGAACCGCGAGGGGATCGTTGCGATCGATTTTTGCTCCCACCGTCGAGCGCGACGGTTGCGCCTCGACGAACATACGGCGCGGCGGAGATTTCGCGGATACGACCAGTTCGGCGATCTTTTCCTCGATGAACCCGGTGTGGATTCGGTTGGAAGCGAAGTCCGGATGAGCCAGCACCGCCTGGAGGAAGCCCGCGTTGGTCGGTATGCCCTCGATGCGAAACTGGCTGAGTGCGCGCGATGCCTTCCGGGTCGCATCGGAAAAGTCCGGCGATTGCGAATGCACGATGAGCTTGGCGATCATCGAGTCGAAGCGCGGATTGGTCGCGTAGCCGGCGTAAGCAAACGAATCGACGCGGATGCCCGCCCCGGAGGGCGGTTCGAAGACCGCGATGGTCCCGCTGGAGGGGCGCGCACCGCCGTCGGCGGACATCGACTCGGCATTGATGCGCATCTCGATTGCGAATCCACGCGGCCGGGGCGGATCGACGTCGAGACCGATTTCCGCCAGCGACCGTCCGAACGCAAGCTCGATCTGGGTTCGCACCAAATCGATGCCGGTCACGGCTTCGGTCACCGTATGCTCGACCTGGAGGCGAGGGTTGGCTTCGATAAACGCGAAGTCTTCCCCATCGGGACCGACCAGGAACTCGAAGGTGCCCAGCGTCTGGTAGTGCGCGCGCCCGGCGATCTTGATCGCGGCGGCGATGAGTTTCGTGCGCAAGGCCTCGGTGATGCCGGGGCTCGGCGCGATTTCGATCAACTTTTGATGACGCCGCTGGACGGTGCATTCCCGCTCCCACAGGTGCGTCACCCTGCCGGAATGGTCGCCGAGAATTTGCACCTCGACGTGACGCGCCATCGGCATGAGCTGCTCGAGGTACACATCGCCATTGCCGAAGGCGGCGCGCGCCTCCGATTGGCATCGCGCGTGGGCTTCATCGAGATCGTCGAGCTTGCGGACGATTCGCATCCCGCGCCCACCACCGCCCGCGATCGCTTTGATGACGACGGGCGCACCGGCGCAGGATTGAAAGAACGCTCGCGCATCGGAAAGGCCGGTGGGTCCGGTGGTTCCGGCGAGCACGGGCACGCCGCAATCCCGCGCCAGGTTGCGCGCGCGAACCTTGTCACCAAACAACTCCAGCAGATCGGGGCCGGGGCCGATGAAGACGATCCCGGCCTCGGCGCAGCCTCGGGCGAGGGCGGCATTTTCGCTCAGGAAGCCGTAGCCCGGATGAATCGCATCGCAGCCGGCATCGCGCGCAAGGGCGACGATTTGGGCGGCATCGAGATAGGCGGGCGCGCCGATGCCCTTGAGCGGCCGAGATTCGTCGGCACGGACGGCGTGCAACGAGGCGGCATCGTCTTCGGAGAAGATCGCGACCGTGCGCATCCCGAGGGCGGCGGCTGCTTCGGCTATTCGAATCGCGATTTCGCCGCGATTTGCGATCAGCAGTGATCTGGACTCAATACCCTGCATCGTGGTTGGAAATCAGTCATAGCATGGAAATTTCGCAGGACCGCAAGGCGGAAAACCCGGGGGGCTGGGGAATCGTTTGGCAGCCCGCGGTGTTTATGCATCCGAATCGGGAAAATTACAGAAAGGACTATCGCGGGAATCTTCGATAGCCATGATTTGAGAACGGCTAGCCGGGTTTCGAACAAATGGCGGATCGCATAAAAGTCGCGCGCTTGCGGGAAGAGCAAATCGATGCGGCCACCAGGCTGGTGACCGAAGTCTTTCTCATCCAGTTGCGCGTGGTCGGTTTCGAACCCGACCACGAGCAGCAGCGATCGTATCGCGATGGGTTCCTGCGCCTGGTGCGCTTCTTTTTCGCGCACGGCGAACCGTACGCCGCGACGATCGACGGGGAAGTCGTGGGGGTCGCGCTCTGGATGCCTCCGCACACGCTGGAGACGGCGGACGAGGAAGCGCAGGAGTTCGGCGTCACCCAACTAACGGATATCTTCCGGGAGCCGCTGGGCCGCCTCTACGAACTGGACCGAAAGTTGCGCGATATCCGCGAGGAGAACATGAAGGCGCCGCATTGGTTCATCGCCCTGCTGAACATCAGTCCGGCGCGGCGCGGCCAAGGAATTTCAAAAGCGCTGCTGCAGCCCCTATTGTTGCGCGCGGACGAGGGAGAGTTGCCCTGCTATGCGGAGACAGTCCTCCCCGACATGGTGCCATTCTTCGAAAGATACGGCTTCGCGATCCTGGCGCAGGGGGTCGATACCAGTAGCGGAGCGCCGTGGTGGGCATTGCGGCGCGAACCGAAGCCGCTGCCGGAACAGCCTGAATAGACGCATCGGCATCGCGTCCCCCGGCAAAAACCCGCCCTAGCACAATCGAGACAATACGATATGCTTTAGGCGGGGATTGCCGAACGTGGCCGACAAGGTCAAAGTCGCCAGACTCGCCGACGCTCAAATCGGGCCCACCGCGGAGATGCTGGCCCGATTTCTCAACGACCAGCCACTCGCGTCGATTTTCGGGGACGATCCGGAGAAGCGGATGCGCAAGTTCCGGGAGGGGTATGAACCCCTTCTGCACTACTGTTGCGCACACGGGCATCCGCACGTCGCTATGATCGGCAACAAGCTGGTCGGCCTGGCGCTGTGGATGCCGCCGCACGGCAATCGCGCGACTCCGGAAGAGGAACGCGAATACGGGCTGGACCTGATGCCGGCGACGTTCGGCGAACCGGTCGAGCGCCTTCGCCCGCTGGGCGACCTGCTGCGCGATCTGCACGCACGCGATATGCAAGGTCCGCACTGGTTCCTCGCCTCGCTCACGATCGATCCATCCCAGCAGAGCAAAGGCATCGCGACTGCGCTGATGCGCCCGATCCTGCTGCGTGCCGACGAGGGGCAGCTGCCTTGCTATACCGAAACTACGCTGGCGAACCTGGTGGCATTCTATCGCCGCCAGGGGTTCGAGGTGTTAGCCGAGGGGACCGAGCCCAGGACGGAGACGCAATACTGGACGATGCGCCGCACGCCAGCGCCGCCGCCGGAGTCCTGACGAATCTGGCGTTACACCGAACACTTTCCTAGACTCCTGTTCACCGGGGGATACCGAACTGATTCCGCTCAGTTACAACGCGCGGAGCCTGGCGGTTCGATGGGTGTCGACGACGATGGCGGCGCTGGGCGTGGCGCTGGTCGTGATGATCCTGTTCATCCTGTTTGGATTCGTCGACGGCCTGAAACGGACCATCGTCGGTTCCGCCAACGCCGGCAACTGGATCATTCTCGCGAAGGGCGCGGCGTACGAACCGGTCAGCGTCATCACCCAGCCGCAACTCGACCTGCTGAAACCGATGCCCGAGATCGCAACCGATGCGTCGGGCGTCCCACTGATATCGCCCGAGCTGATAGCGACCGTCAACGTGGCGCCGGGCCATCCGAAGACGATGTACGTGTACTTGCGCGGCACCAAGCCGATCGCGTTCGAGGTCCATCGCACCATGAAACTGGTGAGCGGCCACTGGCCGAGGCCGAACGCGGGCGAGTGGGTGGTGGGGCAAAAGCTCGCGGCCAAGTTTCCACAGCTCGGCCTGGGCAAGAGCTTTCACTTCGGCCGGCGCAACTGGACGGTGGCAGGAGTCTTCGCGGACGCGGGCAGCGCGCGGGAATCGGAGATCTGGGCCAACAGCGACGACCTGATCGCCGATTATCACGGCCCCTCGACCGGTATCGCGAACGTTCTGCACGTCGTGCTGAAGCCGGGCGAGGGAGACGCACTGAACGCGAAGTTCAAGAACGATCCGCGCCTGGCGCTGCAGGCGGTAACGGAGCGGGACTTCTACGCGGACCAGGACCAGCTTGCCCGGCAGATCGAATCCTACGGCATTTTCGTCGCGCTAATCCTCGGCATCGGGGCGACTTTCGGCGGGATGAACATGATGTACGCGGGCGTGCTGCGGCGGCGGCGCGAGATCGGGTTGTTGCGCGCGCTCGGCTTCCGGCGCGGCAGCGTGATGGTGAGTTTTATCGTGGAGAGCGCGATGCTCGGGCTGGCGGCAGGGGTGGCGGGCGAGCTTATCGGACTGGCGGTGGCATTCGCGACCGGGCTCACCAGCCAGCTCATGAGCGTGGGAATTTTCGTGTTTTCATTTCATCTCGGCACCCGGGCCATCTCGGCCGGGCTGATCGGCGGGCTGCTGATCGGAGTGATTGGCGGAGTGATGCCGGCGTGGCGAGCCGCGGCGGTCGGAATCAATGAATCGCTACGGGAGGCCTGAGTGCTGAAAGTAGTGGCTCTTGCGGTGCGGAACCTGGGCCGGCGCCGGATGCGCACGGTGCTGAGCGTGTTCACCTGTTTCATCGCGGGGTTCCTGCTGACGGTGCTGATCTCCGTACCGGCATCGATCAAACGCATCACCAGCGACGAGGGTACGCGGCTGCGCCTGATCGTGAACGCGCCCAATGCCTACATGCTGCCGATCTGGTATCGCGATGCGATCCGGAAGATGCCGGGGGTCGTGGCGGCCACCGCGGAGATCGAATGGGGCGCGATCTACCGCGACCCGCGCCAGCCGATAATCGGGTACGGGGTCGATCCCGACGTGGTGAAGGTGTACCCGGAAGGTCATCTCACCGCTGACGAGATCAAGAAGATCATCAGCGATCGGCGATCGGTGATGGTAGGCAGCATGCTGATGAAGACCAATCATTGGCGGCTGGGCGAGCCGATCACGCTCAAGAACCTGGACGGCAAGGTTTCCATCACCTTCATTCCAGCCGCGGTGCTCGAGGCCAAGCGCGACCAGAACGCTTTCACATTCCGCCGCGAGCTACTGGATGAAGCGGTAAAGAACGCGTACTCGGTGGACATCTCGAACCGCGCCAGTTTCATCTCGGTGCGGGTGGATTCGCTGGCCGACGTACCCAGAGTGATCGAGGAAATAGACAGCCGCTTTCACAATTCCGAGTACGAGACCAGCACGATCACGGAAGGGGATGCGCTCGCGAACGGGCTCTCGGCGATCGCCGACTTGAGCACGATCATCTTCAGCTTGTGCGCGGTGGTGGTGATTACGCTGCTGCTGATCGCGGCGAACGCGATGGCGATGAATGTGCGCGAGAGAATTTCGGAGGTCGCGGTAATTCGCGCGCTGGGCTTCGGACGTTCGCAAGTCGCAGGAATCCTGTTCGGGGAGGCCGGGCTGATGGCGATCCTCGGGGGCGGCGCGGGAGCGCTTACGGCCCTGGGGCTTTTCGGGAGTGGCATAACGCTGGGGGCAGTCCTAGGAGGACAGGGTTACATGCAGGTGACACCGGGCGCGGCGCTGGCGGGAGTGCTCGCGATCGTGGGAGTGACGATTTTGAGCGCGATCATCCCGGTGATCCAGGCTGTCGCAGTAAGTCCCGCGCTCGCGTTCCGCAAGGTGGTGTAGGCACAAGTGGCCAAGCTCAAGGCAGGCTTCGATGAGGCGATGGCCGAGCTTGCGCATCGCGGATTACTGCTGGTTCACGACAACGTTTTTCCGAGCCTGACCCGGCTCACGATCGGCGAGCCTATTCGCGGCTCGTGGTGGGCGCATCCGCTGAGCAACGAAGTGTACATGGTCAGCCAGCATCTGCAGCACAGCGGCGAAATCGCGATGACCAAGCTGGTGTCGGGCAAGGAGACTTACGTCCATCGACGGCTGTGGCCGCATCTGGTGGCGATTGGAATAGCGCGGGAAGCGTGGCAACTCGATGGGCTGGGCGCGGGCGCAATCGCGATGCTCACGGAAGTCGATCGCGCCGGCAGCATCAGGATGGATCAATATCGGCGGACGCACCCGGGTAAAGAGACAAGCGCGGATGCGCGAACAGTCGCGCTTCGCATGCTGGCATTTGCGGATGATGTGCATACGGAATCGGGCGCGCATGCGCGGCGGTTGACGACGTGGCGGAGTTGGGCGAACGAACACGAGGTTGACATCAGTTCGCTGCCTTCGGCAGAGAAAGCACGGCAGGAATTCGAAGCTATCGTGCAGGACGGCAACGCGGAGAGTTCGGCCAAGGCGTTCCTTCCCTGGCAATCGAAGCCAGGGCGGAAGTGACGCGCGGAGGGCCGCGCGAGATCCTTCGCGTCGCTCACGTGAGTCGTCCATTACTTTTCATTTAGACGAATTCGAATCACGTACCAGGTTGAGAGCGGAGCCGGCGCGGAACCATTCGATCTGCCGGTCGCTGAAGGAATGATTCAGCATCAAACTCTCGCGGGTGCCATCGGCGTGCGCGATGCGGCATTCGCACGGTTTGCCCGGCGCGAAACCCGAGAGCCCGACCAAGCTGATGCGGTCATCCTCACGGACGTGATCGTAGTCGGCGGGATCGCTGAAGGTCAGCGCGAGCAATCCCTGCTTCTTCAGATTCGATTCATGGATGCGCGCGAAGCTGCGCGCGATCACGGCGGCGCAACCGAGTAATCGCGGCGACAAGGCGGCGTGCTCGCGGCTGCTACCCTCCCCGTAGTTGCGATCGCCGATGACGATCCATCGTCTGCCCTTTGAGCGATAGTCGCGAGCGATCTTCGAGATCGCCTGACTCTTCACGCCGCTCAACGCGTTGGTCGCCTTCCCGGTCTCGCCGGTGAACGCATTGACGGCACCCATCAGGAGGTTGTCGCTGAACTTGTCGAGATGGCCGCGGTAGGTAAGCCA
>DATJWT010000195.1:0-3779 GCA_035500975.1 Binataceae bacterium (SeqCode)
TCGCGCATCGCATCGAGCAGGATGTACCGGGTCTTCGCGGGCGGCACCGGCAATCCGCGCATGATCATCGGGACGATGAAGCGCCATCGAAGTTCGGCGCCGTAATGCGCGACCAATCGATGAAGCCGCGCGGCGCCGATATACACGTACGGGCTGCGGAACGAGAACCAGAATTCGACCAGCGGCGGCTTCGATGACGCTCGCGGGCCATCGAGCGCCGGCTGCTGCATCGGCGCGATCAGCGGTCGCGATGGATCATGTGCGAGCCCCTGCGATCGGAGCTTGTTCTCCAGGTGGTGGAGCCGGTCGATGCCCCAGTACCAATCGCCGTCGAGATAGAACATCGCGCCCAAATAGTGACCGAGTTCCTCGCGCAGCTTCTCGCCTTCCGTCAGTAGCCGTTGCGTAGTCGCAGGATCCGCCGCCTCGGCATCGGATGGCGTCCCCCGCCAGAAAGCATCGCCGATGCCAGCGGCATCATGCACGAATCTCTCTCGCTCGATCGCTCGGGCCAGTCTGGTGTTCGCGATACTCACGTCTTCGCCGTCGCACTCAGTGGCGTCTCCGGGAAACGCGAGTCTGTATCGCCGCGCCAGCCGTGCCGCATCGCGGAGCGCATATGCCTTGAGCCGCGCGCGCTCCGGCGCCGCGCTGTCCTCCGGCGGCGGCACCAGGTGCGGAACGATCTCGATACGATACGCCGCCGCGAGCGCAGCGAGAGTCTGCGCCGCCACGTGGCTGTATGGATCATCTACCTGGTGGAAGTAGTGAATCGTGTATGGGTTTGAATGGTCGGGCACTGTACTACCCTTGGCTGCGCTATCTAATCACATTGCTTCGCACCGTGTTCAACCGAGGGCCACGATCTCCACGCAGTCTTCTTTCACTTGCCACGGGGCTGCCGCCCAAGGTATGAGAAAAGCATGAAGGATCATTCTGCGGCAAAATCGTCATTTACTCTCGGCCCCGCCGAGCACGCCCAGGTACGGCGGTTGCGCAGGATGCTCAACGCTCGCTCCAACACCGAGGTCATCCGCCGCTCACTGAACCTGCTCGAGGAACAAGTTTCGCGCCAGGAGCTTCGCCGACAGTTCCGGGACGCATCCGCGCGCGTCCGACCCTCGACGCTCAAGGAGCTTGAGGAGCTGGAGCCGCTAACTGGCGACGGCCTCGACGATGCCTGAAAGGGTCCCCAGGCGGGGTGAGTTGTGGTCGGCCGATTTGAGTCCTCGGCGCGGTACTGAACCCGGAAAAGTGAGGCCGGTACTCGTGGTTCAGTCTGATCTGCTGAACGAGACCGGGCATCCCAGCACCTGGGTTTTGCCATGCACGACGCGCTTGACCGGGGCCAGCATTTTGAGAGTTGAATTGCCCCCCAGAATCGCGGGCAATTCTCGAGCCTGCGAAGTGATGGTCGATCAGTCTCGCGCGGTCGACCGTAGTCGATTACTCAGACCTCTTGGTCGCCTGCCTCTGCCGCTCATGAGAGAAGTCTCTGAAAAACTCCGTCGGGTCGGCGACCTGTAAAATCGGCCCCCCTAGAATGGATTCTCCGAATCCAGCCCCAGCGCGATGCGTCCCAGCTGCTCCGTGATGCGATCGACGTGGCCGTTGATGTGCAGCGGCATCGCCTGGAAGTCGCGGTAGCGCCGCTCGAAGTCGGTCCCTTCGCGCAACCCGTTGCCGCCGAGCACGCGCAGAATCAGCTTCATCGCCTCGTCGCACAGCAGCACCGCCTGCATCCCCGCCGAAGTCTGCCGGAAATAGTCGCCCTCGGTAGGCGCGATGCGCGCCGCGATGCGTGCATCGGTCTCCGCCATCGCGGCATACACCGTGTCCGTCGCCGCATTGATCAGCGCCCGCGCCCGGCCGAGATTGACGTGGATAGTCGGCTTCTCGGCCATCTTGGTTCCAACGATTGCGATGCGGCCCCGGATGTTCTTCGCGGTGGCGTTGAGCGATGCTTCCGCGACCCCGGTCGCCATCGCGCCCAGCCACACCACCGACAGCGCGACCCAGTCTTCGCGATAACGATGATTAATTACCGGATACTCGCGTTGCCGAAGCAGCGCGCGATACCGCGGCGGCATCGCCACCACCCGCGCGCGAGGCACCTCGATGCCGTCATAGTAGACGTGGTCGGTTGCAGATGCGCGCACCGCACTCCCATCCCAGGTCGGCTTGATAGTAACCTTTGGATCCCGCAGGTCCACGATCGTGAAATGCGGAATCTTCGCTCCATCCTTGAGAAACGCCACGCCCGACCACTCCGCGTATCGACAGCCCGAGCCGAAGGTTGTGACCCCCGAAATGATGGTCTTGTCTCCCGCATCGACGGCTTTTACTTCCGACGCCGCCCCTGCCGGAAAGCAGACCCATTCGCGTTTAGAAATGATGCCGGCCAGCAGGTCTGCATGCGTGGGTCCAAGCGCGCCGGCGAAATAGTGAAACACACAGAGATGGTTCCATAGGCACCACGCCGTCGATGCGCATCGCGGCGCGATCGCGCGCAGCTCGTTGGCGATCGCGACGATCGGTTCCTCGAGACCCGCAATCTCGCGGCTTGCGGATATCCGCATGATGTCGTTGCGTTTGATCGCCGCGATCACACCGGGTGCGACCGAGCGGGTTCGATCAGCCTCCGCGGCCTGCGCCGCGATCTCGCCGAGGAGCGGCGCGATATATTTCGCCTCCCCATGAACCCGGCCGGCGGTGGTGAAGGTGTAATCGTCGCCTGGCATCGTCAATCCTCCGCGCGGCGCTGCTCGCGGGCTTCCAGTCAAATTCGTGAGCGCCTGCGAATTGTAGTTTTTCGCGACCTCGATTGTAAGGTTGCCGCCGCTCCATCGCAGGACGGTTCGCACTCAACTCGTTGTGCAACCAATCTACCCGCTCGAGCGTAATATAGATGATGGCGCTATCCTGGCGCCTTGCGATGAAGCTGGTCCTCAAGATTACCGCCGCGCTCGTGATAGGAACGGTCCTTGGACTGTTCCTTACTTTCTTTACGGTTGTCCGTCCCCTGCTGCCCGACAGGATCAGTGACGGACCATGGAGTACCAATCTTTCCAACGGCGACGCGGCCGGCGATCCCTACACCCGGGCCAGGGTCGCCCTGCATGGCCCGCTGGCGCTCAATCGCAGCGAGACCATCTACTACTCAGCCAACCGCGACGGCGACGGCGACCGCCTGGACGGCGGATGCATCTACGAGCTCTCCGGCCGCGATCCCGACGCGCGATGGTGGAGCATCACCGCATACGGTCCCGAGGGAGATCTCATTCCGAATCCTGCCAATCGCTATTCGGTGTCCAAAACGAGCGTCGTGCATGATGCGAGCGGTGACTTCACGATACGCGTCGGCGGTACTCCCAACGGCGCCAACTGGATAGCACTCGGTCCCGGTCACCCTTCGCTGAACCTGCGGCTCTACAACCCGGGCCCACTGGTCTCGCTCGATCCCGCGCACGCTGCTTTGCCTACGATCACCAAGGTGACGTGTCCATGAGTGAGCGCGCGCGGCAGCGTTGGATATGGATCGGCATTACCCTGCTGGTCGCGATGCTCGTGCATCTGTGGACGCTGCATGCCATCCCACGGATGGTGATGCGGCGGCTGCTTGGCAGGATGGGCGAGCCGAACACGATCCGCTATGGCGGGCGCCCGAGGGCGGGAAGACGACAAGTGGCCCGCCCCAGCCCCGACATGCTCTATGCGGCCTGTCCCTACGATCTCTCCCGCGGGCCGTTGCTGATCACTGCTCGCGTCCCGCACTCGAC
>DATJWT010000196.1:0-3803 GCA_035500975.1 Binataceae bacterium (SeqCode)
GCGACCAATCGAATCCCGCCGGTGACAGTCCATTCGATCGCGACAATCAATCAGCTCGCGCCCGGGCGGACCATCCTGGGCTTCGGCACCGGCCACACGGGACGCCGCGTGATGGGCCTGCCGCCGGTGAAACAGGAGGTATTCCGCGAAGAGGTCCGGGTAATCCACGATCTGCTGCGCGACGGCGAGGCGAACTATCGCACGGAGGGACTGGAGCGGAAGATTCGCTACCTCCATCGCGAGCACAGGTTCATCGACCTCGACGACAGGATTCCATTTTATGTCGCGGCCAACGGACCCAAGACGCTCGCGATGGCGGGCGAGTTCGGCGACGGAGTGATCACCACCGGCATCGCGACTCCCGACCGGATGGCCACGGTGCGCAAGCATATCGAAGCGGGAGCGGCCAGTGCCGGCCGCTCGGGCAAGGACCTGCCGGTTGTGTCACTGACTCACATCTGTGTGCTCAAGCCCGGCGAGGCGATCGATTCGCCGCGGGTGAAGGCGATGGTAGGTCCGTGGGTGATGGCGTCCCTGCATGCGATTGCCGCGGGATACGCGCGGCCGACCTCGCTGCCGCCGGAAGTGCACAAGGTTTACGAGGCCTACGCGGCACACGTCGCGCGGATGCCGGAAAACGAACGCTATTTGCACGTCCATCTGGGGCACTGCACGTTCGTCTCCCCGGAAGAACAGAAATTCGTGACGGCGGAGACAATCCGCGCGACGACCATCGTGGGCGTGCGCGAAGCGGTGATCGATCAGCTGAGAGGGTTGGAAAAGGCGGGCTTGAGCCAGGTGTTCCTGAATCCTCCGATGGACGGATTCAACGAATGCCTTGATGACATTTCGCGCGAGTTGATCGGAAAAGTATGAACCGCGCGTTCAGCCCAAAGGGCGCGAGTCCGCGAGCGCAGCGCGTAAGCGCTCCCGAGGCGGAGCGCGAGCGGAGAGGAGCGAAGACTAGAAAGGGTAGTTGATGCCCGAGAAAATACTGGCGCCTTCGGCGCCATAGCCCACATCCACGTAGCCGACCACGAACGGCTGCGCGATACCGCGGAAGCCCAGTCCTCCCACGGGATGAAGCTGGCTCAGGGGATTGTAATTCATGTCATGCGCAACGCGCCCGGCTTCGGCGAACGGCGCGATCTCGAGCGTGCCGTGGGTGCCGAACAGATCCTTGTCCCACACCCGCGTGCGCATCTCCATGTTCGCCACGAACAGGTTGTTGTCTACGTAGCGGCCGGTGCCGTAGCCGCGCAGGGTCTGCTGATCGGTCAGGATGCTTTCGTCGCCACCGAGACGTGCCTGCGCCCAGAAAGGCATCTCGTTTCCCGCCGGTTCGTATTCCATGAACACGTGGCCCGCGAAGGTGATGCGCGGATTGACCGTGTAGTACTTGCGCGCCTCGTAGCCGACGCGGGTGTATGAGAACGAGCTGCCCAGGGCCCGGTCGGCGATCGATCCGTAGATGCGATACAAACCGCCGCTCCTGGGAATATCGACCGAGTCGCGCGAATCATATTGAAGCATCAGTTGGCTCAGCACTTCGCTGCCGCCGTTGATGCCCTTCTGATTCGGGAAGAGCTGGAAGATCTGCGGAAAATTGGTGTAGGCGCCGTCGTAAATCCTCACCCACCGCGGTCTTTCCATGAACTGGAGCTGGAGATTCTCGGTAATGTTGAGACCCACCGTCCCCTGTCCATAGAGCTGCTGGGTGGTGAAGGTCGTCTCGTTGCCCTGCGCGGAGGTATTGCCGAGGCCGTAGAACCGGTCGGTCGGATCCTTCTCGAAGAAGAAACGGCCCTCGAAGGTGAACAGGTCCTGGTGAGTTCTCCCGGTCTGGTAGTCGAGGTCAACGTGGCGGGCGATCTGCTGCGCGGCGCCGAAGACCGCGTACCAGTTGGTATCTTCCGACGGGTACGACAGGTAGCGGAAGTTACCGCCGGCCCCCAGCGTGGTGTTCCAGTTGATGTCGGGTGCGAAAATGTCGCGGATCTGGTTCTTGGTGTCGGTGAACAGAAACACCGGCAGCAGGCCGGCGGTGACGCCGCCATTGGGATCGGTCGCGACTTCCGGAACCGGGATGAAGGGCCACGACGTGGGATCCATCAGATCGTAGGCGAGTGCCGAGCCGATCCAAATCACTCCGATCAGGATCGTTACAATCGCCGCTGTGACCCGCTTCATGCCGTTTCCAGTGCGTACAACCCGCCGCCCCTCGTCAGGTGTCGGCGAGCCGGAGGGCAGGATGCAAACAACCTGACAGGCTTGGCAGGGTCGATCAATACAGGCGGACGCCTTCTTGCCACTTAAACGGGCATCGACACCGCACCCCGCGCTTTTCGATGCCGCGTAAAATGTGCAAGGATTCGGCTCAATAGCCCGCTCAGTTCAACCGACCGGGATCCGCAACCCGTGCGGACTCGTAGCATCCATGGCGCCGAGTCGGCGGCGCGCAATCGGGCGGGCAAAATCCGACGGAGGGATTTTCGATGGCAAAAGCAGACGGCGGCGAGTTAATCGCGCGCGTGATGCGTGAGAACCGGGTCAAGTACTGTTTCGCAATCAACGGCGGACATCTCTTTCCGATCCTGGCGCAGCTGCGCGACCACGATATCAAGCTGATCCACATGCGCCACGAGCAGGCGACCGCATACGCCGCCGATGCCTATGCGCGCGTGTCGGGAGAGCCGGGGGTCTGCATGGTGACGGCGGGATGCGGCTTGACCAACGCGGTCACCGGGCTGTGCGTCGCGGGTCTCACGAGCTCGGCGGTGGTGTGCATCTCGGGGCAGCATCCGAATACGGAAGATCACCTCGGTTCGTTCCAGGAAGCCTACGGCTCGGAAGTGGTGAACAGCTTCTCGAAGTTCACCAAGCGCGTGACCGACTGGAGCACCATCCAGTTCGACCTGCGCTCGGCCTTTCGCGAGGCGATCTCGCCGCCGCAGGGCGTCGCGTTGTTCGAGATTCCGCAGAACCTGCTCTATCACCACGATGAAGATGCGCGGCAGCGCAAGGGCGCGCGCGGCTTCACGATCGATGACGTCCGCTCCGAGGGCGACCCGGCCAGGATCGACAAGGCAGTCGAGATGCTCCATGCGTCAGAGCGGCCGCTGATCGCATGCGGTGACGGCGTGTTCTGGTCGCAAGCCGGCGCCGAGATGAAGGAATTCGTCGAATTGACCGGCATTCCCATCTACGCCCGCCGCGCCGGCCAGGGCGTGGTTTCGGAAGAGCATCCGCTGGCGATCCGCGGCGCTTTCAAGAAGCCCTTCACGGGCCGCGCCGACGTGGTGCTCGCAATCGGGTTCCGCTTCTGGAGCGGCGAGCATTTCGGCCAGCCGCCAACCTGGACCGACAAGGCCAAGTACATCCAGGTCGACCCGACGGCGACGCGCATCGGATGGCAGGTCAACGCGGATCTGCCGGTGGTCGGCGATCCCAAGCTCGTGCTGCGCCAGCTCATCAATCGTATCAAGGAGCTCAAGCTCGACTTCTCGAAGAACCGCAATTCCGAGTGGACCCGGGAAGTGAAGGCCACTCGCGATCGCTTTGACCAGCAGATTCGCGATCAGAACGCCAAGGTCTCGACCTCCCGCCCGATTCATCCGGCGCGGCTGTGCGAGGACCTGATCAAGGTGATGGACAAGAACGCCACCACCATCATCGACAGCTTCACGCTGTCGGGCTGGATGAGCCGCGCGTTCACCTGCCGCTTCATGGGCCAGGTCGTGGACGCGGGGCCGCTGGCGCCGGTGGGACATGGAGTCGGGATGTCGATCGGCGCGCAGCTCGCG
>DATJWT010000197.1:0-11963 GCA_035500975.1 Binataceae bacterium (SeqCode)
CGACCATCACCATGTCGTTCTTGCGAATCTTGTAACTTGCTGCCGCCGCCCGGGGAGTCATCACAGCACCTCGGGAGCGAGCGAAATAATCTTCATGAACTTCTTGGCCCTCAGCTCGCGGGCAACCGGACCGAAGATGCGCGTTCCGATTGGCTCGTGCTGGTTGTCGAGCAGCACGGCCGAGTTGCCGTCGAACCGGATGTAACTGCCGTCGCCGCGGCTGATTTCCTTGGCGGTGCGCACGATCACCGCACGCGTCACGTCGCCCTTTTTCACCTTCGCGTTGGGGATGGCTTCCTTGACGGCGACCACGATCACGTCGCCGACGGTCGCGTAGCGCCGGCGCGAACCGCCGAGCACCTTGATGCACATCACCTTGCGGGCGCCGGAATTATCGGCGACATCGAGCACTGTCTGGGTCTGGATCATCGCGCGCTAACCTCAGCCGGCCGCCTTCTTGAGGACCTTGCTGACACGCCATCGCTTGTTGCGCGACAGCGGCCGCGTTTCGATGATCAGCACGCGATCGCCCTGGCCGCATTCGCCGCGTTCATCGTGCGCCATATACCGTTTACGCTGGCGGACGCGCTTGCCGTAGAGGGGATGCTCCACCAGGCGGTCCACCTGCACCACGACGGTCTTGGTCATCTTGGCCGAGACCACCGTACCTTCACGCCGTTTAACTCGCTCGCGCATCGCTTCCCTTTGCCGCCGCGGGAGTCTTCTGCCGGAGCACGGTCAGAATTCGCGACAGTTCGCGGCGCGCTTTCCGGAGCGTAGCCGAGTTGTCGAGCTGGTTGGTCCGCAGCTTGAGCCTCAGCCGAAAGACTTCCTCGCGCGCCTCGCGTTCCTTGACCTGCAAGTCGCCGGCGCTCATCTGCCTGAGTTCATCAAGCTCCAAAGGCGCCCTCCTCGCGTTCAATCACTATCGTCTTGATCGGGAGCTTGTGCGCAGCCAGGCGCATCGCCTCGCGCGCGGTAGCCCGATCGACACCTTCCATCTCGAACAGAATCCGTCCCGGCCGCACCACGGCGGTCCATCCTTCCGGCGAGCCCTTGCCTTTGCCCATACGGGTTTCGGCCGGCTTCTTGGTGAAGGGTTTGTCCGGGAACACGCGAATCCAGACGCGGCCACCGCGCTTGATATGGCGGGTGAGCGCGACACGGGCGGCTTCCAGCGCACGCGCATCGACGCGCGCGGTCTCGACAGCCTTGAGCCCGAAGTCTCCGAAGGCGAGCACGAGGCCGCGCGATTCGGCGCCGCGGACGCGTCCCTTCTGGATCTTGCGATACTTTACTTTCTTTGGTGCAAGCATCGTTTACTGCTGTTGCGCCGCGGAGCCGGAGCGCTTCGCTTCCGCTTCCGAATGGGTCAGGATTTCACCGCGGAAGATCCAGACCTTGATTCCAATTACGCCGTAAGTCGTACGCGCTTCGGCAAAGCCGTACGCGACATCCGCGCGCAGCGTCTGCAGGGGAACGCGCCCCTCGCGATACCACTCTGCGCGCGCGATTTCCGCGCCGCCGAGACGTCCCGCAACATGAACCTTTACGCCCTGCGCACCCATCCGCATCGCGCGCGTAACCGCTTCCTTCATCGCGCGGCGGAACGCGACGCGGCGTTCGAGCTGCAGCGCGATATTCTCGGCCACGAGCTGCGGGTCGAGGTCGGGGCGGCGAACTTCGTGAATATTGATGAAGGCTTCCTTGCCCTTCATCATCTTCTGGATGTCGGTCTTGAGCTTGTCGATCTCGACACCCTTCTTGCCGATAACGATTCCGGGGCGCGCGGTATGGATATTCACCTTGGCCTTGTTAGCCATGCGCTCGATTTCCACGCGCGAGATCCCGGCGTGGTAGAGGCGCTTCTTGATGAAGTCGCGCAGCTTGAGATCCTCGTGCAACAAGGTCGTGTAGTCGTGGCTCGAGAACCAGCGCGAATCCCAGCTTTCGATGATGCCGAGCCGAAGCCCGCGCGGATGTGATTTCTGACCCATAGATGCCTCAGGCTGCCCGTTCGTCCACCACCACCGTGAGGTGGCTGGTGCGCTTGAGAATCGGCGTCGCGTGCATGTGGGCCCGCGGCAGCGATCGTTTCCAGGTCGGCCCCGTGTCGGCGATGGCCCGCTTTACGTAGAGTTTGTCCTCGTCCACGTTCTGCTGATCGCGCGCATTGGCGACCGCGGCCAGCAAGGTCTTGGCGACGAAGTGCGCGCCCTTCTTGGGAGTGAATTCCAGGATAGCGAGGGCCTGCCCGACGGGCTTGCCGACCACGAGCGCGCACACCAGCCGCAGCTTTTGCGGCGAGATGCGGATGTAACGGCTGCGCGATAACGTTTCCATGCCTATGCCTTCGGCGCCGCGGGTGCTGCAGGAGCGGCCGGTGCCGGTCCCGCGCTCCTCACTTCGGCCTTGCGATCGCCGGAATGCCCGTGAAAGGTCCGGGTCGGCGAAAACTCACCGAGCTTGTGGCCGACCATGTTTTCGGTGCAGTAAACGGGCACAAACTTGTGTCCGTTGTGCACCGCGAACGTCAGGCCAATCATATCCGGCACGATCATCGAGCGGCGCGACCAGGTCCGGATGATGCGCTTGTCGCCGGCTGCGACCGCGGCCTCGGCCTTCTTCTTGAGATGTTCGTCCTGGAACGGTCCTTTTTTCTGCGATCGCATCTTTAATGTTTCCCGCGCGGACGCCGGCTCACGATGTACTGATCCGACGGTTTCTTGCCGCGTGTCTTGTAGCCCTTGGTCGGCATGCCCCACGGAGACTGCGGATGGTTGCCCTTGGAGCGTCCTTCGCCGCCGCCGTGCGGATGGTCCACGGGGTTCATCGCGATTCCGCGCACGTGCCCGCGCTTGCCCAACCATCGCGACCGCCCGGCCTTGCCGATCGAAATATTTTCGTACTCGAGATTTCCGACCTGACCGATAGTCGCGCGGCAATCCGCCAGCACCATGCGTTGCTCGCCCGAAGGCAACTTGAGCAACGCGAATTTTCCTTCCTTGGCCATCAACTGCGCCTGCGCACCCGCGCCGCGGGCCAGCTTGGCGCCGGCGCCCGGCTTCATCTCGATCGCGTGAACGATCGTGCCGAGCGGAATATGCCTGAGCTTCAGGGCGTTGCCGGGCTTGATATCCGCGGTTTCACCCGACTCAACCCTGTCGCCGACCTTGAGCCCTTCGGGCGCCAGGATGTAAGCCTTCACGCCGTCGGCATAGTGCAGCAGCGCGACGTTGGCGGAGCGATTGGGATCGTATTCGAGCGCAGCGACCCTGGCCGGAATGCCGTCGCGCGTGCGCTTAAAATCGATCAGGCGCAGGCGGCGCTTGTGTCCGCCGCCGCGATGACGCGAGGTCATGCGGCCCATGTTGTTGCGGCCGCCCGATCGCTTTACCGGTTCGAGCAACGCCTTCTCGGGTTCCTTCTTGGTGAGGTCCGAGAAATCTGCGACCTGCATGAACCGCTGGCCGGGCGTGCGCGGATTAAGCTGAATTACCGCCATGACTGTTGCGCTCCGCTAAACTCCCTCAAAAAACTCGATCCGGTCGCCTTCCTTGAGCGTGACGTAAGCCTTCTTCCAGTCGGGTTTGGCGCCACGGACCACCCCGCGCCGGCGCTCCTTGCCCAGGTAGTTGGAAGTCCGCACCTTGAGGACCGTCACCTTGAAAAGCTTCTCGACCGCTTCTCGAACGAGATCCTTGCTCGCATGCGGCCGCACCCGAAACACGACCTGGTTCGCCTTCTCGCTCGCCATCGTGCCCTTTTCGGTGACGAGCGGCGACAGGATGATGCTCTCGAGGTTCATCGCACGTCTCCCGCCAGGCGCTTCTCGATCGCGCGAGCAGTCGCCTCGGTCATCACCAGCTCGTCGTAGTTGAGCACGTCGTAGACATTGAGCCCCGCGGCGAGCAGCACCTTGTGCCGGGCGAGGTTGCGCGCCGCGCGCTGAAACTGTTCGTCGCCTTCGCCCAGGACGACCAGGGCGTGCTTCACGCCGAGCTTTTCGAGCGCGGCTTTCGCCAGCCTGGTTTTGGGTTCCGCAAGCGCGAGCGACTGCACCACGAACAACTTGCCGTCGCGAGCGCGCGCGGAAAGCGCGAGGCACAATGCGCGCCGCCACGCCTTCTTGGGAATCTGGTACGAGTAGTCGCGCGGTTGCGGACCAAAAATCGTTCCACCGTGTCGCCACAGCGGAGAACGGGTCGAACCCGCACGCGCCCGCCCGGTACCCTTCTGGCGCCAAGGCTTGCGTCCACCGCCGGAAATCAGGCCGCGAGTCTTGGTCGATGCGGTTCCCGATCGCCGATTCGCGAGCTGCATGCGGACGGCATCGTGCAGCAGGCTGCCATCGCCGTCGCGGCCGAACACCGCGCCCGCGAACTCAGCTTCCCCGGTGCGCTCCTGCGCCGCCGAAAAAACCGGCAGCTTTACCGGAGCCGGATTTGAACTCTGTTCAGGCATTGGCTGCCACCACGTTCGCTCGGCGTCGCGGACGAGCCGCGTGCTTCACGATCACCATCGCGCCGTCCGGACCTGGGACTGCACCCGCGATCGCGACCGCGTTGTCATCAGAAAGGATTTCCACGATTTCGAGATTCAGAACGGTAGCGGTCTCGTTGCCGAGCTGACCGGGCATCCGCAGTCCCTTGCGCACGCGCCCGGGGTATGAGCGGTTACCGATCGAGCCGCCGTGGCGGAAGTATTCGTGGGTGCCGTGCGATCCCGGGAAGCCCGAAAAGTGATGGCGCCGGATAACGCCGGCATAGCCTTTTCCCTTCGAGATTCCCTGCACGTCCACCTGTTCGCCGGCCTTGAAAACTTCGCCGACCGCAATCGCCTGTCCGAGCGCGAGCTCGCCTTCGCCGCGCTTGCCGAATTCAGCAGTCTTCGTACCCGCCGCAACGTTGGCCTTCTTGAAATGCCCGCGCTCCGCGCCGGTGACGCGGCTCAGCTTCTTCTTGCCCCAAGTCACCTGCACGGCGTCGTAGCCGTCGGTGGGCTCGGTCTTGAGTTGGGTCACGGTGCAGGGACCGAGCTGGACGACGGTCACGGCACGGATGCGCCCCTGCGCATCCGCAACCTGCGTCGTCCCGAGTTTCTTGCCGATTAGTCCGGTCAGCATCGGTCCTACTCGAGCTTGATCTCGACGTCGACCCCGGCGGCAAGATCGAGCTTGCCGAGGGCATCGATAGTCTGTTGGGTCGGCTCCAGCACGTCGAGGAGCCGCTTGTGAGTGCGGATCTCGAAATGCTCGCGCGACTTTTTGTCAACGTGCGGCGAACGGTTGACGGTAAAGCGCTCTATGCGGGTCGGCAGCGGAATCGGCCCGGCGACACGGCCGCCCGTGCGCCGGATAGTGTCGACGATTTCGCGCACCGACTGATCGAGCAGGCGGTAGTCGTACGCCTTGAGACGTATGCGTATCTTGTCGTTCATCCGTAATACCGCGCCCGATGCTCAAGCGCTCCGTTTCCTTCGCTCCCTTTACTTCTCGATCTTGGTTACGACGCCCGAACCGACGGTGCGGCCGCCCTCGCGAATCGAGAAGCGCTGCCCCTCGTCCATCGCGACCGGAGTGATCAACTCGCCCTTGATGGCGACGTTGTCACCCGGCATGACCATCTCGGTGCCTTCCGGCAGCGACAGGATGCCCGTGACGTCGGTGGTCTGGAAATAGAACTGCGGGCGATAGCCGTTGAAGAACGGGGTATGGCGTCCGCCTTCGTCCTTGGTCAGCACGTACACCGAGCCGTCGAACTTGGTGTGCGGGGTGATCGTGCCCGGGGCCGCGAGCACCTGTCCGCGCTCCACGTCCTCGCGCTTCACACCGCGCAGCAGCACGCCGATGTTGTCGCCGGCTTCGCCCTGGTCGAGCAGCTTGCGGAACATCTCGACGCCGGTCACGACGGTCTTGGTGGTGTCGCGGAAACCGACGATCTCGACTTCCTCACCAACCTTGATCTTGCCGCGATCGACGCGGCCGGTAACGACGGTGCCGCGGCCGGAGATGGAGAACACGTCTTCCACCGGCATCAGGAACGGCTTGTCGACTTCGCGCTTGGGCTGCGGGATGGCGGTATCGACCGCATCCATGAGCTCGAGGATCGGCTTGCAGTTCGGGCAATCATCCTTGCCGCAACCGCAATCGAGCGCCTTGAGGGCGCTGCCGCGAATGACCTTCGCGTCGTCGCCGGGGAAGTCGTACTTCTTCAGCAGGTCGCGAACTTCGAGCTCGACCAGGTCGAGCAACTCGGGATCGTCGACCATGTCGACCTTGTTCATGAACACCACGATGGCGGGGACGCCGACCTGGCGGGCGAGGAGGATGTGCTCGCGCGTCTGCGGCATCGGGCCGTCGTTGGCGCCCACCACCAGGATCGCGCCGTCCATCTGCGCCGCGCCGGTGATCATGTTCTTGATGTAGTCGGCATGGCCCGGGCAATCGACGTGCGCGTAGTGGCGCTTGGTGGTCTCGTACTCGACGTGCGCAATAGCGATCGTAATACCGCGCTCGCGCTCTTCGGGCGCCTTGTCGATCTGATCGAAGGCGGTGAACTGGGCAAGCTTGCGGGCTGCCAGCACCTTGGTAATCGCCGCGGTCAAAGTAGTCTTGCCGTGGTCGATATGTCCGATCGTGCCAACGTTAGCGTGCGGCTTGGTGCGTTCGAATTTAGCCTTGCCCATTATCTTGCCCTCCGAAATTAGGCCGGAGCCTCTCCTCTAAAGTAATCACGACGCCTTCTTGGTGGCGGTGAGTTCGTCAAAAACGTTTTGCGGGACGGGTTCGTACGCCCCGAACTGCATAGTGTAGTTCGCGCGCCCCTGGGTCATCGAGCGCAGCCGCGTCGCGTAGCCGAACATGTTCGCGAGCGGGACGCGGGCCTCGATAATCTGGGCACCGGCGCGGGTTTCCATGTCCTGCACCTTGCCGCGCCGCGAATTCAGATCGCCGATAACGTCGCCCATGAAATCCTGGGGCGTCACCACTTCGACCTCCATCACCGGCTCAAGCAGCACCGGAGACGCCTTCTCGCACGCCTCCTTGAACGCCATCGAGCCCGCGATGCGGAACGCGATTTCGGATGAGTCGACTTCGTGGTACTTGCCGTCGGTCACAGTCGCGCGAATATCGACCATCGGGTAGCCCGCGAGCACGCCGTTCTCCATCGCTTCCTTCACGCCGTCTTCGATCGACGGGATAAAGTTGCGCGGAATCGAGCCGCCCTTGGTGCCATCGATGAATTCGAAGCCCCCGCCCTTTTCCATCGGCTCGATCGTCAGGTCGACGACACCGAACTGACCGTGGCCTCCGGTCTGACGCACGAAGCGGCCTTCGGCCTCGGACGCGCGCCGGATGGTTTCGCGGTAAGCGACCTGCGGCTTGCCGACGTTCGCATCGACTTTGTACTCGCGCAGCATGCGATCGACGATGATCTCAAGGTGCAACTCGCCCATCCCGGCGATCAGGGTCTGCGCGGTTTCCTTGTTCACGCTCACGCGGAACGAAGGATCTTCCTTGGCCAGCTTCTGGAGCGCTTCGGACAGCTTCTCCTGGTCGGCCTTGGTCTTGGGCTCGATGGCGATCTGGATGACCGGCTCGGGAAACTCGATCGATTCGAGCACGATCGGCCGCGCCATATCGCAGAGCGTGTCGCCGGTGGTCGCATCCTTGAGCGCGACGGCGCAGATATCGCCGGCATAAACTTCGGAAATCTCTTCGCGCTTGTTCGCGTGCATCTTGACCAACCGACCGACGCGCTCGCGGCGGCCCTTGGTCGAATTCAGCACCGACGAACCGCTCTCGAGCTTGCCCGAGTAAACGCGCACGAAGGTCAACACGCCGACGTACGGGTCGGTCATGATCTTAAAGGCCAACGCCGAGAAGGGGGCATCGTCTTTCGCCGGACGCTCCTCTTCCTTGCCATCGACAGTTCCCTTGACGGGCGGCAGATCGGCAGGCGAAGGGAGATAATCCACGACCGCATCGAGCATCGGCTGCACGCCCTTATTGCGGAAAGCGGAACCGAGCAGCACGGGAGTAATCGCCATCTTGAGGGTGGCGGCGCGAATCGCGGCGCGAATTTTTTCGGCGCCGGGATCCTTGCCTTCCAGGTAGAGCTCCATCAGGTGCTCGTCGTGGTCGGCGAGAGTCTCGACCATCTTGTCGCGATAACCGGCGGCCTTTTCTTTCAAGTCCGCGGGAATTTCTTCGACCTTGTAGTTCGCGCCGAGGCGGTCTTCGTCCCAAACCAGCGCGCGCATCTCAATCAGATCGATGACGCCGGTGAACTTGTCCTCGGCGCCGATCGGAAGCTGTACCAGGAGCGGAGTCGCCTTCAGCTTCTCGCGCATCTCCTCGACCACGCGCTCGAACTCCGCGCCGACGCGATCCATCTTGTTGATGAACGCGACACGGGGAACGCCGTACTTGTCGGCCTGGCGCCATACGGTCTCGGACTGCGGCTCGACGCCGCCGACCGCGCAGAACACCGCCACGGCGCCATCGAGGACGCGCAGCGAGCGCTCCACCTCGATGGTGAAATCGACGTGGCCGGGCGTGTCGATGATGTTGACGCGGCAATCGCGCCAGAAGCAGGTGGTTGCCGCGGACGTGATTGTGATGCCGCGCTCCTGCTCCTGCACCATCCAGTCCATCGTCGCGGTGCCTTCGTGCACCTCGCCGATCTTGTAGTTGATGCCGGTGTAGAAGAGCACCCGCTCAGTGGTGGTGGTCTTACCGGCATCGATGTGCGCCATGATGCCGATATTGCGCACCCGTTCTATTGGTGTAGTACGAGCCATGTACTCAAAACTCGATGCTTACCAGCGATAGTGCGCGAACGCCCTGTTGGCATCCGCCATCCGGTGAGTGTCTTCGCGTTTCTTGACCGCACCGCCGCGGTTCGCGGCAGCTTCCAGGATCTCGGCCGCCAGCCGCTCTTCCATCGACTTCTCGCCGCGTGCGCGCGCTGCCGCCACCAGCCATCGCATCGCAAGCGAGTTGCGCCTAACCGGCCGCACTTCGGAGGGCACCTGGTAGTTGGCGCCGCCCACGCGGCGGGAGCGAACTTCGACCGACGGGCGCACGTTGTCGAGCGCCTTCTTGAACTGGACGAGACCGTCTTCCCTGGAACGCTCGGCCACCAAGTCGAGCGCGCCGTAGAAAATACCTTCGGCGACCGACTTCTTGCCGCGTTCCATCACCACGTTCACGAACTTCGCGATCGTGCGATCGTGGTACTTGGGATCCGGAGTTACTTCGCGGACGCGTGCTTGTCCCTTGCGCGACATAATCGTTACTTCGGCTTCTTCGATCCGTACTTGGAGCGGCCCTTGCGGCGTTCCTGCACGCCGATCGAATCGAGGGTTCCGCGGATCACGTGGTAGCGGACACCCGGAAGGTCGCGCACGCGGCCTCCGCGAATCAGCACCACCGAGTGCTCCTGCAGGTTGTGGCCGACGCCCGGAATATAGGTGTTAACCTCGATTCCGTTGGAGAGCCGCACGCGCGCGACCTTGCGGAGCGCGGAGTTGGGCTTCTTGGGCGTGGTGGTCTTCACCTGCGTGCACACGCCGCGTTTCTGCGGCGAACCCTGCAGTGCGCGCGCCTTGACCTTGAAACGCTTCTTGACGCGCGCCTGGCGGATCAGCTGATTGATCGACGGCAAAGTCAGCTCCGTTGGTTAACTCTCTAGTCCATCAACATCGCGCTCGTCTGCCCTGCGCTTTCATCCGGAAAACTTGCGGTGCATGCTGCGCGCCGCAGTTTTTCCCGGATTTGCGTCAGGCAGGAAACGCGGATGCTCAAACAAACCCCCCAAGGGCGGAACGTGCCCTTGGGGGAATTACCATTATGTACGCACGGTTCGCGTGCGTGTCAATCTCCGGCGGGTGCCGCAGCGCCCTCCAGATCGGTCTTTTCCAACTCTTCGGTCTCGCCGCCGCCCTCGACCTTGACTTCCATCCGGTTGTACATCGGCAGACCGGTTCCGGCCGGAATCAGCCGGCCCATAATCACGTTCTCTTTCAGTCCGACCAGTCGGTCGACCTTGCCGTTGATGGCGGCTTCGGTCAGCACCCGGGTGGTTTCCTGGAACGATGCCGCCGAAATGAAGCTTTCGGTGGACAGCGATGCCTTGGTGATTCCGAGCAGGAGCGGCTCCGCGATCGCGGGCTCGCCACCCTTCTCGAGGACCCGGGTGTTTTCCTCGTCGAAACGCCACTTTTCGACTTGGTCGCCGACCAGAAAATCGGTGTCTCCGACTTCCTTAATCCTCACGCGACGCAGCATTTGCCGAACGATCGCCTCAATATGCTTGTCGTTGATGCGCACGCCCTGGAGCCGGTAAATCTCCTGGATTTCATCGACCAGGTATTTCGCGAGCGCCTTCTCGCCCAGAATCGTCAGGATGTCATGCGGGTTGGACGAACCTTCCATCAGCGGCTCGCCGGCCTTGATCATGTCGCCCTCGTGTACGCCGATATGCTTGCCCTTGGCGATCAGGTATTCGCGCGGCTCGCCGACTTCCGGCGTCACGATCAGCTTGCGCTTGCCCTTGGTGTCCTTGCCGAATGACACCTGGCCGTCGATTTCCGAGATGACCGCGAACTCCTTGGGCTTGCGCGCTTCGAACAGTTCCGCGACCCGCGGCAGGCCACCCGTGATGTCCTTGGTCTTGGTGGTTTCGCGCGGAATCTTGGCGATCACGTCGCCCGCCTTGACCTCGGTGCCTTCGGCCACGTTTATATACGCGCCGACCGGCAGGAAGTACCGCGCGTAGAGGTTGCTGTTGGGAATCTTGACGGTCTTGCCGGCGCTGTCCTTGATGGAGACGCGCGGGCGCACATCGAGTTCCTTGAACTCTACGATAACGTTGGAACGCGCGCCGGTACGCTCATCGACCCGCTCTTCCATCGTCTTGCCTTCGAGGATGTCGCCGAACTTAACCACGCCATCGACCTCGGTGATGATGGGGGTGGTGTAAGGATCCCACTCCGCGATCAACTCCGCCGCCTTGACGTGATCGCCCTCGGCCTTGCGCAGCTTGGCGCCGTAGACGAGCGGGTAACGCTCGCGTTCGCGCTCGCGAATGTGCCCGTCCTCGCCCTTGATCTGCGCGGCGACCACGACTTCGCCGTGACGCGTCATCACGATCAGCGTTCCATCGCGGCCGGGCACGGTGTTGACGTTGTGCAAGCGCACGACGCCCTCAGTCCGCGCCTCCAAGGTGGTCTGCTCGGCGCGCCGGCTGGCAGTACCGCCGATATGGAAGGTGCGCATCGTGAGCTGCGTTCCGGGCTCGCCGATCGACTGCGCGGCGATGATGCCGATAGCCTCGCCGAGATCGACCAGGTGCCCGCGGCCAAGATCGCGGCCATAGCACCGCACGCACACTCCGCGGCGTGACTGACAGGTGAGCACGGAGCGAATCTTGATGCGCTCGATGCCGGCATCTTCGATGCGCCGGACCTTGTCCTCGTCGATCATCTCGTTGGCGCGCACCAGCACTTCGTTGGTGAACGGGTCGTGCACGTCTTCGAGAGCGACGCGGCCGAGCACGCGGTCACCGAGGGCCTCGATGATTTCACCGCCTTCGACCAGCGGCGTCATCTCGATGCCATCGAGGGTACCGCAGTCTTCCTCGGTAATGATCGAATCCTGCGCCACGTCGACCAGCCGCCGGGTCAGGTAGCCCGAGTTGGCGGTCTTGAGGGCGGTGTCCGCCAGGCCTTTGCGCGCGCCGTGGGTCGAGGTGAAGTACTCACCGACCGTCAGACCTTCGCGGAAGTTGGCGGTAATGGGGGTTTCAATGATTTCGCCCGACGGCTTCGCCATCAGTCCGCGCAGACCCGCGAGTTGGCGAATCTGCTGTTCGGAACCGCGCGCGCCCGAGTCGGCCATGATGAAAATCGGGTTGAAAGACGGACCGGAAACTTCCTTGCCGTCCTTGTCCTTGCCG
>DATJWT010000198.1:0-3465 GCA_035500975.1 Binataceae bacterium (SeqCode)
CGGCACCGACATCGCGGCGGATATAGTGCGGCAGCGCGAGCAGACCCGAGGATCGCAGAATCTCGTCGACAGAGTTACCGCTGTCACTCGCGATTAGCGGCCGGCCTTCGCGCCCGTGGCCCACGATCTTGAGGGCGAGCCCGTTCTCGAGAAGGAGGCGCGTGCCTTCCTTGAGGCCGCGATGGGAACGCATCATCGCCATCCAGGCGCCGGGCGGGTCCGCGACCGGACGGACGAACAGCAGTTCGACGCGGCCTCCGGTTTCCTTGCGCGCGTAGAGCCGGGCCGGGAGCACGCGGGTGTCGTTGAGCACGATCAGGTCGCCTTCGCGGAGATGATCGCCGAGCTTGTAGAATCGCGAGTGATCGATCGTGCTGCCCTTGCGATTGACCACGAGCATCCGCGCCTGCTCGCGATCCTCGAGCGGATGCTGCGCAATCAGATCTTCAGGCAGATTGTAATCGAGTTCAGAAAGCCGCATCAGAAAGAATCCACAGATTACGCAGATTAACGCAGATTCAAATCTGTGAAATCAGCGCAATCTGTGGATTTCTGCTTTCAGAAATGCAGGACGATTTTGCCGAAGTGCTCCGAGGCCTGCATCATGCGATGCGCATCGACGACCTGGCTTGCGGGCAGCGCCTTGTAAATCAGGGGGCGGAGACGGCCCGCCTCGAGTGCCGCGCCGAAGCGCGCGATAAAGTCGTTTACGATTTGCGCCTTCTCGGCGGCGGGACGGGTTCGCAGCGTCGAGCCGAAGATCTTCAGATGGCGGCGCAACACGGTCGCCAAATTGATCTCGGCGGTCGCACCTTTCATGAGGCCGATGAGCACAAGGCGCCCGCTATGCGCGAGCGTATCGAGATTCTCCCCGAAATAGGCGCCGCCGATGCTGTCGAGGATGACATCTGCGCCTCGGTCGTTGGTGGCGGCCTTCACCTTCGGGGCGAATGGACCCGATCGATAGTTGATCGCGACGTCGGCGCCGAACTTGAGGCACTGCTCGCACTTCTCATCCGAGCCCGCGGTCACGATCGAGCGCGCCCCGGCCTCGCGCAGGAGTTGAATCGATGCGGTCCCGACGCCGCTGCCGCCGCCGTGAATGAGCACGTTCTCGCCCCGCTTCACATCTGCAAGCGAGAACAGGTTCACGAACGCGGTCAGGAATACTTCCGGAAGCGCTGCGGCTTCTTCATCGCTGAGTGCGCTCGGCACTCTCATCGCGGAGCCGTGGTGCGCGACCGCCTTCTCGGCGTAGCCGCCGCCGGGCAGCAGCGCCATTGCGCGATCGCCACGACGCCATCCGCCGACGCCCTTCCCTACCGCGATCACTTCGCCGGCGCATTCGAGACCGAGAATTTCCGAAGCGCCGGGGGGCGGCGGGTAAAAGCCCTGGCGCTGCATGATGTCGGCGCGGTTGAGCGCCGCGCATTTCACACGGATGAGGAGTTCATCGTCTTTGGGAATCGGATCGGCGACTTCGCCGAGTTTGAGCACGCTCTCGTCGCCGGGCTTTTCGATGATTACAGCCTTCATGGGACTAGAACTGCACAATTCGGAAACAGAAATCCACAGATTGCGCAGATTTCGCGGATTTCAATCTGCGGATTCTCCTATTTCGGAGGACCGGCGGCGATGCGGCGGCGGAAATCGTCGAAGGGCTGCTTCCATGGCAGCGTCGATTCGAGATACCAGGTCGCGCCTGCATCCGCGTACGATGCGGCGAGGTCTCTCGCGTGCCGCTTGTCATCAGCCGGGGTCTCGCCCGCCACGACGATATCGAACGGCGCCTGAATAGCACGATTGGCTGCAACGAATTGTGCGAGCTCTTTGACGTCGCCGGGAGTTAGCGGCTTTTCGATATCAGCGCTCATCGGAACGGTGCCGTCGAATCTGACAGCGCGCCGGAACGGCTTCTTCTTCGGCCAAGTGCCCGCGAGCCAGATCGGAATTCGTGGCTTCTGCACGGGAGGCGGAAGGAACCGGGTTTCTTTGACCTGGTAGTGCTTTCCCGCGAACGAGAAGTTCTCACCGCTCCACAGGCCGGTGACGATTGCGAGGCCTTCGTCGAGCATCGCACCGCGCACACGATCATCAGTCGGCCCATCGAATTTGGAAATCTCCCCGAACCAGTCGCCGCCAAGTCCGAGGCCAAGCACCAGGCGGCCGTTGGACAGCTGGTCGAGCGTCACGGCCTCGCGCGCGACCTTCCACGGAGCGCGCCGCGGCAAGGGCGTGACGAGAGGACCGATGCGGATGCGCTGCGTCGCACATGCCATCGCGGCCAAGGCGATCCACGGGTCAGCTACCGGATCGGGCCATCCAACGTTGATGTGATCCCAAATGAAGAACCCATCCCATCCCGAGTCTTCAGCCTCTTGCGCGAGCTCGGCAAGAACCCGCGGATGGGAGTATGGACCGAACTGCGGAGTATCGATTGCGTAGCGCATGAGCTCGAACTGACCAGACGTGCTCACGCATCGCAAGGAAGGTGCTATGGGCAGAAGACAGAAATCCACAGATTACGCGGATTTCACAGAACCGAGGTTCCGAGTCGGCGTAATCTGCGGATTTCCTAATAGCGGATGTTGATTTCCGTGAAGCGGAACTGGCCGTCATAGTCGAAGCTGGCGGCGGCGAATTTCGGCGCATCGAAGAGTGGCGCGGCGTTGTTGGAAAATCCGTAACCTTCCAGCGGCATGCCGAAGGCATTCTGATCGAAATGTCCGTTGACATTTTCGTCGTGATAGACGACAACCGCGTACTTCCCGGCGGGAATACCCTGGAAAATGCAGAGCGCTGCATCTCCGTGGATCGGCGAATGGGTTTCGCGGAATTCATCGCCTCGCGGGAATGCCTTGGGATCATTGAACAGGCTACAGGTGACCTGACCTTTGTCGTTGCGAAGACCTACTACTGCGACCTGGAGCTGCGAGGGGGTTTCGTCGGCGCGGACGATCGTCGCGCAGGAGAGACGCGCGATCACCACGATCAGCGCGATGCGCCCGACGCGGATGCACAGGCTGAAAGCCTGCGCCACCAAGGAGATCCGCTTTGCCATTGCGAAAAAAGAGAGGGTCCCGAAGGACCCTCTACCGAAACCTACCGACGTCCGCTACGACATCAATTGTAGTTGTTGCACACGGTGACGCCGACGTTCTGGAAGGTGTTCATCTCCTCGAAAATCTTGTTGATGCCGGCGAGGTCGCAAGTCCCAGTCACCATCGCTTTCGGCGACACCTTCCCCGACTCAACCATCTGCAGCATGCCGGGATAATGCGATGCCTGCATGCCGAGCGTCGCGATCACCTGCAACTCCATCGTGACCATGCGGTCCACCGGGAAAGCGATTTCACCCTTCTCTGCGGTGGTGGTGAGGCCGATCTGCAGATGACGTCCCTGCTTGCGCAGGCTCATGATTCCGTTACGGCAGGTGGTCGCGATTCCGAGCGCATCGACGGACAC
>DATJWT010000199.1:0-3567 GCA_035500975.1 Binataceae bacterium (SeqCode)
GCGCTTTTGCTGCGAGCTCTGCTGTCGCTCGCAGGCAATACGCATCGTCGAAAGATCGAAGGAAGTGAAGGGTTTGCCGTCGCAGATAAACTTCTGCGGGGAACCTACGCTCATCAGCCCGCAGTCCGCGACCTTGGGCGAGGGGCACGTCATCTTGCTATTCATGATCGCCGAGACCGGAGGCGGTGAGCTGCCGCTGCCGCCGCTCGATGCCGGACCGCAGCCGGCCAGCATCGTGACGATCGCTGCGGCCGCAACGATACCGGCCAGAAGGCCGCGATTGGCGAAAGATTTCACGAATTCGCTACTCTCGCTCCGTGCATTCCGATTCGATGCATCCTATCTCGGCAAAACGATGGAACATGGTCGCTGATTCACTCGCAACATAGCCCGCTCCTGCGTCCGCACAAACCGAGAGCGTGCACTTTGCCACAAGTCCGCTCTCGCAATAGAGTCAGCCCACGAGAAGTTCGGCTCGCGGAGGAGTACCCATGCCTTTCGATGAAGACGAAGCATCCCGGCTGGAAGCCGAAGAGTCTCCCGGAGCCTCCGGGCTTGAGTCCGCGCTCGCCAACGACACGCTCGCCGATGTCGTCACGCAGGCACCGCTGATTCTCGAGGGCGCCACTCCGCTGGCCGACGCGATTCACCAGATGCGCGAAGACCGCCGTGCGTGCGTGCTGGTGGTCGAAGCGGGGAAACTCGAAGGCATTTTCACCGAGCGCGACATCCTGATGAAGGTGGCGGGTACCCCCATGAACCTCGGGAACACCCGTCTCGATGAGGTCATGACGCGCGACCCGGTCACGCTTCCTGCCGATTCCAACGTCGCATACGCGCTCAACCTGATGGTGCTGGAGGGCTTTCGGCATATTCCGATGGTCGATGACGACGATCGGCCGGTCGCAGTCGTGTCGATGCGCAATCTGATTGAGTATCTCGGTTCGTTCTACAGCCGCGATTTGCTGACCATCGCGCCCCATCCGCGGCTGGCGGGATTCAAGAACCGCGACGGCGCCTAGCGGTCAATTCTTTAGAGAGTCTTGTCGCGGCGCCTCGTGCCTTCGCGTCCATGACGGCATAGAGTAGTGCGGCGGAAAGTTGCCGCCGCTCGATGCCGATCTACGCAGCAACCATCTTTGTCAGCGCGTTCCTGCTCTTCCAGATCGAGCCGATGATCGCGAAGTACCTGCTGCCATGGTTCGGCGGCACCGCGATGGTCTGGACCACCTGCCTGCTCTTTTTCCAGACCCTGCTCCTCGCCGGCTACGCCTACGCCCATCTCATTGGGACCAGGCTGGCGCCGCGCCGCCAGGCAATCGCGCACCTGGGACTTATCGCGATTTGCCTGATCGCGATGGCGCTGCTCGCGATGTTTTCGAACTCGCCAATCCTGCCCGGCGCAGGCTGGAAGCCGATACGGGTCCAGTTTCCGGTGCTGCGTATTCTGGTCGTGCTGGGCTTAAGTATCGGGTTGCCGTACTTCGTCCTGTCTGCGACGGCGCCGCTGCTGCAATCGTGGTTCGCGCGGATTTATCCGGCTTCCTCGGCCTATCGCCTCTACGCGCTTTCCAATTTCGGCTCGCTGCTCGCCCTGCTGTCGTATCCCTTCGTGGTGGAGCCCAACTTCGCGCTCCGGAAGCAAGCCAGCCTCTGGTCAACCCTCTACGTCGCGTTCGCGATTGGGATGCTGCTGTGCGCCTTGCCCCTTCGCAGCAAGACCGGGTTGGTTCGCGAAGAAATCGAATCCGGGGAACAAACTACGTTGGGTACGATGGCATTCTGGATCGCCTTGTCGGCCTGCGCTTCCGTTCTGCTTTACGGCGCGACTGCCCAGATGACTCAGGATATCGCGCCTGTGCCGTTCCTGTGGGTTCTGCCGCTCGGCCTTTACCTGCTCTCTTTCATCATCTGCTTCGACAGCGATCGATGGTACCGCCGAGGCGTCTTCCAGCCGTTGTTCGCGCTTTCAGTCTTCGTGAGCTTCTTCGTCGTGATCTACACCAACGTGGTCGCGGCCCGACTCAGCAAAGTGATGCTCACCGAGATGAAGGTCGGCCTCATTGTCGAGGTCGCAAACGCATCGCTGCTGATGTTCACCGGGTGCATGGTGTGCAACGGCGAGCTGGTGCGGCTCAAACCGCATCGGCGCGATCTCACCAGGTTCTATCTCCTGGTCTCGGCGGGTGGGGTAGTCGGCGGAATTTTTGCCGTGATTGTCGCGCCCCTGATTTTTCAAGGCCTGTGGGAGTTTCGCCTTGCGGTGTGGGCGGCCGTGGCTCTGATGACGCTCGTGCTGATACGCGATCGCTCCTCATGGATCCATCGCAATTCGCCGTGGCCGGGAGTCGCGATCCTCGCGATCGCGCTCGCTTTTCCGTTGCTGCTCGGGGTCGTGGATTTCAAGATAACTTATTCGGCGATCGCGATCCTGCTGATAGTCGCGTTGGCCCTGATGCCGCGTTGGAAAGACCGGCCCAAATGGCTCATGCACCCGGGAATTGCGGTCCAGCTCGCGATGGCGGCCGCGGTGGCCGTTCTCGGCATTACCTATATCGTGACAATCGGTTACGCGTTGCACGATGCGCTTTTGTTCGCGCGTAACTTCTATGGTGTGTTCAGGATCGTTCGCGACGATCATCCTCAAGACAACTGGCATGCGTATCGACTATTGAATGGCCGAATCACCCACGGGATGCAGGTGTTTTCGTCGACCGATCCGCAAATGCGCTATTTCCCCACGAGTTACTATTCACTCAATAGCGGAATCGGCCTCCTGATGATGAACCATCCGAAGCACGCGCAGGTCGACGATTCATCGATGCGGGTGGGCGTCGTCGGGCTGGGCGTCGGCACGCTGGCCGCATGGGGCAGGCCGGGCGACTATTTCCGGTTTTACGAGCTCAACCCGGCCATCATCAAGGTGGCATCGGACCCGAACGGCTTTTTTACCTACCTTCGAGACTCACCGGCGAAGGTGGACATCGTTACGGGCGATGCGCGGCTCTCGATGGAGGAAGAGCTGGCGGCGGGGCGTTCGCAACAATTCGACGTGCTTGCGATCGATGCCTTCAATGGAGACTCGATCCCCACCCATCTGCTGACGCGCGAGGCGATGATGTTGTATCTGGGCGAGCTCGCGCCCGACGGCGTTCTGGCGATTCACGTCTCAAACCTGTTCATGGACCTGCGGCCCGTCCTGGCCGAAGAGAGCCGGCAGTTCAATCTGAAGTATGGGTTTGTGACTTCGCAGGAAACGGACGCGGTGAGCTGGTCCAGCGATTGGGTGCTGCTCGCGCGCGACGATCGGGTACTGGGGTTGCCCGCCTTTAAGGGTCATTTGCAGACGCGCGATGGCGTGCGGCACATCCGTCCGTGGACCGATGACTACAGCAACTTGTTCCAATTGCTGAAGTAGCCGTCTCGCCGCGCCCGGGCGCCACTTGACGGTGTGGGTATGGCCGCGCTAATGCCGCGACTATGCAGGTGGCTCATGGCGCAAAGATGAAGTTCGGTCCGGTCTCCGGCCATCGCGGCAACGGCATCGATTTCAAACGCCTGCTTCAG
>DATJWT010000200.1:0-2997 GCA_035500975.1 Binataceae bacterium (SeqCode)
TCGATATCTTTCAACTTCTCGCCGTGATCGTAGATGCCGGCGGACTGCAGCGCCGTGCCCTCAAGGAAGCCGATCACGTGGAGCGTCCCTTCGTTCGGTACGCGGGACGTAATTTCGACTCTCGGCGCATCGGCTGCCAGCGCCCTATCCGCGCGGATCGCGCCGCTCGACGCCAGGAGCAGCACCAGGCAGATGAAGTACCTCCGGCGCATCCGGGAAATCATATGCCATCCGGCGTTCCATCGATAACCGCGATTC
The DNA here is from genome assembly GCA_035500975.1 of Binataceae bacterium (SeqCode). Lineage (GTDB taxonomy): Bacteria > Desulfobacterota > Binatia > Binatales > Binataceae > JAFAHS01. The sequence continues at coordinate 259 of DATJWT010000200.1, forward strand.
CGCGATGGGGTAGCGAACGATCTGTTGCTGCTAGTAAAATATGCGTTTCCGGGTGTCTGTAAGTGGGAAATACTGAGCCAACCGTCGCGGCCTCGATCGCGACGACTCATCAAACCGACGCTGCCGCGTACGATGCTCTGACGCGCGGCGCCGGCGTGCGCATCATGGCCGAGCGGAAGGTCGTGCGTGTGGTCGGCGACGATCGGGTGTCGTTCCTCCACGGGATGTGCAGCAACGACATCAAGAAGGCCCGTCCCGGCTCGATAGTTCCCGCGCTCTTTCTGACCGAGCACGCCCATGTCGTCGCGGAGTTCTTTGCATGGGTCGCCGAAGATTGCATCTTCGTCGAAATCGACCGCGATGCGTGGCCGCGCGCGCAGGCGCATCTCGAGAAGCTGCTGGTCGCCGATGACGTTGAGTTCGAGGAAACCGTTCTCGAAGTCCTCGATATCGAAGGACCCGGTGCCGCCCAGGCGCTTCGAGTTGTCGCCGGAACCTCACCGGTCCCGGCAGCTTGGCAATGGATAAGTGCCCCGGGCGCGATGGTGGGCAATCTCCCGCGCTCCGGCATCGACGCGATCGGCGTGCTGCTCGATCGCGATCGCGCGGCTGCTGCCGTCGATGCGATCGAAGCGCTGGGAGCGCATTTCCGCCGGGTCGACCTTGCTGCGATCGACAGCTTGCGCATCGAAAACGGCATTGCTCGCGTCGGTATCGACACCTCGGACAAAACCATCGCTCTCGAAGCCCGGCTTAACCGGGACATCTCGTTCGACAAGGGCTGCTACGTCGGCCAGGAGACAATCGAGCGGGCGACCGCGCGAGGCGGTTTAAAGAAGAAATTGTTCGGCCTGCGCTTCGATGGCGATCGCGTGCCGCAACTCAACTCGATGCTTATGTTGGATGGCAAGGACGTGGGACGCTTGACCAGCGTCACGGCGTCGCCGCGATTCGGCGTAATCGGCCTGGCTGTCCTGCATCACAGCGCATGGAAGCCCGAAACTCGGGTGGTCACTGCGGATTCGTCGGGCCAACTCGTCGCGACTGTCTGCGACATTCCATTTCGGTAAGGTTTGCAGTAAAGCAATATTTTCCAATCGTTCAGGAGAGATACGAGAAATGGCAAACGTGCTTGGCAAACGGTATCAGTGCGAGAAATGCGGCACCGAGGTGCTCTGCAACAAGGCGGGCACCGGCGCGCTCGAGTGCTGCGAAGGCGAGATGAAGATCAAGGAAGCGAAGCCGCTCCCGTCTTCCGATTGATTCGCAGGCTCGGCGGACGCCATAGGTTGCGGCCGTCCGCGCGATCGGCAATTCAACTGTGGCCACTCAAACGGTCAAAGCCGATCTGGTCCTGCACGAAGGGGAGGTGCTCGGCCGCCCCGGTAGCGATTCCGTCGCGATAGCCGCCGGAAGAATTGTCGCGTTCGGCCCCTTCTCCCGTCTCAAGGCATTCGTCGATTCTCGCACCCACCTGGTGAAGCTCGCGGGGCGCACCGTCGCCCCCGGGTTCATCGATTCCCATATCCATTTCCTTGAAGCGGCCGCGGTCGCAACCGGTTTGTCCGTCTGGCGATGCCGCACGGTCGGCGATCTGCTCGCCGACCTGCGCGTCGCTGCCGGCAAGACCCCTCCCGGGAACTGGCTGCGCGCATTCGGATGCGACGAGACCATGCTCGCGGAAAAGCGCGGCCCCACTCGCGACGAACTCGACCAATCCGTTCCCAAGAATCCGCTGCGCCTGCGTCATCAGACGCTGCATGGTTCATGGCTCAACACCCGCGCGATCACCCAGCTTGGCCTCGAAGGCCCGAAGTTCAAGCCACCCGACGGCGCGCAGATCATCCGCGACGGGACCGGCCGCATGACGGGTTTGTTCGTCGGGATGGAGCAGTGGCTCAGCGATCATCTGCCCCGCGTCACCAATGCTGAGGTCGAATCGCGCGCCCGCGTGATGAGCCGCGAGCTGGCTGCCACCGGCGTCACCGCCTTCACCGATGCCACCGTGCGCAACGGCCCCGCCGAGGTGTCCCTGTTCGCCAAGCTCGTCGGATCGGGTGCAATCTGCCAGCGGATCGGCGTAATGGTCGGATCGAGTCACGTCGACTCGCTCGCGCAATCCCTGGAACATGCGCGCGCTGGGCGCATCCGGATCGGCGGACTCAAATTCATGCCCACCGGAACTCGGGGTGACGGCACGATGGCGCGGCACACGCGCATCGCGTTGGGCAGCGGAGTCGATTGCGCCTACCACGTGACCGAGGTCGAGGAACTGGACCAGGCGCTCGATGCGATCGAAGTGGCGCGCCGTCAATTTTCAAGCGACGTACCACTGCCCATTTGCCGCATCGAACACGGCGGCACCATCCCGCCCGATTACATCCAGAGAATCGCGGCGAGCGGCGCATGGGTGGTCACGAATCCCGGCTTCCTGCATTTTCGCGGCCCCAAGTACCTTGAAGAGCCCGGCCTCCTGCCGCATCTCTATCGCGCGCGCAGCCTCATGGATGCGGGCATCCAGCTCGTCGGCGCCAGCGATGCGCCGGTAACGCCAGCGCGCCCGCTGGCTGCGATCGCTGCCGCGATTTCCCGATCGACCGTCGATGGTCAAGTGCTGGCTCCCGAGGAGCGCCTGGAGTGGGGCGATGCGCTCGCGATGTTCACGCGCGACGCCGCAAAGCTCTCGCGTCTCGATGCGGGCGACATCGAAGCCGACAAGCTGGCCGATCTGATCGTCCT
>DATJWT010000201.1:0-6147 GCA_035500975.1 Binataceae bacterium (SeqCode)
TGCTCTGCCCGGTACCAGGGCCAGTCGCTTCCGTACACGACATGCGAAGTATCGGTAAGCTCAAGCATCGACGCGATGCTGAGCCCCGTACCGGACATCGCCGTGTCGTAGTAGAGCCGGCGCAGGTACGTCATCGCATCCAGGGTGCCGGGAGCACCGAGGCGCAGCGCCGCCCCTACCGCGCTGATACGGACCGCCAGGATCGGCACCGTGCCGCCGTTGTGCGGGATGATTATCGAGATATCCGGGCATCTCTCCATCGTCCCGCTGAAAATCAGGTTGGTAACCGCCCGCGCCGTCTCGAACGGAAATTCCAGCATCGGTCGCGGATAGCCCATCCCGCACTGCTGCCAGCAGGTGGGCGAAGTGGGATGGATAAAGATCACCGCCTTGCGCCGATTCAGCTCGTCGAAGATGGGATCGAATTTCTTGTCGCCCAGGTAGATGCCGTGGGCGTTGGTCTTCAGCCCGATACCGTCGGCGTGCAGCGTGTCCATCGCGTACCCGATCTCTTCGAGCGATCCGTCCACATCGGGCATCGGCAGCGCCGCGAACAGCCCAAACCGCTTCGGATGCCGCGTCACCGCTTCCGCTCCCGCGTCGTTCACCTTGCGCGCCAGCCGCCGCGCGGCGGCATCGTCGCCATAGTGAATGCCAGGCGACGAGATCGACAGTATTCCGGTCTCGATGCCGTATTTCTCGTAGGTCTCGAGCGCGAGCGCGATACTCCAGTTCGGATAGCCCGGCATGCCGTCCGGATTAACTATTCCTCCCTTGCGCATTTCATCCGCGTACCCGTCCGGCAGATAGTGCGCGTGAACGTCGATCTTGCGATTGGAATTCGTGTTCATTTGGAATGCTCCTGCGCTCTAGCCGACACTAATCGGCCACTCGAACGTATTCGGCAAGTTGCTGGTGTCGATGAACCGCTGCGTCATCTTCTGATGCAGCCGCGCCCATTCCTTCTTCACGTCGGCGCCCGGATTGGCGAACAGCAGATTCTTCATCTGCAGCGGGTCGGCCTGGCGATCGTAGAGCTCGTACTCAACTCCGCCGCCGTCGAGGCTGAAGTAGGCCGCATAGGTCCAGTCGCCGTCGATAAGTCCGCGGATGTGGCTGCCGGGAAATCCGTAGGGCAGGAAGAAATCGTCGTCGAAAGAAAACAGCAGATGATCTTGCGTGCTCTGCTTCGGGTCCGCCATCACCGGTGCGATGCTTTTCCCGAGCGCATACGAATTTGCGCTCCTCACTCCGGCCAATTCGAGGATCGTCGGCAACAAGTCCAGATGGTTGTAGAACGCCGCCGTCTCGCGCGGCTCCGGATAGAGCTTCGGGTTATGCACGATCAGCGGGATATGAATCATCTCTTCGTACATCGAGTACGCCTTCTCGCGCATCCCATGCGACAAGCCGCCTTCGCCGTGATCGGCGAACCGCAGAATGATCGTGTCGTCCATCAAGCCCGTCTCTTGAAGCGTATCCAGCACGGTGCCGATATGCCTGTCGGCCAGCGTGTTCAGGTACGCATAAAAGTTGACGTAGTCCTTCTCGGCCTGCTCATCGGCCAGCGTCGCGAACTTCTGGTAAGCGTCGCGGCTGGCCTTCTGTACCTTCGGCTTGGTGGAGAGATCGTCGCTGTAGTTTGGCGGCAGCTCGATTCCCAGGTTCGCGAATGCCTCGTACTGGTAGCCCGCGTCTTTCCATTCGTTGGGATAGACGTATACGTCGTGCGGATTCACCAGCGACACGAACAGGCAGAACGGTTTGTCGCGCTTGCCCGCGCGGCTCTTCAGAAACTCGACCACGCTCTCGCCGAAACCGGGCGTCTGCCCCTTGGCCCCCGGCTCGACTCCATTGATGTAGCGGCCGTCATTGTTGGGATTGGCGCCCCCCAGCGAAGTGAGTCCGTCGAAGAACCCGAACGGCGTCCGTTGCTCGCGCATGATCGCATTGCCCCCATCCGGCGGGTTCCATCGCGACCATCCGTAGTTGGTTTCCATCGCCTTGATATCCGCGGTCGTCCAATCCTCGCCGCCGTTTCCCGGCGCGGCATTCGCCGCATAGCTAAGGTGCCATTTCCCCTTCCACACCGCTTCGTAGCCGGCCTTTTCGCGAAGCAGCGATGCAATGTTGGGCTGCCGATCCTTCACCACCAGCCCCGGCCAGAGGAACGTCGTCGTCACGCGATTAATCGGCGCGAAGCGCCCCGTCATCATCACCGCCCGCGATGGCGAGCACTGCGTGACCGCCGTATACGCGTGGTTGAAGTAAAGCCCATTGCGCTTGAGCCGCTGAAGCGCAGGGAGATTCTTCTCCGCCCATCCCGCCGGCCAGTGCATGTGATGCCGCTCCTGGTCGGTCATCAGCACAATGATGTTCGGCCGATTGGGCAACCGTCTCGATTCCGACTTGGCGGTCGCCCCGCTCGACTCTTGGGCCAGGCCTCCGCTCGCGCGCGAAATTCCATAAATTCCGGCGGCAAGTCCTGCGCCTGTCTTCAGCAACGTGCGCCGTGTAACCCGCTTCGCGATCTTGTCCGCGGTCTTGCCATTTTTTTCCGGTTCCCCCTCCCGCTCAGGGAGAGAACCAGGGGGTGGATCGAGTGGCATTCCAGATGGTCTCCTTTTCTGCCGCGACCAACGGTTACCACCAATGCCTTGCTCCGGCCATCGTCGCCGTATTCCCCGCGCTGGAACTCATCGCACGATGAGACCTACAATCCGCAACGGTACGGAAGCAGGAGGCTCACTCATGCATCCAAATAAATCTGCCCGGGCGATTCGCGAACAGCTCGGCTATCCGGTCATCGATGCCGACGGCCATTACGTCGAGTTCGGCCCCTCGATTCTCGAATACCTCAAGGAAGTCGGCGGACAGCGCGTCGCCGACGCGATGAAGCGGCCCAATGACTGGGTCGGCAACACGCTGCGGATGACACCGGCTGAGCGCCGCGAAGCCGGAATCGCGCAGGAAGCCTTCTGGGTTATCCCGAGCAAGAACACCCTCGATCGCGCGACGGCTATTCTGCCCAGGTTGCTCCACGAGCGCCTCGATGAACTCGGCTTCGACTTCACGATTCTCTATCCCTCCGCCGGCCTGCTCATCAGCCCGATCGAAGATGAAGAGCTGCGCCGCGCGACCTGCCGCGCCTTCAATCGCTACGTGGCCGATCAGTATCGCCCCTACGCCGACCGAATCACCCCGGCCGCGGTCATACCGATGTACACGCCGGCAGAGGCAATCGAAGAACTGGAATACGCCGTCGGCACGCTGGGCCTGAAGGCGGTGATGCTGGGTCATCCGATTCGCCGGCCCATCCCCGAAGTCCAGCGCAAGTTGCCCGATGCGGTCCGGTGGGCGCGATGGATCGACACTTTTGGTATCGACAGCGCCTACGATTACGACCCGGTGTGGCGCAAATGCCAGGAACTTCGCATCTCGCCGTCGTTCCACGCCGGCTCGCGCAGCTTTGGCTACCGCGCTTCTCCGAGCAACTTCACCTACAACCACATCGGCCACTTCGCCGCGGCGCTCGAGGCTATTTGCAAATCGATTTTCCTGGCGGGTGTAACGCGCCGCTTCCCTTATCTCAACTTCGCCTTCCTCGAAGGCGGCGTCGCGTGGGCGTGCTCGCTTTACAGCGACCTGATCGGACATTGGAAAAAGCGCAACCGTGCCGCGCTCGAAGAAGTGAATCCCGCAAACCTCGACCGCGCGGCCTTCCGCGAATTGATCGAACGCTACGGCGGCAAGGAACTCGCCGACCGTTATATAGCCAACGACTTGAAGCTGGAGGCGTTCGACACTCCCACGCCGCCCAAGTCGCAGGAACTCGATGACTACGCGGCCTGCGGCATCGATCGCCCCGAAGACATCCGCGATCTGTTCACCCGCAATTTCTATTTCGGATGTGAAGCCGATGACCCGCTCAACGCGTGGGCCACCCGCGCCGGAGCGAATCCATACGGCGCGAAGCTCAAGACCTTGCTCGGCTCGGACATCGGCCACTTCGATGTGGTCAACATGGCCGAGGTCCTGGGCGAGGCGCACGAGCTGCTCGAAGATGGGCTAATCAGCGAGATCGATCTGCGCGATTTCTTGTTCACCAACCCCGTGCAGTTCTTCTGCGGTGCCAACCCCGACTTCTTCAAGGGCACTGTCGTGGAAGGTGCGGCAAAGAAACCGATGGAAACCCATGCGAGCCGGTAGTCTTGCGGTGCACTCCGCTCGCCGCTCCTAAGATGTCGCCGAAAGGATAGTGTCGCACGAATTGCAATTTCTTCTCGATCATCCTGTTCTTCTGTTCGTGACGCTCTCGATCGGCTTCGCCGCTGTGCACAGCCTGGGTGTCTGGGACGCGCAATATTTTCGCAGCGGACCGGAACCGGAGCAGCGTGCCCAGGTGGGCACCGTGCAGACCGCGTTGCTGGGGCTCCTGGGCCTGATGCTGGGCTTTACTTTCGCGATGGCGCTCTCGCATTTCGACCTGCGCCGCCAGCTCGTAATCGACGAGGCCAACTCCATTGGCACCACCGGGCTTCGCGCATCTCTTTTGCCCGACAGGTATTGTGACGAGATGCTCCGTCTGCTGCGCGCCTACGTTGCGGCTCGCCTCGAGTTCTACCAGGCGGGTACTGACACTCAGCGCCTCGAAGCTTCCATCGAAAAAACCGGGAACTTGCAGCAGCAGATGTGGTCGAACGCGGTTGCGGCGGCTCATGAGCGTCCCGACCCGATTACCAACTCGTTCGTTTTATCGTTGAACGAAACGATCGACCTGAGCGCAAAGCGCCTCGAAGCGCTCGAGAATCGCATCCCGCCGGTCGTATGGTGGGTCCTCTTTCTTGCCGCCGCGGTGGCGTGCTTTCTCACCGGCAGGTTGTATCCCCGCCAGCGTACCTTTGCGGTTTTCGCGCTGCCGCTGGTGCTGGCTGCGGTCTTGGGATTGATCGCCGATCTCGATGCTCCCCGAACGGGGCTGATCCGAATCAGCCAGCGGAGCATGATGCGCCTGAAGGCTGAGCACTTGTATAGTGATGGAGTCACGGGGGATCCCGGCCGGTGAGGTCCTCGATGCCGAAGAATTTCCTGTTCGATAAGAACGGCGCCGTCGCCACTATCACCTTCAACCGCCCGGAGCGGCGGAACTGCCTCGACGGCGAGGTGCTGTCCGAGCTCGAAGAACTCGTTCGCGGCGTTCGCGACGATCGCGAGACTCGCGTTCTGATTGTGACGGGGACGGGTAACTCGTTTTCGGCTGGAGCCAACCTCTCCCCGAGCAGGGTCAAGAATCCAAACGAACCGGCGCGCTCTGCCAAAGCAATTCCCGACACTTCTCCGCGCCTGATCGGCCGCGCGGTCGAGGCCATCGCGCACCTGGAATGCGTAACGATCGCGGCCATCAATGGCTACGCGATCGGCGGCGGATGGTCGCTCGCGCTCGCGTTCGACTTCTGCGTCGCGGTCGCGGGCGCGGAGTTCTGGGTACCCGAAGTCGACATGGGCGTCCCGTATCGCGGTGCACCGGCGCAATTGCTCGCCGCGCGGATGGGTCCGTGGCGCGCCCGCGAAGCGATCCTCGAATGCCGCCACTACAAGGCCGCGGAGCTATTCGCGATGGGCTTGATAAATCGCGTCGTTGCGTCGGACGATCTGATGCCCACCGCCCGCGCCATCGCCGAATCGATGATCAAGAAGTCGGCCAAGGCGATCGCGCAATCCAAACGCGACATCAACGCCTTCTTCTTCGGCGACCGCCTGTTCTGATCCCCTCTCCTTTCCAAGCGGAGGATGAGGCAGTGGTGCAGCAGTACTGCTTCAGCATCCGGTCACCTTTGCCGGAGAGAATCGCACCTCGATCCGATGTTGCCTCTTGCAACTGAAGGCTGCCGCGCAGCTGGCACCACTCCTTGGTCTTTTTCTCGGAAAGGAGAGGAGGGCAGCAAGGAGAGGAAACAAGGCCGGAATGGATCATCAATTCCGGCCTTTGCACTTCAGCTAAACCGTGAATTCTAGTTCGCCGATGCCTGCGGCATCCGCGCCAGCCGCTTCACCTCGAGCTTGAACACGCGCGCCGCGTTGAGTCCGAGAATATCCGCGCGCTCCTCATCGCTCAGATGACCCATCTGCCGCTCGATAGCCTCGGCG
>DATJWT010000202.1:0-3325 GCA_035500975.1 Binataceae bacterium (SeqCode)
TACGACCGGGCCCAGGTTATTGGCAAGACCGATCTCGAACTTGAACTCTGGAATGACCTCACCGCTCGCGACCGCTTCTACGACATCCTCAGGCGGCACGGCGCGGTCGAAAGCTTCGATGCCGATTTTCGCCTGCGCAACGGCACCGTCGTGCCCACCCTCGTCTCCGCCGTGCAGGTCGAGATCGACGGCAGCCCGTGCATCATCAGCATTACGCGCGGAATCGCGCGTATCAAACGGGTCGAGCAAGAACTGGTTGCCGCGCGCGAAGATGCGCTGGCGGCATCGCGGGCCAAGTCGGAATTCCTGGCCAGCATGTCGCACGAGATTCGCACGCCCCTCAATGCCGTTCTCGGTATGGCCGATCTGCTCCTCGAAACTCCTCTCAACGATGAGCAGCGCCGCTACCTGGAGACGATGGCCGACAACGGCAACACCTTGCTCGAGCTGATCAATGGAATCCTCGACTTGGCGCGCGTCGAGAGCGGACGCCTGGTGCTGGAGAGCGTCGAGTTCGATCTCGAGGCGCTGGTGGGGCGCGTGCTCGATACCCTCGGGGTCCGTGCGCACGAAAAGGGGCTGGAACTCGGCGCACGCATCGCGCCCGGAGTCCCGGCAGCGCTTATTGGCGATCCCCTGAGACTGCGGCAAATCCTGCTGAACCTGGTCGGCAATGCGACCAAGTTCACGGTGCGCGGCGAAATCACCATCGCGGTCGAGCAGGAGACCATCGGCGACGGCGAGGCGATGGTTCGCTTCGCGGTCAAGGACACCGGCATCGGCATCGCGAAAGACCAGGTCGATCGCATCTTCGGCAATTTCTACCAGGGCGACTCATCGACGACGCGCAACTACGGCGGTTCCGGCCTCGGCCTGGCGATCACCAAGCGGCTCGTCGAGATGATGGGCGGGAAGATCTGGGTCGAGAGCGAACCCGGCCTCGGCAGCACCTTCTACTTCACCGCGCGCTTCAAGATGCCGCAGGCCGCGATTCAGCCGGCCGCGATCGCGCCTTCGCCGGTCGCCGGTGTGCGCGTGATGGTCGCGGATGGGTCCGCGATGAATCGCGACCTGCTGAGCGAGATTCTCTGCTGCGAGGGTGCCCGCGTGACCGTGGTCAACGCCTACGAGTCGGTGATGGAGGAAGTGGAGCTCGCGCGGCAGGAAAAAGATCCCTACCGGCTCATGCTGATTGCGGCGCATATAGATGACACCGACGGTTTCCAGTTGGCCCGCCAGGCGCGTTCTGCCGCGGGACGCGATGCGCGCATAATCCTGATGCTCACCTCGGATGACCTGACCAGCCAGCTCCAGAGACTGCGCGAGGCCGGACTTCGCTATCATATGGTAAAGCCGGTCAAGCGCGTCGATGTGATCGCGGCGGTCGCGCGCGCGATGGGCCCGCAGACACCGGTTGCCAGGAGCGTAGCCATCAAGAATGGCGCGATAGAGCAGAGCCGACCGCTCAGAATTCTGCTGGCTGACGACTCCGGCGACAATCGCGCGCTCATCGCCGCGTTTCTCAAGGACTCGCCGCACACGGTTGAGGGCGTGGAGAACGGCGCGCGCGCCGTCGAGAGTTTCAAGAACGCGAACTACGACCTGGTGCTGATGGACCTGCAGATGCCGGTGATGGATGGCGACGAAGCGACGCGCGAAATCCGCCGCTACGAGCGGGAGAACCAGCGCGAACGCACTCCCATCGTCGCGCTCTCGGCCGCGGTCTTTTCCGAGTCGGTCGCGCAGAGCCTGGCGGCAGGATGCGACGAGCACATCGGCAAGCCCATCAAGCGCGCGATGCTGCTCGACGTGATCCAGCGCCTCGCCGCGCAATCTTCGCCGCCGCCGGCTTCCGCGGGTGAGCCGGCTTCTTCATCGAAAGCCCTCGCCTGATCTCCGGGATCGAGCGGCGCAGACTTATCCCGCGAACCTCGTTTTCCACTGACTCGCCGCCCTTGTTATCGGCGCTCCGGCTGCGCTATGCGAAAGGTCGGCGATGAGCGAATTTACCGTCAAGGACAAGGCCGCGATCGTCGGCCTCGGCGAGACCAGGTACTATAAGCGCGGCGGTGCCCCCGTCAGCGAATTCCGCCTCGCGCTCGAAGCGATCCTGCGCGCCTGCGATGACGCCGGGATCAAGCCCACCGACATCGACGGCATCGCGTCGTACAGCAACGATCGCAATGACTCGGTCCGCGTCGCGACCGCGCTGGGTCTCCCCGAACTGCGCCTCTCCACGATGTTCTGGGGGGGCGGCGGCGGAGGCGGCTCCGGCGCGATCGGCAATGCCGCGGCCGCGATTGCCGCGGGCTACGCCGAATGCGTGGTGGTATACCGCGCCCTGGCGCAGGGACAGTTCGGCCGCTTCGGACAGACCCCCGCTATCAACCATATCTCGGGGTCGCCCGCCTACACCTGGCCTTATGGGATGTCCACGCCGGCGCAGTGGATCGCGCTGCGCACGCGCCGCTTCATGTACGAGCACAACGTGACCCAGGATGCGATCGCGGCGATCGCGATGGCTTGCTATCACCACGCGCAGTTTAATCCGCGCGCAGTGATGTACGGACGGCCGCTGACGCGGAAGATGTACGACGAATCGCGATGGATCGTCGAGCCGTTCCATCTCTACGACTGCTGCATGGAGAACGACGGCGCCGCGGCGGTCATTCTCACCACCCCCGAACGCGCCCGCGACATGAAGCAGCGGCCCGCATGGATCATGGCGGCCGCCCAAGGTTCCGACTTCCGGCAGGGTGCCGGCGCCGAGAACAATCCCGACTACAGCACCTCGAATTTCAAGACCCTCGCGCCACGTCTATACGCGATGGCAGGCATCGAGCCGAAAGACGTCGATGTCGCGCAGGTCTACGAGAACTTCACCGGCGCGGTGATGACCAGCCTCGTCGAACACGGGTTCTGCTCGCCCGATGAGGTGATGAGCTTCTGCACGTTCGAGAATCTGACCTGGCCCAATGGCCGGCTCCCGATCAACACCAGCGGCGGCAACCTCGCCGAATGCTACATGCACGGCCTCGAGCTGATCATCGAGGCGGCGCGCCAGGTGCGCGGCACTTCGACCTGCCAGGTCAAGGACGCGGAAATATCGATGGTGGTGTCGGGACCGATGGTGGCGCCGGTCAGCGATCTGATCCTCCATCGATAGCGAGATAGTGATGAGCGAAGCCGGAAAGACATACCTGCCGCAAGGGATGCCGGTCCCGGTCGCGCAGCGCGATGGCGTCGACAAGGAGTTCTACGAAGCGGCGAAGCGCCACGAACTGGTCGTGCAACGCTGCGGCAAATGTGGAACCTACCAGTTTCC
>DATJWT010000203.1:0-6513 GCA_035500975.1 Binataceae bacterium (SeqCode)
GAGAAATTTCTTTCGCCTGGAGCTTTGCGCCCAGCGTCGCGACATCGAACGAAAGCAGCTCGTCATGTGAATGTGCCATCGCGGTCGCTCCTACTTTTTCGCGACGGCGCGCATCGCCTCGGTCATCAGGTTCGCGTAGCCAAACGGCGGCTCGACCGCCTCGAGCTCCAGCGAGTCGAGTTGTTCGGCCAGCGACAGCATTGCACCTGCCGTGTTGGCCACCGGCGCCAGCGCATCGTCGCTGATGTCATAGCCGTACACATCCTTGAGAGTGCGCTTGACGGTTTCGGGAGTAATAAGCGGCATGGCGCTACCTCAACCCTCTCTTTACCGGGTTCTGTCCGACGTACTCAATCCGGGAAGTGCTGACGTTCGTTGCCCGGGATTCCTCGCGGAGTTTCTCGACGCGCGCTTCGCTCACACCATCCGCGGGCATGACAGGGTTCACGCTGGTGTCATCTGATGATCTTCTCTGAACGGAGCGCCGCGATTTTCGCAGAATCGTAGCCGAGGTATTCGTAGAGGACTTGGTCGGTATGTTCGCCGAGCAGCGGTGCGGCGCGTTCGATTTGACCCTGCCTCGCTGCGAATTTGATCAGCGAGCCGGTCTGCCAGACTTTGCCCCATTGCGAATGCTGCAGCTCGGCGATCAATCCATTTGCCGCGACCTGCGGATCGTTAAACAGGTCCTTGAAGTGATTTACCGGCACCGCGGGAATCCGCTTCTCTGTGAGCCTGGCGAGGATATTCGAACGATCGCTCGAACCAAAGGCGGCTTCCAGGTCCCTCGCGAGCGATCCTTCGCTCGACTCGTTGACGACTGTGGACCAATCGAGCGCGGGCAGTTGCGGAAACAATTGCCGCAATGAATCCCACTGCACGGCGTCGTTGAGCGAGATGAAGAGCCAGTCGTCGCCGCTGGACTTGTATGCGCGTGAGAGGGCGGATCGCCCGCGAGTTTCGGCGCTGCCGTTCTCCAGGTCAGGGCGGCCGCTATAGAAAATGAATTCTCCCGCCTGCAGCGCCATCGATGCCTGCAGCAAAGAGGTCTCGCAGAATTGGCCGCGCCCGGTGCGCTCGCGCGCGTACAGCGCGGTGACGCATCCGAGCGCCGAGATCATGGCGGCGCCGTAGTCGCATATCGCGCAGGTCAGATACACCGGATGCCCGTGCGGGCCGCCCTGCGCCGCCATCACGCCCGAGTAAGATTGCAGGAGCGGATCGAACCCGGGCCGGTCGTGCTCCGGGCCGTGATTGCCGAACGCATTCACCGACATAAAGACGATGCGCGGATTCAGGGCGGAGAGCCGCTCGTAGTCGAAACCGAAGCGCCGCATGCGCCCCGGACGCAGGTTCTCCACTACAACGTCCGCCTTGCGGACGAGCCCCTCGATGATCTCGCGTCCCGCGTCGGTCGCAAGATCGAGCGACAACCCGCGCTTGCCCTGGTTCCATCCGAGGAACCCGAAGCCGAAATGGCGGAAGGAATCGCCCTCCAGGCTTTCGATCTTGATCACGTTGGCGCCGAGTTGCGCCAGGATCATCGGTCCGTAAGAGCCCGCGATGTAACTGGCGAAGTCCAGCACCATGATTCCATCGAGGGGTCCTTTCGAGGTCGGCCCGGCAGCAGTTGATGACGCCACGCGCGGCTTCGGCTCCGAAAGCCATTTGCGCGCGATTCGTTCATCGCCGCGCGCGGGCGCTGGCCCCGCGATCTTGCCGGGAGTATCGCGCAGGAAAAATGGCAGCCCCAGTTGGACGGTGTTTCCAAGCGCAGGGTCGCCGATCTCCTGGCGCATCCCGAGCGCGCGCGTTTGCTCCCAATCGATGAACTCTTGTCGCGTCATGACGGGGGCGCAGGGGACATCGTTCTCTCGCAGGATCTTGAGCCAATCCGCGCGCGGCCTGGTGCGGATGATCGGTTCGATGATGTCCTTGAGCGCCTGCCAATGCTCGCCGGGAATTCCCCACGGCGCGTTTTCGAAGCGTGGATCCGCGACCAGGTCCGGGCGATCGAGCGCGAGCGTGAACTTGCCCCAAAAGGTGGAATTGCCGCAGGCCGCGAACAGGTAGCGTCCGTCACCGGCCTGGAACAGCCGGTAGCACGGAATCGGCCCGAGCGGGTCCTGCGGACCGTGATAGAGCGTGGTCATCTTTTCGTGCCGGATGATGCCGCCGGTCTGGAGCGAGAACGCGCCCGCGAGCAGCGAGACTTCCGCCGCCTCGCCCGAAGGCCGGTCGCCGCGCGCGAACAGCCCGGAGATCGCCGCCATCGCCGCCATCACGCCGGCGGAGTAGCTCGCCGCGGGGAATACCAGCGAGACGGGGTTGGCGCTGCGCGCCCACTGGCTGCCGGTGATACCCGCGTAGGCCGCGACGAGGTCATCGTTCGCGTCAAAGTTCGCGAGTTGCCCAAGCCCGCCGAGGGGGGGCACGTTCACGGCGATCGCCCGGGCATTCACCCGGCGTATCGATTCGTATTCGAGCCCGAGCCGCTTCAAAGCCGCCGGAGTAAGAGCGGTCAGCACCACGTCGGCCCATCGGACCAGCTCAGCAACGCGTTCCGGCGAACTATCGAGATCGAAAAACAGGGCCTGTTTGGATCGATTCAAGACATGGAAATGAGGAAATCCGCGGCGCGGGGAGCCGTCGCGCGGCTCGACCTTGATGGTTCTGGCGCCTTGCTCAGCGAGCACCCAGGCCGCATATTCCGCGCCGAGGTTGGATCCGAATTCAACGACCTTAACGCCTTCAAGTGCGGTCATCTCACACCATTTTGGCCGCCGCATAAAGAAGATGCGGCGGGAAAGTTGGCCGGTGCAAACCTCGCGCACGGCCGTGCGGCAATTCTCACCAAGCGCGACTAAAAAGATCAACTGCGCGATCCTTGGCGGAGCTGTCCCTAACCCTCCCTTTGAGAGCCAACGCGTGCGAACCTGCTTTGCCTCACTGCTTCCAACCTGTTGCGCGTATACGTTTATCAACATCCGCACACGCTTACTTGACCGATTTCAATTGACTGACATCGCGGATTAATCGGGTCGTAACTTTCCGCCCCTAAATTCACCGCGCCCCGCAATGCATGCGAGGCGCGGCACTGATCATGGAGAGATCGATGAGAAAACGAACGGTAGTGGCTGGACTTCTCGCGCTGGCATGCGCGTTGGGAAGCTACACGGCCAGTCGCGCGGCGCAGTTGATCAACGGCGCAGGCGCAACCTTCCCGTACCCGCTCTATTCGAAATGGTTCGACGTTTACGCGAAACAGGACCAGGACGTTAAATTCAACTACCAGTCGATCGGATCCGGCGGCGGCATCCGGATGCTCACCGCGCGTACGGTCGATATCGGCGCCAGCGATGCACCGATGAGCGATCAGCAGCTCGCGGCGGCTCCCGGGAAGATTCTGCATTTTCCGTCCGTGATGGGCGCGGTCGTGATCGCGTACAACCTGCCCGGGTTCAGCGGCAAGCTGAAGCTCGATGGTCCCACGATCGCCCGGATCTTCATGGGCAAGATCACCAAGTGGAACGATCCCGGGATCGCGGCGCTGAATACGGGCGCCAGCCTGCCGGCCACCGACATCGTCGTTGCACATCGATCGGACGGCAGCGGCACCAGCTACATCTTCACCGACTATCTTTCAAAGGTCAGTCCCGAGTGGTCGAGTACGGTCGGAAAATCGACGGCCGTCAAGTGGCCGACCGGGCTTGGCGGCAAGGGCAACGAAGGCGTGACGGCGCTGGTGCAACAGACGCCGGGCTCGATTGGCTACGTCGAGCTGATCTATGCGCTGACCAATCACATCCCGTTTGCCGACCTCAAGAACAAGGACGGCAACTGGGTCACGGCGAGCCTGGACGGCGTCACCGCGGCGGCGGCCAGTGCGGCGGCCAACATGCCTTCCGACTTCCGGGTCTCGATTACCGACGCATCGGGTCCGACGGCGTACCCGATTTCATCGTTCACCTACCTGCTGGTTTACCAGCAGCAGAACAGCCGCGAGACCGGCTCGCAGGTGAAACGCTTCATCAACTGGGCCCTGCACGCGGGCCAGCAATACGCGCCGCCGCTCAACTACGCGCCGCTTCCGGCGCAGGTGGTGGAGCTCGAAGGCAAGCAGCTCGACACGATTCAACTTCCGGCCAAGTAACAGGGAACCAAGTCGCGAGGGGAGAGAATTGATGCGGTCTAAAACAGCTAGTCAACTTGTGAGCGCGGTCATAGCCGCGGGAACACTGACGGTGATGCTCGCCGGGTGCTCCTCGATGCCGTGGAGCAAGAGCAGCGGCGGCAATTTTCCACCGCCGGGGGCGGCGATGGCCAACGGCAAGCCGACAGGTCCGCCGCCCAGGGTTCAGGACTGCCAGATCATCGGGCAGGGCTCGCCCAACAAGTTTATCTGCCCTGACGGCAAGACCTACAACACGTTCCAGCTCGCCAAGATGCGCGCGGACTACCAGAAGCAACAGCAGGCGGGTCAATAGCAGGCGGCGTTACGGCGCCACATGAACGCGGGAGGAAGCTTGTGAAACTCGGAAACTTCAAGTTTGCGATAGCGGCTGTGCTGGGCGCGATCCTGTTCGCGCTCGGACCGTCGGTCCCGGCGCGAGCGCAGAGCGCGCCGATGCTGAAATTGTATGTCGATCCCGTTACCGGGCAGGTTTTTACCCGGCCCGGGAAGGGGCGTTCGCTGCTGACCGAGGTGCCGGTTTCGGCACTCGACTCAAGCGCGATCGAGCAGCGGGTCGAGCAGAAGACGCAGGCACAGCTCGATGCGAACAAGCAGCAGATCCAGCAGCTGGTGCAATCGAACCAGGCGCTCACGCAGTCCAACGCCGACCTGCAACGGCAGGTGGCGGAGATCAAGCCGGCGTGGCGCTCGTATATCGACAATTTCCAGGACAAGTTCCGGATCGGGGCGCTGGTATATGGCGACTACCGGTTTTACACCCACACCGGGTTCCAACCCCAGGAGTTGACGCAAATCAGCAACCCCGGGCCCCAGAACAATCTGTTTAACTCTTTCGACATCTCGCGTACTTACCTGAACTTCTACTTCTTTCCCATTGATGGTCTGACGGCACGCATTACGCCGAACATCTACCAGACCGTCCAGGCCACAGGAAACGTCAACGTCGGTTCCAACACCACTTGGGCAAGCAACGTCAACGGCAACCTGAGCTTTCGTCTCAAGTATGCGTACCTGCAGTATTCCAAGCTGTTCGACTCGTCCCCGTATCTGAAGGGCGACACGATCACCGGTGGACAACAGCCAAACCCGCTGGTCGCGTGGGAAGAAGACCTGTACGGGTTTCGTTACGTGAACCTGACCCCTTGGAACTACTACAGCCTGTCATCCACCCAGGTCGGTGCGTCGATCCAGGGACCGATCAAGTTCAACGAACGTCAGTACATCGACTACGACATGGGCGTGTACAACAACGCCAGCTTCCATGCCATCGAGCAGACCAACACCATACAATGGATGAACCGCATCAGCGTGTATCCACTGGGTGCGAAGTGGCGTTTCGATGGGCTGGGCCTGACCTGGTTCTTCGACTACGGCTACACCGACAACGCGCCGAGCGCGTCGAGTACGGCGAACGCGCCGTTCGGGCATCTGGCCGCGAACGCTCACCAGATGCGCCAGGCGTTCCTCGCGCACTACACGGCCGAGAACTGGGGCATCATCTTCGAGTATGACTGGGGTCACAACGCCTTCTCCTCCGGCAACGCCTTCTCGGGGTCGGGACCTCAACCTGGGACCTCGTATGCCAACTTCAACACTATGGTGGGGGCCTTCCAGAACAATGGCCGCGCCGTGCAGAACGGGTTTGACCTCATGGGCCACGTCCACATTCCGAAATCTCCCTTCACGGTCTTCGGCCTGTGGTCGCTATGGCAGCCGAACACCAATGTGCAGGACGATCCCATGGACTTCCAGCGCTGGGTGGTTGGTGTGCAGTGGCAGATCAACGAGTACCTGCGGATAGCGCTCGACAACCAGAACCTGAACTACTACCACGCCCAGCACAACGTGGCGCAATCGTACGTGAACTCGATCGTGCCGGGGGCGTTCAAGAAAGCGGCGCCCGGAGCGCAGGTGATCGACGCGGTGCCGTGGGATACCCACTCAATCATGCTCAACCTGGAGTTCAGCTACTAAAAGGTCCGTTGCCACGCGGAGCGGCGCTTTGAGCGCCGCTCCGCCGGTAACCTCACCATCATGAGAGGAAAACAGCGCATGAAGCGATTTATTGCGACGGGGGCACTGGCGTTAGCGCTCGCGGTTACGCTGGGTGCATGCAGTAACATGATCACGCCGCCTTCGGAGGAAAGTCGAAGCGCGGTAGCGCAGTGGATTGGCAAGGACCGCGTGACGCTAGCCAAGCAGATGGGCCAGCCGAAGGAAGCCGTGCCGATGACGGATACCGGCGGCGAGATGCTCTTTTATTCCTACGAAGGTCATCACTACGTATTCGAGACCGGTCCGGACGGGTTGATCAACTC
>DATJWT010000204.1:0-11600 GCA_035500975.1 Binataceae bacterium (SeqCode)
CGTCTTCACTTTCGTCAACGGCCGGTCGGTGCGCGACAAGTTGCTCACCCGCGCGATCGCGCAGGCGTACCAGACCCTGATGCCTCGCGGGCGCCATCCGGCGATCGTGCTTGCGGTCGAGCTGCGGCACGAAGACGTCGATGTGAACGTGCATCCGATGAAGACCGAGGTACGTTTTCGAAATTCGGGCGCCGTGTTCGAAACCGTGTACCGATCGCTGCGCGACCGGCTCTCGGATCAGACCGAACCCGCCGCCGCGCCGTCGCAGGTCGTCGATGTTCCGCGGCCGCTGCCCGCATCGGAACCCGGCGGAGCAATCACAGCTTCGGTTGCGGAAGCGATGCCGATGGTTCCGGCTGCATCGGAAACGGCGCGAGCCCTGCGACTGGTCGCCGATACGAACGCGGCCCCCGCTACGCAGCGCCCGCTCGGACTTGGCTTCACGCGCCCCGAGAACGCCGCCGCGGCGCAAGTTTCGGTCCCGTCGTACTCGCATTTGCGTCTGGTTGGGCAGTTGTTCGCGGGTTACATCGCACTCGAAGGCGATGATGGTATGTTGCTGGTCGATCAACACGCCGCGCACGAGCGCGTCACGTTCGAGAAGCTGCGGGCGCAACTCCGCGACGGCGGCATCAAGACCCAGGCGATGCTCACCCCGGTCACCATCGAACTCAACCCCGCGCGCGCATCGCAGATCCAGGCTGCCGTTCCGGAACTGCGCGCGATGGGTTTCGATATCGAGCCGTTCGGTCCCGCTTCCCTGCTGCTCAAGGGCGCACCGGCGGTGTTCGGCACCGAAGGTGGCGCGAAATTGCTCTCCGATATGATCGACAGCATGGGCGACAGCGGATGGCGCCTCAGCGGTCAGTCCGCTTTCGAGGATTTGCTGAAGACGCTCGCGTGTCACGGCTCGGTACGAGTGGGCCGCGTGCTGGAGCTGCCGGAAATTCACGCGCTGCTCGAAGAGCTCGACCGCACCGAGTTCAAAACCAATTGCCCACACGGCCGCCCGGTCCATATCCGCTTTCCGCGCGGCCAAATCGAACGCATGTTCCGCCGCTAGTAGTGGCGGGCGGCTCGCCGCCGCATCCGATGACTCCAACACCAACTAGCATCGCGTTCATCGTCGGCCCCACCGGCGCGGGCAAAACCGCGCTCGCCCTCGAGCTCGCCGAGAATCTCGGCGCGGAGATCGTCAACGCCGATTCCCGCCAGGTGTACCGCCTGATGGATATCGGCACCGCGAAGCCTTCCGAAGCGGAACGCCGGCGCGTGCCGCATCATCTAATCGACATCCGTTCACCCGACGAACCCCTCGATGTCGCGACCTTCGCAAAACTCGCGCGCGAAGCGATTGATGAGATCGCCGCGCGCGGCCGGCGCGTGCTGGTGGTGGGAGGCAGCGGCCTGTACCTTCGCGCTCTACGCGGCGGCATCTTCCGGGGTCCGGCCGCATCGCCGGAGATTCGCGCGCGTCTTGCCCAAATCGCGGCCGAGCACGGAATCCCTCGGCTCCACGAGCGCCTGCGTGAAGTCGATCCTGCGGCGGCGCGACGAATCGGAGTGAACGACCTCTACCGAATCACGCGTGCGCTCGAAGTATTCGAGCTCACCGGCGAGCCGATCACTGCGCACCAGGAGCGCCACGCTTTTTCTAATCGCCCGTTCCAGAGTCTGACCATCGGAATCTCGGTCGAACGCGCCGAGCTCTACCAGGCGATCGATCGCCGATTCGACAAGATGCTCGCCGATGGCCTTATCGACGAGGTGCGGCGGCTGAAGGCCGCCGGCTATCGCTTCGATCGCCCACCGCTCGCGTCGATCGGCTACCAGCAAATCGCGGCACACCTGGAGGGCCGGGTGTCGCTCGTCGAAGCCGCCGAGATCGCCAAACGGGAGTCGCGCCGCCTCGCCAAGCGACAACTCACCTGGTTTCGCGCGGATCCGGAGATCGGATGGCTTGACCCGAAGGCCGATGCCAAGCAGGCTGGGAAGCTGCTCGACGATTTCTTCGCCGGGGCGCAATGAAAGATGGCCGACATGAAGCGAAACGGGCACGCGAAGAAGAACCTGAAGCATCACTTGAAGTCTCGGGCGAAGGCTCCGGCCACCCCGGCGGCAGCCGAAGATCCGGGCCTGAGCGCAATCGAGCGCGTGCGCCTCGCGCGCAATTCCGCACGCCCGCAGACGCTCGACTACATCGATGCGCTCGTCAGCGGATTCTTCGAGCTGCATGGTGACCGCCGCTTCGCCGACGATGGCGCGATCGTCGCGGGGATAGGCTACTTCGGTAAACACGAAGTCGCGATCGTTGGCCAGCAACGCGGCAAATCCACCCAGGATCGAATCAAGCGCAACTTCGGCTCTCCCAGGCCGGAGGGATACCGCAAGGCTGCCCGCGTCTTCGAACTCGCGGACCGCTTCCGCTTGCCGGTTATCACTTTTGTCGATACCCAGGGCGCCGACCCGGGGCTGGGCGCCGAGGAGCGCGGACAGAACGAAGCGATCGCCCGCAACCTGGAACTGATGGCGCGGCTCGAGGTGCCGATCGTCACCTGCGTCGTGGGTGAGGGCGGTTCCGGCGGCGCTCTGGCCATCGGCGTCGGCAACGTGGTGCTGATGCAGGAGAACGCCTGCTACTCGGTCATCACGCCCGAAGGCTGCGCCGCGATCCTGTGGCGCGAGGCCACCGAGGAGAACGTGGCGATAGCGGCCAGGGCCTTGAAGCTGTCTGCGCCTGACCTGCTGGAGCTGGGCGTGATCGACGAAATCATTCCCGAACCGGTGGGCGGCGCGCATACCGCTCCCGCCGAAGCTGCGCATACCCTCGGCGTCGCAATCGCGCGCCATCTCGAACGCCTGAAAAAGCTCACGCCCGCCGAATTGCGCCGCGCGCGCGAGCGCAAGTTCGCGGCGATGGGCAACGCGTACATCACGCGCCACGGCGTTGAAAACGCCGCGCCGATTCGGTAACCAATCCGCCTCTTATGCCGCGTGCCGCAAAAAAATCGGAAGTAGAGAAGCCTTCGCTCGCAAGCCTGCGCGATCGAATCGACGAGCTCGATCGCAAGATCCTCGACCTGGTCTCGATGCGGGCCGGGATCGTCGAGCAGGTCGGCGAGCTGAAGCAGACCACCGGCGACGTCGTCTACGTCCCTTCGCGGGAACGCGCCATCTACCAGCGCATGATCGCGGAAAATCCGGGACCGCTTTCGGCCGAGCAGGTCAAACGCATCTTCACCGAGATCATTTCCGCCTGCCGCTCTCTCGAGCATATGCCGCGGGTGTCGTTCCTGGGCCCGCCGCTGACCTATTCGCACGAGGCCGCGCGGATGCGCTTCGGCTCCAGCGTCGAATTCGTTCCCGAGATGACCCACGCGGGAGTCTTCCAGGCCCTCGACAACGGACGTGCCGACTTCGGCGTCGTGCCGGTGGAAAATTCCACCGAAGGCACGATTACACTCACCCTCGATCTGCTCATCGATTCGGCGCTGGTAATCGTCGGTGAAATCCTGCTGCCGGTCCGCCACGCGATCGGTTCAATCGACGGCGACCGGGAGCTCGTCAAGAAGATCGTTTCGCACCAGCAATCTCTCGGCCAGTGCCGCCTTTACCTGTCGGCAAACTTCCCGGGGCGCGAGCTCGAAGCGATGGCGTCAAACACGCTCGCCGCCCAGTATGCCGCGCAGCATCCCGAGTGCGCCGCCATCTGCTCGACCGCGGCGCTCGAAGCGAGCGGCCTCAAGGTAATGGCGGAGAACATCCAGGATGTCGCCACCAACACCACCCGCTTCCTGGTCATCGGCAAGCGTCCCGTGGAACGCTGCGGCTCCGACAAGACCACCGTGCTGTTCGCGGTGCGCGACAAGGTCGGCGCGCTGCACGAGGCGATTAGCCTGTTCGCCCGCAACGGAATCAACATCACCAAGATCGAGTCGCGGCCGCTGCGATCGCGCCCGTGGGAATACATCTTCTTCGTCGATTTCGGCGGCCATCGCGACGATCCCAGGGTCAAACGCGCGCTGAAAGCGCTCGAGCGCAAAGCTCTTTTTTTGAAAGTCCTCGGATCGTATCCTGAGGGCAGATCGGTCGCCGCGTAGCGTCGTCGATCGCATTCGCTTGGCAAAAATCGAAGACCTGGTCCTGCCCTCCGTCGCCGCCATCGCGCCGTACGAGCCGGGAAAACCTCCCGAGGAGCTCCAGCGCGAACTCGGCATCAGCGAATCGATCAAGCTCGCATCCAACGAGAACCCTCTCGGGCCTTCGCCGCGAGCGGTCGCGGCGATCAAGGCGGCGCTGGCTGACCTGAACCGCTACCCCGACGGCGCCAATTACGAGTTGCGCCGCAAGATCGCGGAGCATCACAAGCTGCCCGTCGAGCACATCTTCGCCGCATCCGGCTCGGTCGAAGTCATCAACCTGCTGGCCTTCCTCTTTATACGGCCGGGCCTGAACTCGGTGTTCTCGGACCACGCGTTCGCGATCTATCCGCTGGCGACCGCCGCCGCCGGCGGCACGTCGAGGATCGCGCCCACCAGCGACGGCTATTCGCACGACCTCGATGCGATCGCGGCGCAAATCGACGCCCACACGCGCCTGGTCTTTCTCGGCAATCCCAACAATCCCACCGGCACCATCTATCGCCGCCCGGAGTGGAAGCGTTTCCTGGCCAAGGTTCCGCCGGATGTCGTCATCGTCGCCGATGAGGCGTACTTCGAGTTCGTGCGCGACCCGGAGTATCCGGATTCGCTGCAGGACCACGATGGCCGGCGGCTGATCGTGACGCTGCGCACGTTCTCGAAAATTTTCGGACTCGCCGGGGTGCGCGCCGGCTATGCGGTCGCGCGCCCGGAGATAATCCGGCTGCTCAACAACGTTCGCCAGCCTTTCAACGTCACTTCGCTGGCGCAGGTCGCGGTGGTCGCCGCGATGGACGATCGCGCGCACATCGCGGAGACGTTGCGCGTCAATGCCGAGGGGATGGATTATCTCGAAACGGAATTTCGCCGGCTCAGGATTCCATTCGTTCCCAGCCACGGAAATTTTCTGCTCGTGGATGTCGGCGATGGGCGTGCGGTGTACGACAAGCTGTTGCGCAAGGGGGTGATCGTGCGCCCGATGCAGGGTTACGGCTATCCGCGCCACGTGCGAATCAGCGTCGGCCTGCCCGAAGAAAACCGGAAGCTGGTAGTGGCGTTGCAGGAGATCTTTTCGTCCGCCGCGTGAGCACGCGGACCCAGGAATGAAGGGTTACTGGAAAATCGCTTCGCCCGGATGGTTGATCATCGGCGCCATGTTCGCGATCGCCATTCTTCTGTGGCCGTCGGCCCCGGAGGCGATGCCGATGCATTGGAACTTCAGCGGCGAGATTGACGGCTACGGTGGCAAGTTCGAAGGCCTCTTCCTCATGCCCATCATGGCGACCTTCATCTGGGGCCTGATGAATGTCATTGCCTGGATTCGTTCCGAGAAGTTCAATCGCGGTCTTCGGGCTCCATTTTTCTTTTTCGCGTACGCAGTGGTGCTCCTGGACGTGGGCGTATTTGCCGTCCAGGCGATGCACGCGCGCGGGCTAATGGTCAACATGAACTATGTCATTTGGCCGCTGGTGGTTTTGCTTTGGGTCTCCATCGGAAACCTGGTCCTGAGTGCAGTGCGCCTCAAGTCCCGCGAAGGCAGTCCGCCGCAGCTCGGAATTCCAACCTGATGCCGCGACTATTCAAACAGATGACCATCGCCGGCGTCGGCCTGATCGGCGGATCGCTCGCGCTGGTCGCCAAACGTCGCAGGCTGGTCGATCGAATCATCGGGTTCGGGCGAACCGAGGCCAACCTCGATATCGCGAAGGCGCGCGGGATGATCGATGTCGCCTCACGCGATGCCGCCGAAGCGGCGCGCGGCTCCGACCTCCTGATGCTCGCGGTGCCGATCGTCACGATGCGCGCGACACTGGAGAAGATGCTTCCGCATCTGGCCCCCGATGCGGTCATAACCGACGTGGGTAGCGTCAAAGGATGGGTGGTGCGCGCGCTGGAACCGCTCATCGAGCCGCCCATGACCCTGGTCGCGGCGCATCCGGTCGCGGGCAAGGAAACCACCGGCGCGGTCGCCGGCGACGAGGAGCTGTTCCGCGATCGGCGCGTGATCGTTACGCCTTCGGCGAAGAGCACCGAGCCCGCGATCGTGAAAATCGAGAAGCTCTGGAAAGCGACCGGTGCGCGCGTCGAGCGGATGGACCCCGACCTGCACGACGCCCTCCTCGCGCGCGCCAGCCATCTGCCGCAGATCCTCTCCAGCGCGCTCGCCGCCGCGCTGCTCGATGAGCACGTCGCGGGCCTGTGGGCGGCGGAGTTCGGCGCAAGCGGGCTGCGCGACACGACGCGGCTGGCCGGGTCGTCGTGGGAAATGTGGCGCGACATTTTCGTGACCAATCGCGATGCGCTCAAGGCCGCGATGAAACTGTTCGGCGCGACTTTTCACGAGTTCGAACGGATGATTGAAGCGGGCGATATCGACGCGCTCGAAAAATTGTTCAACCGCGGGCGCAAGATGCGCGAGAAGCTCCAGTGAAGCGCGACCGCCCCGTCATCGCGATCGACGGTCCCGTCAGTTCCGGCAAGTCCACCGCCGCGCGCGGTTTGGCGCGCGCGCTGGGCTTCGTGTACCTGAGCACGGGCGCGATGTATCGGGCGGTCGCGATCAAGGCGCGGGAAATGAAGATCGACCCCGATGCGCCCGACCTCGAAGCGCGCATGCGGACGGTGCTCGATTCCGCTCGCATCGACTTCAACGGCGAACGCATCATGCTCGATGGCAGGGATGTCTCGCAGGAAACCAGCGACCCCGCCATCGGCGATCTCGCTTCGCGGCTTTCGACGCTGGGCGTGGTACGCACGCGGATGCGCGATCTCCAGCGCGCGATAGGCGAACATGGCGGGGTTGTGATGGAAGGACGCGATATCGGCACCGCGGTGTTCCCCGACGCTGAATTCAAGTTCTTCCTGGAAGCCGATGTCAACGTGCGGGCGCGGCGGCGCTACGAGGAGTTGGCTGCCAAACGCGTTACCACTACACTGCAGGAAGTCCTCCAACAGCTCCGCGAACGTGACCTGCGCGATCGAGGGCGCGCCTTGGCGCCGCTCAAGCGCGCCGACGACGCGGTGCTGATTGACTCCACCAGTCTCGATGCCGCGCAAGTGGTAGATGTAATGAAATCGCGAATCTACGCCGAAACCCGCGCTCGCAAGGGGTTGAAACGCGGCTAACCCGGTTGTAAGTTTCGCACCAGCCTCGAAGTTCCCCGGAAGGTCCCACTAAATGGAGAAAGTTTTGCCCGACAAGCTCGGAGGAGAAAATGATTTTGAGTCGCTGATGGAAGAAAGCCTGAAGGCGCCGCGCCCGGGCGATGTCCTCGTCGGCCGGGTCATGCTGATCACTCGCGACAACGTCATCATCGACATCAACTACAAGTGCGAAGGGCAGGTCCCTCTCACCGAATTCCTCGACGCGAACGGCACCCCGTCGGTCAAGGAAGGCGATGAGGTGGACGTGTATTTCGAGGGCACCGAGACCGAGAACGGTACGGTGATGCTTTCGCACGCCAAGGCCGAGAAGTTCAAAATCTGGCGCGAGCTCGACCGCGCATTCCAGAGTGAAACCGCCGTCGAAGGCGTGATCCTTGGCAAGGTCAAAGGCGGCCTCAAGGTCGATATCGGCGTGCCCGCGTTCCTGCCGGGTTCGCACGTTGACATCCGTCCGGCGCGCAACCTCGACCGCTACGTCGGCCAGCGCGGCCGCTTCCAGATCCTCAAGTTCAACCGCGCCCGGGGCAATGTGGTCGTGTCGCGCCGCAGCGTGCTCGAGCGCGAGCGCGCCTCGCTCAAGGAACAGACCCTCAAGGTCCTCGAGGAAGGCGTCATCCTCGAAGGCACCGTCAAGAACATCACCGACTACGGCGCATTCATCGATCTCGGCGGACTCGACGGCCTGCTCCATATCACCGATATGTCGTGGGGCCGTCTCTCGCATCCTTCCGAAGTGCTCAAGGTCGGAGAGAAAGTCCGCGTGGTCGTCCTCAAGTACGATCCGCAACGCGAGCGCGTGTCGCTCGGCATGAAGCAAATCAAGCCCGACCCGTGGACCAAGGTCAGCGAGAGCTATCCTCCGGGAACCCGCGTCCAGGGCAAGGTCGTCAGCGTCACTGACTACGGCGCTTTCGTTGAACTCGAAAAAGGCGTCGAGGGGCTCATCCATGTTTCCGAGATGAGCTGGTCGAAACGCGCGGTGCATCCCTCCAAGGTCGTCGCCGAGGGCAGCAACGTCGAAGTGCAGGTGCTGGGCGTCGATGAGGCCAATCGCCGTATCTCGCTCGGACTCAAGCAGACCGAACCCAATCCGTGGGTGGCGCTTGCCGAGAAGCATCCGGTCGGCACCCACGTGCAGGGCAAGGTCAAGTCGATCACCGACTTCGGCGCTTTCATCGAAATCGAACCCGGCATCGACGGCCTGGTGCATATCTCCGATCTGTCGTGGACCAAGAAGATTCGCCATCCGTCCGAAGCCCTCAAGAAGGGCGACGATGTCGAAGCGATCGTGCTGGGAATCGATGCGGAGAACGAGCGCGTGAGCCTGGGCGTGAAGCAGCTCGCTTCGGATCCCTGGAGCAGCATCTCGGAGCGCTATCCGCTCAACACGCGTATCCACGGCAAGGTCAGCTCGGTGGCGGACTTCGGCGTGTTCGTCGAGATCGAGGAAGGCATCGAAGGTCTCATCCACATCTCCCAGCTCTCCAACGAGCGGGTGGACAAGCCCTCTTCGCTGTTCAAGGTGGGCGATGAGCTCGATGCGCTGGTCTACCAGCTCGACCCCAAGGAGCGGCGCATCGGCCTGTCGATCAAGGCGCTCAAGGCCCACGAAGAGCGCGAGGAGATGCAGGAGTACCTGCGGCGCGATCACGAAAAGGCGCGCTTCTCCATGGAAGACATCCTCAACGAGGAGCTGCGGCTCGATCGCGAGGATGGCGAACGCCGTGCGTCGCGCGGCCGTGGCGGCGATCGCTAGGCCGCGTCCGCGGGGCCCGGGCGATGACCAAGCGGGGAATCATCGAGGAGCTGCTCGCGCGCCATCAGAATTTCTCGCATCGGCAGTCCGAAACCATCGTCAATGCGATGTTCGATGCGATGTCGAACGTGCTGGCCGGCGGCAAGCGTATCGAGATTCGCGGCTTCGGCAGCTTCGGGGTCAAGAACCGGCGCGCGCGCCAGGGCCGCAATCCCAAGACCGGCGCGGTCGTGAAGGTCGATGCCAAGCGGATCCCGTTCTTCCGCGCCGGCAAGGAACTGCGAATCGAAGTTAATGGCGCGGGCAATCCGGAGCGGTAGCAGGAAGCCCGCGACTCCCCCGTCGCCCGCGGCCGGACATCGGCTGTGGGCGCCATGGCGCTACACCTATCTCCGCAGCGCAGGCAAAAGCCCCGACTGCATCTTCTGTTTCGGCGATCTGGATCTGCGCGAACGCAAGCGGCGGATGGTGCTGCATGTCGGGCGGCATTCGTTCGTGATGCTCAACGCTTACCCCTACAACAACGGCCACCTGATGATCGCGCCGCGCCGCCACCTCGCGTCGCCGGAGATGCTCGAGCGCGCGGAGCGCGACGAAATCCACGAACTCGTCACCCGATCGATTGAGTTGCTGCGCAAGGCGCTCAACCCCGACGGGTTCAACGTCGGCGCCAACCTGGGGCGGATCGCGGGCGCCGGCTTCGCCGATCACATGCACTGGCACGTGGTGCCGCGCTGGGCCGGTGACAACAATTTCATGCCTGTACTTGCTTCCACGCGCGTGCTGTCGCAGCATCTGCTGGACAGCTATCGGCGGTTGCATCCGCTGTTCAAAGCGATCAAGGCTGGTTTATCCTGAACCACCAACGGAGCTTTCAGGACTTCGCAATGAATCAGACCCTCAGCCATATACATACCCTTGGCGAACTCAAGGCCGCCGGCTACCAGACGCTCTCCGTGCGGGCCGAGATGCGCAAGAATTTGCTCGCGCGCCTGCGCTCGGGCGACAAGCTGATGGCCGGAATCGTCGGCTACGAAGAGACGGTGCTGCCCGAAATCGAAAACGGCGTGCTCGCCGGCCATCACATGATCTTCCTCGGCGAACGCGGCCAGGCCAAGTCGCGCATCATCCGCGCCCTCGCCGAGTTGCTCGACGAGGTCGTGCCGGCGATCAAGGGTTGCGAAATCAACGACGATCCTTATGCTCCCATCTGCCGCCAGTGCCGCCGCCTGCTCGCCGAGAAGGGCGACGAGCTGGAGATCGCGTGGATCGATCGCGAGCGCCGCTACGCCGAGAAGCTGGCGACTCCCGACGTCTCGGTCGCGGACCTGATCGGCGAGATCGATCCAATCAAGGTAGCGGAAGGACGCTACCTCGCCGACGAGGAAACCATCCACTTCGGCCTTATCCCGCGCACCAACCGCGGCATCTTTGCCATCAACGAACTCCCCGACCTCACCGAGAAGGTGCAGGTGGGATTGTTCAACCTGATGGAAGAGAAGGACGTCCAGATCAAGGGCTACAAGATTCGGCTGCCGGTCGACGTGGTGTTCGTGGCCAGCGCGAATCCGGAGGATTACACCTCGCGCGGGCGCATCATCACGCCGCTCAAGGATCGTTTCGACATCCAGATTCGCACCCACTATCCGAAAAAAATCGAGGACGAGATCGCGATCATGGAACAGGAGGCTGCGATGCCTCCGCGCGAAGGCCTCGAGGTGCGCGTGCCGCAGTTCCTCAAGGACATCATCGCGCAAGTCACTTTCGAGGCGCGCGGCTCCAACGAGATCAACCAAAGCTCGGGCGTATCGGTCCGCGTCACCATCAACAATTTCGAGTCGGTCATTTCCAACGCCGAGAAGCGCGCCGTCATCAACAACGAAAACGAAATCGTGCCGCGCCTTTCCGACCTGCACTCGCTGTACGCATCGACGGCCGGGAAGATCGAGCTCGAATACGTGGGCGAGGACAAGAAGGAAGACGACCTCATCGAACGGCTCATCAACCGCGCCGTGCTCAAGGTGTTCGATCGCTACCTCAAGCTCGATGACCTCAAGAAGGTTATCGGCTATTTCGAGGGTGGATGGGGAGTCGAGGTTTCCGACCGCGCACCGTCATCGGAATACACCGAGCCGCTGCGCGAGGTCTCCGGCCTGCGCGAGGCTATCGCAACGCTCGGGCCGTTCGAGACTCCCGGCCTGATGGCGGCGGCCAGCGAGTTTATCTTCGAAGGCCTGCATCTCCATCAGAAGCTCAACAAGGATCGCCAGGGCGGCCGCTTCGCATATCACGCCTGAGCATCCCGCGATGATCACCACACGCTACACGCAGTGGGACGGCACGCAGCAGCTTCGGCTGAACGCCGACAAGGTGTTCGAGAAGCTCGCGGAGTACATGTCCTACACCGACGATGTCCGCCAGGCGATGGACTGGATGATGCGCCAGGGCATGGACTTCGACGGGATGCAGGTGATGGGCCTGGAGGAGTTCATCGAGCAGCTCCGCCAGGAGATGCGCCAGCGCTATCGCGACTTCAATCT
>DATJWT010000205.1:0-14582 GCA_035500975.1 Binataceae bacterium (SeqCode)
CGGGCCAGCCGATCCGGGTCGCCCTCGGTCAGCTTGCGCATCCACTTCGAGCCCATCCGCACGTGGGTGATTTCATCGGCCAGCACGTAGTCGATGGAGCGCTCGATCACTTCGTCGCCATTGCGTTGCGCTATGCGGATAAGCTGATCGAAGACATCGCAGGCAAGTCCCTCGAGACCGCGATTGATTCCCGCCACGCGCGCGGCAGGGTCTTCCGCCTGGGTGCATCGCCACAGGATCTCGGTTTCGACGTAGTCGCCGGGTTTCGCACCCATGTATTCGACCAGGCGCTGGAAGATTTCGCTGTGACGCGATTCGTCCCAGACCTGGCGCGCCATGTCGAGCTGGAACTCCCACGGTGCATCGGGGAAGTCGAACAGGGTGCGGCCCGCCGCTTCCATCGCCTGGAGCTCTCCCGTGTAGATGCCGTGGAGGCGCGCGCGCAACGTTTCCTCGTCAAAGGGCATGGCGTTGTTGCGCTCGAGACCTTGTTCCTCGCGGATGTCACGGACCTGCTTGCCCCGCATCAGGACGAAATTATCGGGGCGGGCTAGTCGGTCAACGGGGATGCATCGTTCCATTTTCTCTTCTCCTGCGGGCTCGGACGCTTCGCGTTGGTCGGCGGGGCCGCCGACCGCTACGACTATCTAATAGGCGGCGCTTTTTCCCATTCCTTTGATCAGGCGTTCGATTTCTTCGTCGGTGAAGCCGGCGAGCAGGCGGGCTTCGCGTGCGATCGTGATAGTCGCATCGATTTCGACTTCCTTGTCGCCGAGGCGCTGCTTGATTTGCCGGGCGCCTTCCTGCGACGTCCGGCCACCGCCGAAGTTGAACAGGTTATCGATATTGTCCTGGAAGGCCTGCGCCTTCTTGAGCCGCTCGGGGTCGCCCTCGGTCAGTTTGCGCATCCACTTCGATCCCATCCGCACGTGCGTGATCTCGTCGGCCAGCACGTAATCGACGGCGCGTTCGATAACCGGATCGCCCATCTTCTGCGCCATCCGAATCAGTTGTTCGAAGACGTCGCAGGCGAGTCCTTCGAGGCCGCGATTGATTCCAGCGACGCGGCACGCGGGGTCATCGATCTGCGTGCACGACCACAGCACTTCGCTCTCGGGAAATTCGCCGAGGAACGAACCGACGTAGTCGAGCAGCTTCATGTAGATCTCGCTGTGGCGCGATTCGTCCCAGACCTGGCGCGCCATGTCGAGCTGGAACTCCCACGGCGCGTCGGGAAAGTCGAAGAGCGTGCGCCCGGCGGCTTCCATCGCCTGGAACTCGCCCGCGCAGATTCCGTGCAAGCGAGCCTTGAGGAAATCTTCCTCGTACGGCATCGCGTTGAACGGCGTCAGGCCCTGGTCGAGGCGCGCCTCGCGAATCTTGTCGAGCGGAACGAGGATGTGGTCCTCGGGACGTGCCAGCCGGTCGACCGGAATCATCTTGTCCATGGCGTTTACCTCTCTACTTTAAGTGGCTCCGCGGCAGCGCCGAGGTCCTTCGTCCGGTTGGTCCTGGGATGCCTCATCGGATCGGCGCTCAGTTCGCGTTGCTCACTTGGTCCAGGCCGATCTCACATCGCTGAGATTAGCAGCTTCCTTGACGATCCACCTGCTCCCATCGGGGCCGATTCGGAACTGGAAGGTGAACGGATTTTCCTTCGAACCCGACAGGCGCGCCTTTACGAAATAATGCTCTCCGACCCGCGCTTTGCCCAGGATCTTTTTCTCGCCGTAGCCGCGCCCTTTGAGTGCATCCGCTATCCCGCTCACTTTGTCGCGAATATCGTTGCCGGCCATCACCAGTGCTTCTTCACTGTGCCCCGCCATCAGCGCATCGAGAAAGCGATCGATCGCCGCCATCATTTCGGGCGCCGGCTGCTTGATCGGGCCGATGGGCTGCGGGCCCATCACGTTCGCGCGATTACCGAGATCAGGCATTGGGAACACCTCCGCCTTCGCGCGAGTAGTGGGGAATATCGCTCCATGGCGACCGCTTGCCGGTAATGTCCTCGGCTTCGGCGATCATCCAGGCGCCGTCGATTTTCTTCCAGCGGATGAGCAGCGTGCTGGCGCCGCGTTCACCGAAGAAGCGGGTCTTCGCCATGAACTGCATTCCTATCTTCGCGCATGCGAGCAGATCGAAATTCTTGAATGGCCGCTGCGAGGCGGCAGAGGCCGATGCTGCCTGCCAAGCCGCCTGCCCCGTCGATGTCACGAAGGCCTCGGCGGCGCGATCGTCGCCGGTAATCATCGCCTGGGCGTGAGCGTTGATGCGCTGATTCAGCTCGGGCGGGTTCATCAGCTTCGTCCCACCTTGCGCGGTCCTTCCTGCTCGGTCTCGGGCCCGGTAACCCCGCCCGACGCGACCAGCAGCTCCTCGAGATGCGCCTGCCACTGGCCGGCGCGGCGGCTCTTTTCGGGGCTGTCGAGCAGGTCTTCGAGCAGGACTAGTCCTCTTTCAACGTGAGCTTTTTCATCTTCGAGCAGTTGGGCGAGGATACGGATCGTGGGCGGCTCATAGACCGGATTTGCTGCGGTGACATGCGCGCTGTAGTGCGCGATCAGATGGGGTTTCAGGACACGGTAGATGCCGACCAGGCGCTCGATGGTGTCTTCCCACTGCTCCTTGTCCTCGATTTCCTGGATGAACGAAGCGAACTGTTGGTTGGCGGCCTTCGATACCTGCGCTTGCGCGCGCAGCTCCGGCAGGCGCTTGCCGAGCGCATCGGTGTGCAGGGCATCTTCATAGACCTGCTTGGCCATCTCCAGCTTGACGGGAATTTCGGGCGTGAGCGCGATCCAGCCCGCCATCATTCGCATCATCCGCTCCTCGGCGAAGCGATAATTCATTATTTGGGCAACGCTCTGGCGGACGCTGTACACGCCATCGAGCGTGCGTCGATCGTATAGGGCCATCGTTCAGTGCTCCTCGCGGCCGGGGTTGCCGCTGAGTTCGACTCGTGGCGCGAGAAAGCGGCCTTCGACGATCCGCGCAATCTCGCGCCAGTAGGATTCCTTGTCGGAGTGCCGCAGGCTATGCCCGCCCATCGCCCATCCCGCGCACAGCATGTGGATCGCATGAACGGCGGCGGGGACATCGTCGGCCCGGATGACGCCGAGCGTGCGCCCGCGCTCGACCACCTCGGCGACGGCGGACAGGTAGCGCTCGCCAATCCTGTTCATCGCATTTTTGTATTGGGGTCGCTGCGCCAGGTAGCGGCCCTCGTGATGCAACACGGCGAACGCTTCGCGGTAGCGATCGATGATGTTCAGGATCTCGTGCATGACCGCGGCCAGTTCGAGCCGCGGATCGTCCGCGGTGCGCTGATGAATCGCGGGAAGCTGCTCGACGAGCTCCGCGACCATCGACTCGGCGATCAAGACCAGGATTTCGTCCTTGCCCTGCAGATAAACGTAGATCGATCCCGCCGCCAGGCCAGCTTCAAGCGCGAGTTCCTTGACCGAGGCTTCGTGAAAGGATTTCCGTTTCAGCACGCGGCAGGTCGCAAGGAATATCTGGCGTCGCCGCTGACGAACGAGCGCTTCGTCCTGTGGCTGAGATTTCAGTGCTACCGCAGGCATGGACCAGGACCTGCCTTGACCCTATTGAATGAACGTTCATTTGTCCAGCCGTCGAGGACCGAAGCAATTATTTCATTTGTCACGACCCGACGGTTACATGGTGCGGTTCGCCATGCTTGGCTATGCTCGTCAGCACGGGGGGAACCGGGACCTATGCTCACCGATAAGCCGTACTTCGTAAAAGAGAGCCGCCTCGATCGGGCCTTCAACCGTTTCTTTGGATTCCTGGTCGGGTTGGGAGTCGGTGCAAAGTACAACTACCTCCTTGAGACAAAAGGACGAAAGACAGGAAAGGCGTATACAACCCCGGTCAACCTGACTGAGATCGATGGCCGCCGCTACCTGGTGGCGGTGAGGGGCGAGACCGGATGGGTCCGTAACGCCCGGGCATCTGGATCGATCTTACTGCGAAAGGGCAGCACGCGGCTGACCTTCAGGGTACGCGAGGTCGCTATCAACGCGCGGCCTCCGATCTTGAAGGAGTTTCTCGAACGTTATGCCTCGCAGGTGCAACGGTTTTACCCGGTGCCCAAGGGGTCTCCGGTGGAGGCGTTTCGCGAGATGGCGCCGCGTGCGCCGGTCTTCGAGCTTCAGGAATAGAGACAGGGTAGATTGTCCTGCAGATGGGTGATCAGTCCGAGACGTTAGCTTCTCTGACCGGCAACGATTGCATCGTTCCCGATTCCGTCGCGCGCGCCTACAGCTCGGAAATTCCATGGAGCGCCGTTTCGATGCTGCTGATCGTGATGGCCTTCCAGGGCTATGCGGCCACTATTCCCACCATCGCCGCGCCGTGGTTCAGAGTGGATTTCCATCTCGATGATCCCTCGATGGCGCGGGTGTTCGCGGGCTTCGCGCTGTCTTCGTTCGGGGCGCTGGCGCTGGCGCGGATGGCCGATAGGGTCGGGCGCAAGCGCGTGATGATGTGGTCGGCGATCGCGATGCCGATGGGAGCGCTGGGTGCATGGTTCGCCCAGAATGTCGTCACCTTCGTCGCCTGCATCATCGTGGTCGAGGCTTTCCTGGGCGCCGCCGTGACTTGCTCGGTGGTGATGCTCGCCGAGATTCTTCCCGTGCCCCGCCGCGCCGATGGTCAGAGCTGGGCCGGACTCGCATCGGCGGTGGGCGGAGGCCTGTGTGTCTTCCTGGCCCCGGTCTTCGTGCGGTTTGGTCTCTCGTGGCGCTGGATGATGGCGATACCGGTGGCGGGGCTGGCGATTTTGCCGCAAGTGGTCCGCGCGATGCCGGAGAGTCATCGATGGCAGCGAGAGGCGCAAGGCGATGAACGTCGCCGCACGCACTTCTACGATATCTTTGTGCCGCTTTACCGGCGGCGCACCGTGACCCTGATCGTGTGTTCGTTGCTGGCAGCGTTCTCGGCTGAGGGCGTCAATTCATACTCGTACTTCCACGCCGTAACCGTAACCGGGCTCTCGCCCGACTTCGCAAGCGCACTCACGATCGTCGGCGGGGGGTTCGGGATGCTGGGATTTCCGATCGGAGCGTGGGCGGCCGAGCGATTCGGGCGCGTTCCGACGATCGTGACTTGCGGCGCGATAACCTCCTCGGTCGCATTAGCCTACTTCTGGGGTCCACCCGCTCATTTCGGCCATCCGGCGTTTTGGCTGGGTGCCTCATTCCTCTTCATGAACGCGACAACCAACGCCACGCTGGTCGCGTCGTACGCGGCGATCACCGAGCTGCTTCCGACGGCGTTGCGTGGCACGATGATGGGGTGGCTGGCGCTGACGTCGGCTTTCGGGGCGCTGAGCGCTGAGGCGACGATAGCAACGTTATCCTCGGCGACGGGCGGTATCTCGGTGATAACGGGATGGCTCAGCCTGCTCGGCATCCCGGGCGCGATTCTGTTCGGGATGATCATCGACGAGACGCGGGGGCTTTCGCTGGAGACTGCGGCCAGGGAAGCGGCGTTCCACGAACGTTAAGGAATCATTGGTGGCGCGAGGGGAATCGCGCGTCATCCACGGGCCGAGACGCCCGCGCCACGATTAACCGTCACCAGGGGTTGCCGCAGAGATCTATGGGACCTGCCGGCCAGTTGCGGGTGCCGAGTTTCAGCACCATCGTGTCGGACGGATAGGTCACGATTCCCGAGGGCTGGGAAAAACTGGTAGGGCCGCTGACGCGTACCCATCCCGCTTTCTCGTACACCGGCGCAACCCGCCGCTGGCAGATCAGCAGGCCGAACTCGACGTCGAGGCGATCGCGCATCAGCTGCGCCGCCGCCGACAGCATGGCGCTTGCGACGCCTCGCAACCTCAACTCAGGCTTGGTCTTTACGCCCCCGATGCCGGCGACCCGCGCCGACTCGACGCCTGCCTTGACTTCACGCGTCACGATTTCCAGCGCGCCGGCTAGTCTCTCCTCGATGCGTGCTTCGGCGTACCATTCGGCCGGCGTCCATTGGTACGGAATTTGGCCGAATTGTTCGTGGTCCCACGCTTCGAGTTCGTCGCGCAGAACGGGATCGATCTTGTGCGCGCTGTGAATCGCAACCGCGATGTGCGCTGTCTGCGAGCGCATAAGAGCTCGAGCTAAGGGGAGCTAGGCCGCGGCGCTGCCTTGGCGCCTGATCCGCAGGTCCATCGCGGGCACGGCGCGGCGGGCGTCTTCGCGCCAATCGAGGAACATCGCCGTCCCCACCAGCATCGCGATGCCGACGACGTTCACCGCGAAGTTGGCGATCCCTTTTGCCCCGCTCTCCTGGATAACGACGTACCCGACGCAGCTGAGCACCAGGCCGAGGCCATAGATGGTCAGGGAGTGGCGCCCGCAGGAGATGAAGATTCCGGCACCCGCACTGCGGAGAAACGGCGCCCGCGAGGGAACGTAAGCCGCGAACACGTATAGAAGAGCGAGAACGTTCACGATGCGAAGCGGAGACAGGTAGGTCTTGTCGGCGGGCCAGATGTAGGAGAACGGCGCGAGTTTGGTAAGGCCGTCCTGGTCGAGCGGCCATGCGATGACCATCGTAACGAGGAGGAACGCGACGGCGCCCCAGAACCATTTACGGCTCCATGGAAGCTTGTCAGGTTCGGAGCGGCTCAAGTGGCAAACTACCATGCCGATCGTGTAGAGGAGCTGCCAGGTGAACGGGTTGAAGTACCATTCGCGGCCCGAGCGATCCGCGCTCAGGTTCCATCCGGACGTCCACGCCATCGCGTAGATCAGCATCGAGATCGTCAGCGCGATTCGATAGTCGCGCTTGACGAGGTAGATGAGTGCCGGCGCCGCGGCCAGCAGCAGTATGTAGAGCGGCAAGATGTCCATCAGGCGCGGCAGGTAAGACAGGGTCATCGCGGCGAAGATTGCGCCGCGCGGATTTTCAACGATCCATTGGAGTTTCAGCGAATCGATGTAATCGGCGCCCGTGAAGTTGTGGGCTACCCAGAGCATCATGCCGGCAATCCCGCCAATCAGGAGCAGATGGGCAAGGTAGATGCGGGATACGTTGCGGCCGATCGCCTTGATGCATGCGTTCAGACCGAGCTTGGTCAGGCGCGAGCCATAGGCGAGATAGCTGGCCATGCCCGAGATGAGCACGAAGACCTCGGCGGCGTCACAGAAAGAGAAGTTCCTGAGAGTCCAGGAAGAAAGCGGGTTTCCGGGGACGTGGTCGATGAAGATGACGATCAGGGCAATGCCGCGACAGAAATCCAGCCGATAATCGCGTTCGCCATTGGAGTTCATGCCTGCCTGATAAATGGACGATTAAGAGCCTGTTATTGTTTCACGTGCACGATTTCTTAATCAATGGTTGCACAAAACTTGGGCGTCACGCCGCAAATTTCCCCGTTTGCATTCAAGGCAGCAATGTCCATGCCGATCGCAGGGACGACGGTTTTACAGATGAACGGTGCGGTTATCGCAGACCTTTTCAGACTCGCGCGTCCAAAATGAAATCAGCGTCACCGCAAAACGCATGCTTTGCCGATTGACGTCACTTTATTCCGGGATAACGTCCGAGAGTCGATTGACGTCGCGCAGGTCCGGGAATGCCAGCATCCAGAGTCCCACCACGATCAGGGTGCCGATTCCGCCAATCACGACCGACGGCACCGTGCCAAACCACGATGCGGTGACGCCGGATTCGAACTCACCAAGTTCATTGGACGCACCGATAAAAAGATAATTCACAGCACTCACGCGGCCGCGCATCGCATCGGGGGTTGCGAGCTGCACCAGGGACAGCCTGACGTAAACGCTCACCATGTCCGATGCGCCGAGCACGATCAGCGACGCCAGCGAAAGCGCGAAGTTGCGCGAGATGCCAAAAACGATGGTGGAAATCCCGAAGCCCGCGACGCAGGCAAACATTGTCATGCCGACGCGTTCGCCAAGAGGGCGTCGTGCGAGCGTGAGTCCCAGCGTCGCGGCGCCCAGTGCGGGAGCACTGCGCAACAGGCCCAGCCCCATCGGCCCCACGTGCAGAATATCGCGAGCGTAGATCGGTAAAAGGGCGGTTGCCCCACCCAGCAGAACCGCGAACAGGTCGAGCGAGATTGCGCCGAGAATCACGGGCTTGCGGCGGATGTACGCGATTCCGGCGGTGATGTGTTCGAGCCTGGATGAGCCGGCGGTACGGGGTGCCGCGATTGTGCGAACCTTCAGCGTGGCGATCAGAATCGCTACGGCGGAGAAGAACACCAGGCAGGTGCCGTAGGCGATCGCCGGACCGAGCAGGTAGATGGCGCCGCCGAGGGCAGGCCCTGTTATCACGCCAGCTTGGCGGGTCGATGACGTGAGCGCGACCGCTCGCGGAAAGCGTTCTTCGGGTACCAGCCGCGGCAGGAGCGACTGCGATGCGGGCGCGGCAAAGGCGCGCGCGGTCCCGAACAGCGTCAGCACGGCGTAAAAGGGCATGAGGTTGTGCGGCGTCTCCAGCGCCATCGCGACGAACAGCGCAGAACAGGCAGCCTGCACGACATAACTGATCGCCAACATCGCACGCCGATCGATACGGTCTGCCAGCGCGCCCGCGGGCAGCGCGAAGGTCGCAAGCGGCAGGAACTGGAACAATCCGACGTAGCCGAGGGCGAGCGGATTGCGGGTTATATCGTAAACCTGCCACGCGACGGCCACGGACTGGATCATCATCGCGATCGTCGCGCAGAAGGTGCTCGCGATGTACTGGCGAAAGTCGCGCTGGCCGGCAACCTCGGCCTCGGAAGACTGGATGTTCACGTCTGGGGCCGCGCAGCCCTCTCGCGCCTACGCGTCTTCGATGTCGAGGACGGTTTCAGCGAAGTCCTTTTCGGCGGAGTCCCACACGAACGCCGCGGCCCGCACGAACTGCCCCGCCCGAATCGACATCACGATGTAGGCGGTCTCGGGGTAGTCCGGCTCCTCTGGATCGAAGGAGCACGCCTGCGCGCGATCGGTGGCGGAGAAATAGGCGTCGTGGTCGGGATGCGAATGATAGACGATTCTGAGCGCGAGCTTGCGGTCATCGACTTCGCGCAGCACGGCGAGATGCTCCTTCGGTTCCATCAGGAATGCCGTGCGCGCATCGCGGGGGAAGGCTGCGGGGTCTTCGGCGTGCTTGCGGTTCTGGATGTTGGTGATCGGCCGCACTTCCTCGGCGGCGTCCGTGCCGATGATGAACCCGCAGCATTCGTAAGGAAATTCGCGCTCGCCCTGCGCGATGATCGCATCGAGGCTCGCCCGCTTGATCGTCGCCCGGTTCATCGTGAGCTCCCCTTGAGGGTCGCGCGCTCGGCGGCGTGAATCTGCCGGACCAACGTTGCGTTGATCGGAGCTCTGAGGCCGCTGCGCTCCGCCAGCTCCACGATCTTGCCGTTCAGCGAATCGATATCGGTGCGGCCGCGGTTTTTCAGATCGTAGAGCATCGTGGGGCGGTGCGTGGCCGTCGCCGGAATCAGTTTCCCGTAAAAGGTCTCGCGATAGGCGCTGGAATCGGCGAAGGGCAGACCGATCCTGAGTTTCTGAGCGACGGCGAAGGCCTCGCCTATGACCTCATCCATGATCGCGCGCAGGTCCGGATCGGCAGCTAACTCGCCGTACGACAGCTCGAACAGCGCGCCGAGTGGATTCAACGCAACATTATATAAGAGCTTGGTCCAGATGACCGGCATTACGTCCGCACATGCGACAGTTGCGATGCCGGCGGAATCGATCAGACTGGCGATTTCGGCGGCGCATGCTTCGAGTTCGCTCGAGCATCCGCCGTGCAGTGCCGGCGCGGGGCCAATCGCGACCGGATCCGCGAACACGGTCACGTGCGCGGCACCGTGACGCGGAATTTCGGAGCCGAAAATCACGCGCCCGCCGAGAACGCGCGCAAATCCGAAGCGCTCGACGAGAGTCTCGATGTTGCCCAGGCCGTTTTGCATCGAGACGATGACGCCCTGGTCGGCGAGGCATTTGGAAACCGCGTCGGCGATCGATGCGGTATCGTAGGGCTTGACGGTGCAAAGAATCAGGTCGAAGCGGCCGTCAAGCCGCGATGGATCGTCGGCCAGGTGCATGCCCCGGATGGTGTGGGTACCGAGCAATCCCGTGATGCGCAGCCCGTCGCGCGCGATCGCATCGAGATGCGCGCGGCGGCCGAGCAGGGTCACGTCGTGACCGGCCGCATGCAGCATTGCGCCAACCACCGATCCAATTGCGCCGGCGCCGGCGACGAGGATTCTCGTCTTGTGCATCGTCAAAGAAACTATCTGCGCGGGAGTTGGCTGACAACTTTACCGTGGAAGAAGAGGGGTCAGCTCCCTGTGTTGTTCCTGAACGTAGTCTTCGGGAGGATCTCAAGTGCTTTTGAGCCCCTCGCCATTATCTGAGTAGCGCGGCCGTTCCGGCCCCGCCCCACCAACTGTCTCGCACTGACGGCAGATCAATGTCCTCGGAGCCCCGACCTGTAGCGAGTCGCGGGCGGGACGCCCGCGCCACTGAATCAGGCTGGCCGCTTTCGAGTGGAGTGCCGCCGACGGTGAGGAAGCACTCGCGCGGCCTCACGAGGGTTGCGAGTGGGCCCATAAAATCGGCGTATTTTCGCGGTTTCAGTTGACAACCTGTGTACAAGGGGCCGTCGCACACATCTCGGATTTGCAAGCAAAATGCGCTTGGCGCACCATCGCATCATCAGAACCCGGCAAATGAAACGGAGAAGCACGATCTCGAAAAATATGGCCGCCGGAATCCTGCCGCCCTTCGGAGTCCGGCGCGCCGAAAATGTTACGAAATCCTACGGTCGACCCACTATCCCGGCGCGTTTTCGAAAATGTGGTCAAATGTTGTCCTGGCGGGCGGACCCCACAATTCCGGAAATGTTAGCAAATGTTAGCTTTCGCACAGGTCCGTGCCGGAAAACCGCTGCGTTTCCGGGCTTCCGGTGCCCTCCGCCCCTGCCGCGACCTTGCCTGATCCTCGCTTCGATCCTGCCGAAACCGACCACCAACCGGACGTTCCTTCGTGCCCTCCGGGGCCTTGCGCAGGATGGACTCGTGGATCGAGGGGCGATCTTTTCGCGCC
The DNA here is from genome assembly GCA_035500975.1 of Binataceae bacterium (SeqCode). Taxonomy (GTDB): domain Bacteria; phylum Desulfobacterota; class Binatia; order Binatales; family Binataceae; genus JAFAHS01. The sequence continues at coordinate 11,094 of DATJWT010000205.1, forward strand.
AGCTCTTTTCTGAACGGTCACGGCTCTGGCTCCTTGCTGAAGACGCGCGAGAGTAGATAGAAACGGCGCATGGAACGCACCTCAATTCGATTGGGCGGTGTCGACCTGCAAAGCACCGTGATGAACGCATCGGGACCGCGCTCTGCCGAGCGCGGCGAGATCTTCGAGCTCTCGGCGGTGCACGGCGGCGCGCTGGTCTTCAAATCGTGCAATATCGCGGGGCTCGAAGCGCCGGACAATCTGAAGAACCGCGGGATGGAACACTTTGCCGCGATCGCGGGCGAGTTGGTGCCGCGCGGCAAGAAGGTCATCGGCAGTATCGTGGGCACGACCGAGGACGAGTTTGTCGCGGTGGCGCGCAGACTCGATGGGGCGGGCGCAGCGATACTTGAACTGAACCTGGCCGACGAGTACGTGGCGCACTCGCTGGCACCCTTTGCTTCACTCGAAAAGCTCAAGTCGGTGATTGGCCGAGTACGCGACGCGGTCGGATGCGTGCTGGCCGTCAAGCTTCCGCCCAAGTCATCGTTCGAGGCGCGTGCTCTGGCCGATCTTCTCAAGTCATCTGGCGTTGCGATCGCAGTCTGTCAAAACGATCTCGCGAAGGACCTCGAAATCGATGTCAAGAGCGGAGTGGTCAAGGGCAAGCCGCGAGCCCTGTCCCAAGCTCATGCGATGTACCGCGAAGGCGGCGGCCAACTGGACATTGTGGCAGTCGGCGGAATCAACGCGGGCCGCGACGCGTGCATCGCGCATTTGACCGGAGCGAAGGGACTCCAGGTGGGCTCGGCTCTTATAAAGGAAGGGGCGGGCGCGCTGGGTAGAATCGATAAGGAACTGGATGCGCTGCTGGCGGAGAATGGCAAGAAGTCAGTGAGCGAGATTATCGGCAAGGTCGCATTCTCAGAGTCCTAAAGGGCCCACAGGGGAAACCATCATGAGCGTTGAGGAACAAAACAAGGCCCTGATACGTGAAGTTACCGAAAAGATCTGGAACCAGCGCCGAATCGACCTGATTCCACAATACTATTCACCCGACTACGTCGCGGATTACCAACCCTACTCGCGAAGAACGGGGCACGAAGGCATTCGCGCGATGGTGCAGGGAGCGCAGGCGGCCTTCCCCGACTATCATGAGGAGCTCAAGCAACTGGTTGCCGAAGGGCCCTTCGTGGTTGCTTGGCTGCGCAATTCTGGAACGCAGAAGGGTCAATGGGGACAGATACCCCCGACCGGCAAGCGCTTTGAGGTCGAAGAGATGGTCATCCTGGAAATCCGCGACGGCAAGATCGTGTGGCAGCGCGGGATCCCCGATAACCTGTTGATCTTGCGGCAGCTGGGCGTAATTCCCACGCCGCGATAGTGCTGGAGCGGCGTCGGTTGAATCGTCGCGCGTGCGTATGGTTATCTAGCTGGTTCAAGTGCCATGCAAGTAAACATCGAGAGTCCCAACGCGCTGCGGCGCAAAGTCACCATCGAAGTCGAGCAGGACGAAATCAAGCGCGAGCTCGACCAGGCCTACAACGAGCTCAAGCGCGGTGTCGTGCTCAAGGGGTTCCGCCCCGGCCATGCGCCGCGAAACCTGCTCGAGAAATTTTTCGGCGACCAGGTGCGCGGCGAGGTCATCCAGAAGCTCGTGCGCGAATTCACCGAGAAGGCGCTGGAGGAGAACAGCCTCAAGCCGATCGTCACGCCCGAGATCGTGACCGAGGAAACCGACCTCAACAAATCGCTCAAGTTCAGCGCGACTTTCGACCTGCGCCCCGAGATCACGGTCAAGGACTACGAGGGACTCAAGGTCCCCGAGTCGAAGGTCGAGGTTAAGGAAGAAGAGATCGACCGGACGCTCGATGCGCTCCGCGAGCGGCAGGGCACGCTCAAGAAAATAGAAGACCGCAACCAGGTTAAGGATGGCGACTACGTGCTGGCCGCGGTCGAGGGATTCGTGGACAACAAATCTCTCTCAACCGGCAAGACCGAAGACCGCCTGCTCGAAGTATCCAGGCGCGCACTCGCGCACGGACTCGACGAAATTCTGACCGGCGCGGAAGTAGGTCAGCAGACCAGGGGCACCCGCAGCTACGAAGCCGATTACTCCCAGAAAGAACTGGCGGGCAAGACCGTGGAGTGGCGCGCCAACGTCAAGGAAATCTACCAGCGAGTACTGCCCAACCTGGATGACGAGTTTGCCAAGGACAACGGCACCGCCGACCTCGCGGAGTTGCGCAAGAAAATCCACGATGACCTCGAACGGCATGCACAGGCGGAGGCCGACACGCGCATTCGCCAGGGCCTGCTCGATCTCGTGATCGAGCGCAACCCGATCGAGATTCCCGAGTCGCTGGTGGAGCGCGAGCGGCAGTCGATGGAAGAGGAGTTGGGCAGCACGCTGCGGGCGGGAGGTCTGCCGCCGGACCAGGTCTCGGAGCGCGTGAAAACCGCGGCGGACGATCTCAAACACCGTGCGGAGAAGCGCGCGTGCACGGCGCTTATCCTCGATGCGCTCGCGGACCAGGAAAAGATCGAAGTGAGCGACGAAGAGCTCGGCGATCGGGTTGCGCGAATCGTTACCGAAGCGGGGCGCGTGCGCGATCGCGCCGCCGACTACTATCGCCACGAGGAAAATCGCGAGGTTCTGCGCTCGACGATGCGGCGTGAGAAGGTGCTCGATCTCCTGCTTCAGCGCGCCCAGCGCGAAACCGAGAGTGCATCCGCGTAGTTTGTCAAGCCGCGAGACGCCGTTTGATCGCGCAACATCGTTGCCCGATTGTTGCGGAGCCGATAGAATTTAATGGCGTCAGCGGCCTCTCCTTCAATTTAGCTGCTCAGGCTGCGGCGCGACGCGGAATGAGCAACCTGGTTCCGACCGTAATCGAGCAAACAGGCCGTGGCGAGCGCGCGTACGACATCTACTCTCGCCTTCTCAAGGACCGCATCGTCTTTCTGGGAACCGAAGTAAACGACGTCGTCGCCAATTTGATAACGGCGCAGTTCCTTTTCCTCGAGTCGGAAGACCCCGAGAAGGAGATCAGCTTCTACATCAATTCGCCGGGTGGCTCGGTCACGGCCGGGATGGCGATCTACGACACCATGCAGTTTATCAAGCCGGCGGTGTCGACCCTGTGCATGGGTCAGGCAGCGAGCATGGGCGCGGTGCTGCTGGCGGCCGGAGCCAAGGGCCGGCGCTATGCGTTGCCGCATTCGCGGATGATTATCCATCAGCCGCACGGCGGCGTGCAGGGCCAGGCGGTGGACATAGAAATTCAGGCGCGCGAGATTGTTCGGGCGCGCCAGGAGATGAATGAAATCCTCGCGAGGCACACAGGTCAGAATTTGCGTAAGATAGAACGAGATACGGATCGGGATTTCATCATGACTCCGGCAGACGCAGTTGAATACGGGCTTATTGATGAGGTAATCGTTAGTCGGAGGCCCTCCAATTGAGCCGCGGGAGGCAGTATGGCCAAGCATGACGATCGGTCGGGCAAC
>DATJWT010000206.1:0-3113 GCA_035500975.1 Binataceae bacterium (SeqCode)
AGATTCCGCCGAAATTCGCGACGTCCTCACCGTACAAAATCACGGTGGGGTCGCGGCGCATCTCCTCGACCAGGGCTTCCTTGATTCCTTGCGCGTAGGTGATCGTTCGCATTGCAGGATGGCTCCAGGTTGGTTCGCCGATGGTTCGGCCGAGCTCAGGCGAATACGTCTTCGAGAGCGGTCTCGGGCTTGGGGAACGGCTGCTTTTGCATAAACTCGATGGCCCGATCGATTTGTGCGTGCGCGTCCGAATCGTACTCGGACTTGATCGAGTCAGTCAGGATGCCTTCCTTCGCGAGCTTTGTCTCGAATACGGGGATCGGATCGCGGCGCCACTCCTTTTCGACTTCCTCGCGCGAGCGATAGCTCTCGGGATCGCCAATCCAGTGGCCCCACAGGCGATAGGTCTTGGCCTCGATCAACGAAGGTCCGCCGCCGGAGCGGGCACGCTTGAGCGCCTCGCTGACGGCATCGTAGACCTGCTCGGGATCGTTGCCGTCAACGACCACCCCCGGGACCGCGTAGCCCTTCGCACGTTCCGCGATGTCTTTGACCGCGGTCGAACGCTCGGTCGGCATCGACACCGCCCAACCGTTGTTCTCGCACAGGAACACGACCGGCAGCTTCTTCACGGCACAGAAGTTCATACTCTCGTGGAAGGTACCGCGGTTGGAGGTGCCGTCGCCAAAAAAACACAGGACGGCCTGGTCGCCGCCTTTCACCTTGATAGAGAGCCCGGCCCCGGCCGCGATCGGGAAGCATCCCCCGAGTGTGCCGCTTTCGCCGAGCACACCTAGTTCAGGATAGACCACGCGCATCACGCCGCCTTTGCCGCGATTGGTGCCGCCCTCGCGGCCAGCCAAATCGCAGAGCACCTTCTCGAGGGGAATTCCGCGGGCGACCCAGTAGGCCACGCCGCGATGGGCATACAGCAGGTAGTCATCGCGCCGCAGCGTTGCGATCGCGGCGCACTGGAGCGCCTCCTGGCCGACACCGGGATGCATGAAGCCGCCGACCACGCCGGCCTTGATAAGCTCGGCGATGCGTTCCTCGAGCCGGCGGCTCAGGATCATATTGCGATAGATCTGCAACTTGAGGTTCTTGTCCATGGTCGTCCCCCTAGCGCCCATTGATCAGGCCCAAGGTAGCGGAGAACGACGCCGAGCTACAAACCGATCGTTCAAAGCGCAAAAGAGGGGCTGGTTTTGTATGCTTCCATTATACATGCTCAAGTAGCATGATTTGGCTGGAACGAGTTGCGCCAACGGAGGCCAGGCCGGTGAACATCAAGCTCGCTCTCTTCGCAGCCACATGCCTCATAGTGCTGGGGGTCGCGGGTCCGAGTACTGCCGACGATTCGGACCCCCAGGAGATGTGTCGTTCCGGCGAATTCTCGAACGCGGAAACGATGGGCAAGCACTTGATGGCCAGCCTTCACATGACGATGACGCCGACGCGCCCGCCCGCGCCCACCGACACTTCACGTGGCGAGGAGATCCTCGCGACCATGCGGCGGGTGCTGGTGAAGTACCAGGACTCGGACGCGGCGGTGGCGGCCGGCTATATCCCGTACATGCCCAGCATCCCGCAGGACGTGTATCACTTTGCGAATCGCGAGCTATCGGCGGACGAATACGCCGGAGACGTAAGTATCGAGCGCCCCGGAGCGCTGCTCTACGAAAGAAAATTCTTTGGCGGGTACAAGCTGGTAGGCGCAATGTACTCTGCTCCTTCCAGCTACACGCTCGACGAGCTGAACGCGATCATTCCGCTGAGCCTCACTCACTGGCACGCCCATACCAACATCTGCCTGCCCGAGGGCATAACCGAGCAAGATGTCCTCAATGGTGACATCCACGGGCACGTGCGGGTTTCGGCACCCAACAATCCGATGGGCTTCAGCGCTGATAACGGGAGCCGGATGCGGTTCGGCTACCTGGCGGATCCCCGATTCGGCTTCGCGGGCACGATTTCGACGGAAGCCGACTGCCAGGCGGTCGGCGGCAATTTCCATCCGCAGATTTTCGGCTGGATGGTGCACGTGTATCCGTTCCAGAGCGATGACTTGAAGGTCGCGTTCAGCACCGAGGCGCCCTGAGCAGTGCATTTACCCTCGCGCGGGACAAATCACATAAGCGCAGCGACGGGCACCGGCGAGGATGTGATCAGTGCGCTCGACGGTGGCTTTCTTGCCCAGCACTTCGCGGAATAGCGACAGCTCCTCGCGGCACAGGCCTTGGCACGACTCGGCCGCGACGCAGATCGGGCAATGGTTCTCAGCGAGAAGGATTGTTCCGTCTGGCTGCGCGATGCATTCAGACATGTAGCCCTGACCGGTGCGGATTTCCGAGAGCGCGCGAACGCGATTGATTAATTCGGGCCCAGCTTCTTTCATCCTTGGGCCGTAGTCCTTGAGCTGGCGGCGAGTGCGTTCGCGCAGCAGCCGGTCGAGGCCCTCTTCGCCGAAGGCGGCGCGAATCGCCGAGATCATTTCCAACGTGAGTTCGGCGTGACTCTCGGGGAAACGTGATGCGGCGCGTTGAGTTAGCCTCCAGATTCTCGCGGGCCGCCCGACCGGACGACGCTCGTCGGTGAACTCGACCAGCCCTTCCTCGTTAAAGCGATAAAGATGCTGCCGCACCGCCATCGCGGTGAGCCGCAACTTCTGCGCGAGCGTACTGGCGGGCTGCGGGCCCTTGGTCTTCAGGAGATACAGGATGCGCTCGCGCGTGCGCGCGTCGCGGTCGTCGGATTTGGCTGCCATGTCGTGCATGGTAGCGAACCCGCAACATTAATCAAGGTATCTCTTGACTTACTTATGAAAGATTGTACTTTACAAATTATCAGACGCCACGGGAGGACGGGAAATGAAAGACCATCGCGACTCAACCCGCTTCGTTCGCGCATTGGAGCTGCGCGACCTGCCCGAAGGACAAAGCAGGGTCGTCACCCTGGAAGGACACGTCATCGCACTGTTCAACACCGGCGGCCGGGTGTTCGCCGTCGACAATCGATGTCCACACATGGGCTTCCCGCTCGACCGCGGCAGCGTCAAGGATTGCATCCTGACCTGCCACTGGCATCACGCGCGGTTCGATCTCGCGACCGGAGGC
>DATJWT010000207.1:0-2666 GCA_035500975.1 Binataceae bacterium (SeqCode)
AGAGGGTTTCGCGACGTAATGGGCGCCGATGCGCGGGCGATGGCGCTGGTGGAAGAGCGCGCGCGCCTGCTGATGCGCCGATACAACATCGGCGAGATTCGCACCCCGGTCCTGGAAAGCGTCCAGCTTTTTCAGCGTACCGCGGGCGAGACCTCGGACCTCGTCGAAAAACAGATCTATGCCTTCACTGATCGCGATGAAGCCGAGACGGTCGTCGCACTCCGTCCGGAGGGGACAGCCAGCGTCGTGCGCGCCTACATCGATGCCGGCCTCGATCGCAGCGACCCGGAGCAGCGCTACTTCTATACGGGGCCGGTGTTTCGTCGCGAGCGACCGCAGAAGGGCCGCTACCGTCAACACTATCAATTTGGGGTGGAGATTTTCGGACGTCCCGACGCGACCTGCGACGCGGAACTGCTGATTCTTCTCGACGATCTGCGCCGCGATCTCGGGCTGACGCTCAGCTTTGAGATCAACTCGATTGGAGATGCGGCGTGTCGTCCTGCCTTCAGGCAAGCGGTGCTCGATTTCGGATTGGCGCACGAGCAGCAACTCTGCGACGACTGCAAACGACGCATTCGCCAGAATCCGTTGCGCCTGCTGGACTGCAAGACCGATGCGGCGCTGGTCGAATCCGCTCCTAAGAGTATCGACTACCTGTGCGAGCCGTGCCGCGGTCACTACGACACCGTGAAGTCCCTTCTCAACGCTGCGGATGTCGCCTTCGTCGAGAATTATCGGCTGGTGCGCGGCCTCGACTACTATTCGCGCACCACGTTCGAAGTGAAGTCGGCTGACCTTGGCGCGCAGAGCACCGTCTCGGGCGGCGGGCGCTACGATGGTTTTGTCGAAATGCTGGGCGGAGCCCCGGTCGCGGGAATCGGCTTCGGAATCGGCATCGACCGGATGGCGCTGGCTCTGCAAGCGGCTCGGCCTGTCGACACGCTCAGTCCCGATGTGACGATGGTCGCACTCGGCGATGCCGCGCTCGTCCACGCAACACGGCTGGCGAGGAATCTGCGCGCCGAAAACGTGACCGTCGAGGTGCTGTCTCCGGGACGCAAGATGAAGGCGCTCCTCACGCGCGCATCGAAGATCGGCGCACGATTCGCCGTCATCCTTGGCGATGACGAACTCGCCCGCGGCGTCGCTCAGCTTCGCAACTTGAAACAGAGCCAACAGAGCGAAGTGCCCATCAGCGATCTCGCGCGAGCCATCAAAACCGCTTGAAACTCCGCCTGCTGCTCATGCTGCCGATGGCAGCGATTCTCGCCGGCTGCCAGGGATCGGGGACGGGGTCCGTCGAACCTCGGTGCGGAACGGTTCCTTATCCTCCCAACGCCGGTTACGTTCAACCAACCCCGATCGTGAATTCTCCCCAGGTGTGGTCCTTCGTGAGCGCGCCGCAACTGCATCCGATGAAGCCGACGATCAATACCGATCTTGCGGAGACTTCCGCGCAACCAATCCTGCTGAGCCCGTACACGTCCTCGAGCGACGCGTTGTACGGACAGACCGGGTCGCTGATTCTCGATAACGACGGAAATCCTGTGTGGTTCCGTCCCTTAAGCAGCCCAAATCTGATGAACACCGACCTTCAAGTGCAACAACTCTTTGGAAAGCCGGTCCTTACGTTCTGGCAGGGCACGCTCGCGACTCCGCCCGCATACACTAACCTTCCTGCCGGCGGACCTGAACCTGGTTCCTGCTTTTACATCCTCGATGACAAGTACCGTGTGGTGAAAACCATCTCGGCTCAGAATGGTTTCACCTCGGACGTTCACGAGTTTTTGCTCACCCCCGCCAATACCGCGCTGTTCATGTCCGCCAAGGTCGTCCCTATGGACCTGACGCCCTACGGCGGCCCCCAGGACGGGTTCGTCCACGACTTCGCTATCCAGGAAGTCGATGTGAAAACCAATCGGTTGCTGTTCTTCTGGGATGCCCTCGATCACATTCCGTTGACCGACTCCTACCAGCCCGCATCCACCGCCACTCAAAGCAGCAATGTGTGGGACGCGTATCATCTCAACTCGATTGGATTCACCGACACTCCCGACGACCTTCTCGTGTCCGGTCGCAATACCTGGACGATCTACCGAATCAACAAGTTCTCTGGAGCGATCGTCTGGGAGCTCGGTGGAAAGCAAAGCGATTTCACCATCGAAAGCGGGGCGCAGTTTGCGTGGCAACACGACGTGCGGATGCCCTCTCCGAACCTGGTAACCATGTTCGATGATGAGTGTTGCGAAGGCACCGTTCCGCCTCCCGGAACCACGCCATCGCATGGACTGTTCCTGCAGCTGGACCTTTCCGCGATGACCGCGAGCGCGCAGACCACGTATTTTCACAATCCCAACCTTACCTCGGACAGCCAGGGGGATACGCAGCAGTTGCCGAACGGCAACGTATTTGTCGGATGGGGATCGTCGCCGAACTACAGCGAATACGCGGCTGCCGGCAACAGCGAGTCCGATCCCGCATTGAACACGCTCTACGATGCCGCCATGCCGGGCAGCGATATAACCTATCGGGCCATCCGCTCGGATTGGAAAGCGACTCCCGTATCTCCCCCAGCCATAGCGGTACGTTCGCTGGATGCCGGAGTCACTGTGTATGCATCGTGGAACGGCGCTACCCAGGTCGCGTCATGGCTGGTATTCGCC
>DATJWT010000208.1:0-2091 GCA_035500975.1 Binataceae bacterium (SeqCode)
AGACTGCTCGCATCGCGTCGGACCATGCCGCGAGAGAAGGAGAATGGTCATGTCGAGCAACGGCACCTCTGAAGCCATCCACCAACGCCTCAGCCATCCGGTGATCGATGCGGACGGCCACTACCTCGAATTCGGCCCGTCGATTCTCGATTACCTCAGGCGCGTCGCCGGCGAGCGCGTCGCGGAGGCATTCGAGGGCCGCAACGGCCGCGTCGCGCACGTCCTCAACCAGAGCGTGGATGAACGGCGCGAGCAGCGCCGCGCGCAGGAAGCTTTCTGGGCGGCGCCGACCAAAAACACGCGCGATCGCGCGACCGCGATGCTGCCCAAGCTGCTCTACGAGCGACTCGATGAGCTCGGGTTCGATTTCACGGTGCTCTATCCGACGGCGGGCCTCGGGGTGCCTTTCATCTCCGACGACGATCTGCGGCGCGCAACCTGCCGCGCATTCAACATGTATGTCGCCGACCACTTCGGCGAGTTCTCCGACCGGGTGACGCCGGCGGCCGCGATCCCGATGTACACGCCGGCCGAAGCGATCGAAGAACTTGAGTACGCGGTGAAGACCCTGGGACTCAAGGTCATCGTGATGGGCAGCATGGTGCGGCGGCCGATCAAGGCGGTAGAACGCAAGGCTCCCGCCGCAGGCCGGTATGCATCGTGGTACGACACGCTCGGGCTCGACAGCGAATTCGACTACGACCCGGTCTGGGCCAAATGCGTCGAGCTGGGCGTATCACCTACGTTCCACACTGGTTCGCGCGGTATAGGCTTCCGCGTGTCGCCGACCAATTTCACGTACAACCACATCGGGCACTTCGCGACGGCCAGCGAAGCGGTCTGCAAGGCCATCTTCATGGGCGGCGTGACGCGCCGTTTTCCCACGCTGAAGTTCGGGTTCCTGGAAGGCGGCGTGGGATGGGCCTGCACGCTCTATTGCGACCTCATCGGCCACTGGAAGAAGCGCAACCTCAAGGCGCTTGAAGAAGTGAATCCCGCCAATCTCGATCGGGCGATGCTGGGAGAACTGATTCGACGCTATGGCGGCGAGGAGTTGGCGAAGCGCTCGGAAGCATCGCGGAGTACCGCGGCCGGGCGCGGCGATGCGGTCGGCGGGGTGCGACAGCTCGATGACTTCGCGGCGTGCAAGATCGAGCGCCCCGAAGATATCCGCGACCTGTTCGTGAAGAACTTCTACTTCGGATGCGAGGCTGACGATCCCATCAATGCATGGGCATTCAATCGGCGGTCCAACCCGTACGGGGCGAGGCTCAACACCCTGTTCGGGTCCGATATCGGCCACTTCGACGTGGTCGACATGAAGGAAGTGCTCATCGAGGCACACGAGTTGGTCGACGATGGCCTCATCACCGAGGATGACTTCCGCGATTTCGTGTTCGAGAGCCCCGTGCGTTTCTGGGGAGAAGCCAATCCGAATTTCTTCAAAGGCACCGTGGTCGAGAGCGCCGCGGCCAAACTGCTGGGAGAGAAGACGGCCCAGGGCGCTGCCGCGCGCTGAGCGGCCAAGAGGGGCGACTGTTGGAACAGCCAAAACGCAACCTGCTGCTCACGATCTTCGCGGTTCTGTTCGGAATCGCGGCTATCCAGGACATCCTCAAGCCGTTTCATCTCGAGGGGCCGAATACCGGCCTGGTCTTCTTCGGCACCCGTCTCAGCGGCACAGCCAATGTCGTGATGAGCATCGTGCTATTCGCCTTCCTGCTCAGCTATGCAGTCGGCGTGTGGCGGATGAGCAAGTACGCGCTGCCGCTCGGCCTGTTCTACGCCGTGTACGTGTTGATCAATCTGGTGGTTTTTTCAGTAAGGTATTCCGATCAGGACAATGGTCCGCTCGCTTTCCTGGTCGTGTTCATCGCCGGCGCGGTTGCCATCCCGTGGGGCGCCGTGCTGATTTTGTGGCGCCATCGGGCGCAACTCGTTTAGTGAAAGCGTCAAGGGAGAGCCTTCGATGGAAACCAAGCGCATCGTCCCAACCAAGCTCGCTCATTTCGTGCTACGCAGCCGCAATTTCGAGCAGATGAAACAGTGGTACATGACCGTGCTCGAAGCGCGCATCCAGTTCGCCAACGA
>DATJWT010000209.1:0-3193 GCA_035500975.1 Binataceae bacterium (SeqCode)
GGGATGATGGATCACTTCCGCCATCAGCGCCTTGGATATGCCGCGACCGCGCCACGGCGCGAGCACGAACACGTCCGCGATATAGGCGAAAGTTGAGTAGTCGCTGACTACTCGCGCGAAACCGATCTGCTCGTTGCGATAATACGCGCCGAAACACAGCGAGTTTTCCACGGCGCGCTCAACAACCCCGCGCGGAATCGCTTCCGCCCAGTACGATTCACGCAAGAAACCGTGGATGACTCCGATGTCGAGCCGCGCCGGGTCGGTGCTGATCAGGTAATCGTCGAAGGTTCGTTCAACCAACCTTGCCATTGGTAGTTCCCCTTTCATCGGGCAAGCGATAGTTCGCGACATAGTTGGGAACCGCAACGCCCGGTAACACGCGATCGTCGGGAGCCGGCGCTCCGATAGTCATCCTTATCGGCATCACGCCGGCCCAGATCGGCATCGCGTAGTCTTCCTCATCGTCGGCAGCGAATCCCGTCCGCACCTTCGCCGATGCCTCGGTGATCGGCAGGCCGAGGACGCTGGTTGCTGCCAGTTCCTTGGGATAGGGCGGCCGCGCCTCCTGCCATCTTCCGGGCACCACGTGATCGACCAGCGCATGCAACACCCGGGTCTTTTCTTCCTCGCCCTCGACCTCCCGGGCGGTGCCGAGGATCACGGCCGAGCGGTAGTTGATCGAATGATGGAACGCAGAGCGCGCAAGTATCAGACCGTCGATGTGGGTGACGGTCACGCACAGCGGGATTCCTTCTGCCGCGGTTCGCAGCATCCGGCTGGCGGCTGAGCCGTGAACGTAGAGCTGGTCGCCGATTCGCACGTGCAGAGTCGGAATCACGAACGGCGAGCCGGCGTGCACGAACCCGACGTGGCAGATGAGAGCGCCGTCGATAATCGCGTTGACCACTGCGCGGTCGAAGGAGCCGCGCTTCGGCAATCGTTTGAGGCGGGTTCGTTCGGTGGGTCGCAGCTCTTCCATCTCGGTCTCCCTTATGTAACAGTACAAACTAATGAATGTATCAACACATTATCAGATTCGCGGAAAATCAGGCAACCAGATCGCCGCGAGCATCGAGGACGCAGTCCGCAACGGACGCATCGATGCCGGCGCGCGCCTGCCCGCGATCCGCGCCCTCGCCGCAAGTTTGAAAGTCAGCCCCACTACCGTGGCCGCCGCCTACCAGGCCCTGCGCGTGCGCGGCCTCCTGCGCGGGAGCGGGCGGCGCGGGACGGTCGTCAATCGCCGGCCTCCGCTGGTCACGCCCACTACGCCGCGATTGCCGGTGGGAGTGCGCAACCTGATGGACGGCAACCCCGATCCGCGCCTGCTGCCCTCGTTGCGTGACGCGATCCGCAAAATCGAATGTGTTGCTCCTCTCTACGGCGCCGCGACTAATCGCGATGACCTCATGGGGTTGGCGCGCAAAGACTTCGAGCGCGATGGCATCCGCGCCGACGCGATGACGCTGGTGGCGGGCGCGATGGATGGAATCGAACGCGTGCTGCAGGCTCATCTGCGCCCCGGCGATCTGGTCGGGGTCGAAGATCCCAGCTATCGCGGCACCCTCGACCTCATCGCCGCGATGGGCTTTATCGCCGAGCCCATCGCGATCGACCAGTATGGTCCGACGCCGGAGGCGATGGCTTCCGCCTTGCGGGCCGGAATCGCGGCAGTGATTGTCACTCCGCGCGGGCAGAATCCCACTGGCTCGGCGATGGATCGAAAACGCGCATCGACGCTCCACGAAATTGTGGGACGTAAACCCGACCTGCTGCTGATCGAAGATGATTTCACCGGGCCGATTTCCGGCGTGCCGGCATTCACGCTGTCACGCAATCGTGAGCGATGGGCAGTCGTGCGCTCGGTCTCCAAGGCGCTCGGACCTGACTTGCGCCTGGCGCTGGTCGCCGGTGATCCCGCGACCATCTCCCGCGTCGAAGGACGTCAGCGCCTGGGCCCGCGATGGATCAGCAACATCCTCCAGGAAGCCGTTGCCGCGCTGTGGTCCGATGCCGCGACACGCCGCCTGGTTCGCCGCGCAGCTGAAACCTACACCGCTCGCCGCGACGTGCTGATCGCGGAGCTTGGGAAGCACGGCATCGAGGCCCACGGCCGTTCGGGCCTGAACATCTGGGTGCCGGTCCCCGAGGAAACCAGCGTGGTGCAGTCGCTTTTGAACTCAGGATGGGCAGTGATGGCGGGTGAGCCGTTTCGGATCAAAACTCCGCCCGGTATTCGCGTCATGACCGCGACGCTCGAGGTTGAGGAGGCTCCGCGCCTCGCCCGCGATATCGCCGCCGCGATCCGCCCAAGTGTAGGTATGCACGTGGTCTAAATAAGAAATCCACGGATTTCACAGATTCCCGCAGATTTAAGCCCCGCGCTTCTGCGTAATCTGCGGATTTCTGAAGGTCCTATCCTTTCGGCAGTCCCAGCACCCGCTCGCCGATGATGTTGTGCTGGATCTGATTCGTCCCCGCCGCGATAGTGCTCCCGCGCGCCGCCAGCATCTTGAACAGCCAGTTGCCCTTGTCGATCGCGTGGGGCGCCTGATGCTCCATCTGCGAATACGGCCCCAGCAACTCCATCGCGTACATCTGGATACGCAGGTTCAGCTCGCTGCCGCAGAGCTTCATCATCGATCCTTCCGGCCCCGGCGGCAGTCCCTTCAGCCTCCGCGTTAACTGGCGAAAGCCTGTGTATTTGAGCGCCTGCTGCTCGCAGTAGAACTCTGCGATCTTCTGCCGCACTCCCGCGTCTTCCCACAGCTTGCGCCCGTTGCGCTCGACCTTCTGCGCAAGGCTGACCAGCTCGTGCACCTGTCCGCCTGCGCCGCCGCCGGCGCCATTGCGCTCGAACATCAGCGTCGTGATCGCGACCTGCCATCCTTCGTTCTTGTTGCCGACGATGTTCTTTTTCGGAACGCGCACGTCTTCGAAGAAGACCTCGTTGAATCCCTTGGCCCCGGTCATCTGCACCAGCGGGCGCACCGTGATACCCGGGCTTTTCATGTCGACGAGCAGGTAGCTGATGCCTTTGTGCTTCGGAGCATTCGGATCGGTGCGCACCAGCAAAAAAATCCAGTCCGAGAATTGCGCGTTGGAGGTCCAGACCTTCTGACCATTGACCACGAAGTCATCGCCGTCTTCCACTGCGCGCGTTTGCAGCGATGCGAGGTCGGAGCCTGAC
>DATJWT010000210.1:0-23393 GCA_035500975.1 Binataceae bacterium (SeqCode)
GTGCGAAAAACTTTGGCCACATCTCTTTTCATATATACCATTGATATATATCATTTTCGCCGTTTGTCTCAACCTTTCCGGCAGTGTGCACTCCTCGCCGGATTCTTCAAGCAGGCGCGGGCTTTAGCCTTCCCCTTTGAATCCGTGATCTTCGATTCAATTTTTGACGTGGGTGCGGGTCTGATACGCTAGGGCATCGAGGCAAATACGAGATGTCAAAGGAATTGGCGCACCCGGAGAAGTTTTTCGTCGACCGCTTTGGTATGAGCGATCGCGCCCTGGAACTGATTCTCGGCACCGCCCTGGAGCGCAGGGCCGACCACGCCGACCTCTACTTCGAATACCGCGATGCCGAGTCGCTGGGCATCGAAGAGTCGATGGTCAACCACACGGCCAAGAGCGTGAGCCACGGGGTCGGCGTCCGCGTCAACGCGGAAGACCGCACCGGTTACGCATACTCCGACGAGGTCACGATTGATCGCATGAAGCTCGCAGCCGAGGCCGCCCGCGCGATCGCCGATCAACGAACGACCCTGCCGGCGGTGCACGTCGGGACTCCTGTGCCGCGCCATGCGCTGTACAACGTGGAAACCACTCCGCTCGAGATTCCGCTGGAGCAGCGCGCGAAGCTGCTCGAGGAGATCGACAAGGCCGCGCGCGCTTACGACCCGCGGGTGAAAAACGTCATCGCGTCGATCGCCGCCGAGCGCAAGATCGTGATGATCGCGACCAGCGAGGGCGGAGTCGCCGCCGATGTTCAGCCGCTCTGCCGCCTCAACGTGTCGGTCGTCGCCGAAGACGGCAAAGGCGGCCGCCAGGTCGGCAGCTATGGCGGCGGTGGACGCGTCGAATACCAGTTCTTTTTCGAGGGTGACAAGTGGCGTGACTATGCTCATGAAGCGGCGCGCCAGGCAATCGTCAACCTCGATGCCGACGATGCCCCTGCGGGCGAGATGGTCGTGGTGCTGGGACCCGGATGGCCGGGCATTCTGCTGCACGAGGCAATCGGCCACGGTCTCGAAGGCGATTTCAATCGCAAACAAGTTTCGGCGTTTTCAGGCCGCATCGGCCAGAAAGTCGCAAGCGAGCTCTGCACTGTAATCGATGACGGCACGATCCCGCTGCGCCGCGGCAGCTTGAACGTCGATGACGAAGGCACGCCGACTTCGCGCACCGTGCTGATAGAGAAGGGCATCCTCCGCGGCTACCTGCAGGACCGTCTCAACGCACGCCTGATGAAGACCAGGCCGACCGGCAACGGTCGCCGCGAGAGCTTCGCCTACGCCCCGATGCCGCGGATGACCAACACCTTCATGCTCGCGGGAGAATCCACCCCCGACGAGATCATCAGGTCCGTCAAGAAGGGCCTCTATGCGGTCAGCTTCGGTGGCGGACAGGTCGATATCACCAACGGCAAGTTCGTGTTCTCCGCCAGCGAGGCTTATTTGATCGAAGACGGCAAGGTGACGCGTCCCGTGAAGGGCGCGACGCTTATCGGCAACGGCCCCGACGTGCTGACGCGCGTCTCGATGGTCGGCAACGACCTGGCGCTCGATCCCGGAATCGGCACCTGCGGCAAGGATGGCCAATCTGTCCCGGTTGGCGTCGGCCTCCCCACGATCAGGGTCGATGGAATAACCGTGGGCGGAACGCGCGCCTGAGCATGACTATGGCAAGTTTCGATCACGCGATGGCGCAGTGGGCGCTCGACGAAGCGAAGAAGAAAGGCGCCACCGCAACGGAGATTCTTTTTTCCAGCGGCGAGTCGCTCGCCGCTGGCGTTCGGCTCGGCGAGACCGAGAAGTTGATGAGCTCGCGCGAGCGAAGGCTCGGCCTGCGGGTGTTTGTCGGACAATCTTCCGCGACCGCCTCGACGGCAGAGCTCGATCGCGATTCGGTCGCGAAGTTTATCGCAGACACCGTCACGCTCGCGCGTTTGACCGCGGCCGATCCATGGTCCGGCCTTCCCGATCCTGCACTCCATCCGAAGTCGGTTCCCGATTTGGGTCTCAGCGATCCCGACAGCGGCATCATCGATGCCGACCGGGCGCTCGAAATTGCGAAAGCCGGCGAGAAAGCGGCGCTCGGTGCCGACCCGCGCATCAAGAATTCCGAAGGTGCGGAGTTTGATTCGAGCCGCTACCAGGTCATGTTCGTCAACAGCCAGGGATTCTTCGGCGAATACGACGGTTCCTCGTACAGCCTCGTAGTGCAGCCAATCGCGCAAGATGGCGATGCGATGCAGCAGGGCTACTGGTACACGACCAATCGGAAGTTCAGCAAGCTCGAAGATGCGGAAGCCACCGGCAAAACCGCCGCCGCGCGCGCCCTTCGAAGACTTGGCGCGCGCAAGGTGAAAACGACCAAGGTCCCGGTGGTGTTCGATCCCGATATGGCGGCCGGCCTCATTCGCACGCTGGCGGGCGCTGCTTCGGGACCATCGCTTTACAAGGGTACCTCGTTCCTTATCGATCGCCTGGGCACGCAAGTGGCCGCACCCGGCGTGACGATTATCGATGACGGTACGATGCCGGGGGCACTCGGCTCCAAGCCGTTCGATGGTGAAGGACTCCCGACCCGTCGCCAGCATCTGGTTGAGAAGGGCGTCCTGAAGACCTATCTGCTCGATTGCTACTCGGCGCGAAAGCTCAAGATGTCCCCCACCGGGAACGCATCGCGCTCGGTCGGCTCGGCACCCGGCGTCTCGACCAACAATCTCTACCTGGAAGCCGGGCAGTATACGCCCGAGCAGATCATCGGGTCGGTTAAGAGCGGTCTCTATGTCACCGAAATGATCGGATTCGGCATCAACATGGTGACCGGCGACTATTCGCGCGGCGCTGGCGGGATGTGGATCGAGTACGGCAAGCTCGCATTCCCGGTGCAGGAGATCACGATCGCGGGCAACCTGAAGGACATGTTCCTGGGCATCGAGATGATCGGCAACGATCTGCACTGGCGCTCATCGACAGTGTCGCCCACGCTGAAGATCAACGAAATGACTATCGCTGGTGCGTAGTACCAATTCTGTCGTTACTTGGCCCGAAAGGGGCGCGAGTCTGCGAGCGCGGCGCGTCAGTGCGCGCGAAGCGGAGCGGGAGCGAAGTCGAGCGAAGATCGAAATGACCGTCACCGGCGCCTGCTAGAGACTCGTTCAGGCAAATCCGGCACGGCGGCGCCACTCAAATCTTGAATTGTGGTCTTGGTGGCACAGGCTTCCAGCCTGTGCTGCTTACTATTTCCGCCCGAACAGCGCGCGCATGATCCAGCGCCAGAAGTTGATGAGAATGCCCTGCCGCGCAACGGTCCCCGATGCCTCCGCCTTCAATTCGGCGTCCGCAGCGGCAAAGAACTGCCCCATCATCATCTTCGCCGCGCTGTCGATCACGCGCTGTCCCACCTGCACTAGCGGCCCGCCGACCTGCACGTCGCCGCTGTATTTCACGACGGTGGTCGTCTTGTCGCGCGCTTCGAGGTCCAATGTCCCCGAGCCGCGCATGAACCCCTGCTTGCCCTTGCCGTCCACGAGCATCTTGTAATGCTCGGGCGCGCGCTTGTCTTCCAGCTTGAGCTTTCCCGAATAGACGCCCTTCACCGACGCGATTCCCACGTTGATGGTGCCGCCATACTCGTCTGGCCCCAGCATCTCGAGCTTCTCGCATCCGGGAATCAGTTTGGAAAGCCGCTCAGGACTGTTGAAGAGATCCCACACGCGCTCGCGCGGTGCGGACAAAATCTGTTCGCCTGCCAACTTCATTCTTTGTCTATATGGTCAGGAGCCGTAGCCGACTATGCCTTCGCATTCTTCGCCGCGGTCTCCAGCGCGCGTCGCGTATAGACCCGCGCCAGCTCCGCGCGGAAATCCGCCGCTGCGTGGATGTCCGAGAGCGCATCGATGCCGTCGGCGGCATGCGCGGCCGCACCCGCTATCGCTTGCGCATTCTTGCCTTGCAGAGCGGATTCCACGGCCTTCGCACGGAATGGCTTTGGGCCAAGTCCCGTGACTCCCACTCGCACGCGATCGAAGTTGCCTTTCTTGTCCAGCGTAACCAGGGCGGCGATGCCGACCATGGCGAACCCCGATGCGGGCTGGCGATGTTTCACATAGATGAACCCCGCTCCCGCCGGGACCGGCGCGAATGCGACTTGCGTCAGCATCTCGCCGGGCTTCACCGCCGTGGTCATCAGGTCGAGGAAGAATTCGTCGGCCTTTACCGTTCGCGATCCGCCTGTGCCCTCGATCTTGATCTCGCCCTCGAGCGCGAGCACCGCGGCAGGGTAGTCCGCCGCCGGGTCTGCGTGCGCGAGCGATCCGCCCATCGTGCCTCGATTGCGTACCTGGATATCGCCGATCACCGATGCGCATTCGGCGAGCATGCCGAGCTTCGCGCGCACCATATCGGAGGTCTCCACTGCGTGATGCGTCGCCAGGCCGCCGATCACGACCTTGCCGCCTTCTTCGCGAATCGAAGCCAGCTCGCGAATGCCGCCGATATCGACTAGATGCGCGGGCTGCGCCAGCCGCAGCTTCATCATCGGGATCAAACTATGCCCGCCCGCCAGGAGCTTTCCGTCCTCTCCGTATTGCTGGAGCATCGAGAGCGCTTCCTTGACCGAACTGGCGCGATGGTATTCGAACGATGCAGGAAACATCGCGTTAGCCTTTCTGCGCGCCGCGAATCGCGCGCCACACTTTTTCGGGTTTGAGCGGCATATCGAGATGCCGGATGCCGAGCGGCTTGAGCGCGTCCATCACCGCGCTCACCACGCACGGCGTCGATCCGATCGTGCCGGCCTCGCCGACGCCCTTCACGCCGAGCACGTTCACCGGCGACGGGGTCACGGTCGCGTGCAGCTCATAGCGCGGCAGCATATGCGCCTTCGGCACCGCATAGTCCATCAGGGTCGCGGTAATGAGCTGACCGTTCTCATCGTACACGACCTCCTCGTACAGCGCTTGCGCGATTCCTTGCGCGATTCCGCCGTGCACCTGTCCTTCCACCAGCAGCGGACTGAGAATCTTGCCGCAATCATCGACCGCGACGTAGCGCAGGAACTTGACCACTCCCGTTTCCGGATCGACTTCGACCACCGCCGCGTGAGTTCCGAACGGGAACGTGCAGTTCTGCGGCTCGTAGAAGCTGGTCGCATCGAGGCCCGGCTCAACTCCCGGAATCGGCTGCTTGTAGCCGTATGCCGCATCGACGACCTGCTGCAGCGGGATCGACTTCGACGCATCCGATGCGAGCGCGACGGTGCGGTTGCTGAACTGGAGCTGATCCGGCGGCACCTCCATCATGGTGGAGGCGATCTTCTTCATCTTGTCCTGCAGCTTCGTCACCGACATCATCAGCGCCGGTCCGCCCACCGTCGTGCCGCGGCTCCCGAAGGTCCCGATTCCGTACTGCACCATGGCAGTATCGCCGTGCACGACATTGACGTCATCGATATCGATGCCGAATTCATCCGCGACCATCTGCGCGAAGGTAGTCTCCTGTCCCTGGCCGTGCGGCGATACGCCGGTGAGGACAGTCACCTTGCAATCCGGTTCCATCCTGACCGTCGAGCTCTCCCAGCCGCCCCCCTTCAGCTTCGGCGGTAGCAGCGCGGACGGGCCGATGCCGCAAATCTCCACGTACGATGCGATGCCGATGCCGATGTAGCGGCCCTGTTTGCGCGACTGCTCCTGTTCGGCGCGCACCTTCTTGTAGTCGATCGTGTCGAGCGCCTTGTTCAGCGAAAGCTCGTAGTCGCCCGAGTCGTAAACCAGGCCGCCCGCCGTGGGAGCGGGGAAAGCTTCCTTGGGAATGAAATTCGTCTTGCGCACTTCCGCCGGGTCAAGTCCGAACTCCGCCGCGACCAGGTCCATCGTGCGCTCCGCGATGTAACACGCTTCCGGCCGCCCCGCGCCGCGATAAGCGTCGGTCGCCATCTTGTTCGTAAACACCATCTGCTGCGTGAACGACAGCGCCGGGATCTTGTAGCATCCCGTCATCATCAATCCCGAGAATCCCGGGATCGCCGGCGTCAGCAGTTGCAGGTAGGCGCCCATGTCGCAGATGAAGTGGCCCTTCATCGCGGTCACGGTCCCGTCCTTCATCGCGGCGATCTCGAGGTCCGCGATCTGATCGCGCCCGTGCGTCGTCCCCGCGAAATTCTCGCGCCGCCGCTCGATCCATTTGACCGGCTTGCCCAGCGTCATCGCGAGGTAGCCGACCAGCGCCTCTTCCGCGTACACGTTGAGCTTGCAGCCGAAACCGCCGCCCACTTCCGGCGCGATCACCCGGATGCGGTTCTCGCCGAGCTTCAGCATCTCCGCCAGCTGCGATCGCAGCAGATGCGGGATCTGCGTCGATGACCACAGCGTGAGGTTCTTGTAGCCTGTCTCCCACTTGGCTACTGCCCCGCGCGGTTCCATCGGGATCGGCGCCAGGCGCTGATTAACCAGGCGGAACTTGATGATCTTGTCCGCCTTGCGCATCGCCTCGTCCACCGCCGGATTCGGCACCGATGCGAACGTGACCGAGTTGTTGCCGAACTCCTCGTGCAGCACCGGCGCGCCCGCTTCGAGCGCCTTCTCCGGATCGACGACCGCATCGAGCGGGTCGTAGTCAACCTCGATGAGATCGATCGCGTCCTGCGCGATATATGCGGTGGATGCGACCGCGACCGCCACCGCCTCGCCTACGAAACGCACCTTGCCCTGCGCCAACACGGGATGGAACGGCACGTGGTCGGCAGGCGCAACGCACGGCACCGGCCCGATCTTGTCTTTCAGATCGTCGCCCGTCAGCACGCACACTACGCCCTTGAGTGCGCGCGCCTTGCTGACATCGATCGAAGTGATCTTCGCGTGCGCATAAGGACTGCGCAGCACCACTGCCGTCAGCATCCCCGGCAGCCGGACGTCGTCGACGTAGGTCCCGGTTCCGGTGATGAGTCGCGGATCTTCGCGCCGCTTGATGCGCTCGCCGACAAATTTGGGAATCACAGCCATCGCAGTATCCTCAGGCCGCCTTCGCGGTGCGCATCTTGTTGGCGGCGTACATGACCGCGTTGATGATGTGCTGATAGCCGGTGCATCGGCACAGGTTTCCTTCCAGCGCCTCGCGCACCTCCGCCTCGGTCGGGTTCTGGTTGCGCTTGAGCAGGGTCGCCGCGGTCATGATCATCCCGGGCGTGCAGTACCCGCACTGGAGGCCATGCTCCTCCCAGAATCCCTCCTGCAGCGGATGCAGTTCTCCGCCCTTGGCCATCCCCTCGATCGTGGTGACCTCCGCGCCCTCAGCCTGCACCGCAAGGATCGTGCACGATTTCACGGCGTTGCCGTTCAGGTGCACCGTGCATGCCCCGCAGAGCGATGTCTCGCAGCCGACATGGGTGCCCGTCAGCCCGGCGATATCGCGGATGTAGTGGACCAGCAGCGTGCGTGGATCGATATCATCCTCGCGTCGCTCGCCGTTGATGGTCATGGATAGGCGCATATGCAATTCTCCTGAAAAGTAGCCAACGCCGTTTTAGCAAAACCATAATAGAACGGCTAACCAAACCGGGCCCGGACGTACTCTGACCGGGTTGCCGAATGCCCGAAAGTGCTTACCTTTAGGGGGCGTGGCAATGAACGCTAACCAGTTTACCCAGAAACTTCAGGAAGCCCTGGGCAGCGCCCAGAACGCTGCCCTCACCGCCCACAACCAGGCCGTCGATGTTGAACATCTGCTGGCCGCTCTCCTTCAGGACAACGAGGGATTGGCATCATCCGTCCTCTCGCTGGCCGGCGTGGACAAGGCCGCCGTTCAGAAAAAGCTCGATGCCGAGCTGAAGAAGCTTCCGCAGGTAACTGGCGGCGGCACCGACAGCTCGCAGGTCTATGCGACCCAGCGTCTTGGCCGCGTCCTGGCGCGCGCCGAACAGGAAGCCGGCAAGCTCAAGGACGATTACATCTCGGTCGAGCATGTGCTGATCGCGATGCTCGATGAGCCCGGGGCCGCGTCGAAAATTCTGCGCGAAGCGGGGCTGACCCATGAAAAACTGATGGAGAAGCTCCAGGAAGTGAGGGGCAATCAGCGCGTGACTTCCGCAAATCCCGAGGCGACTTACCAGTCGCTCGAAAAATATGGCCGCGACCTCACCAAGCTCGCGGCGCAGGGCAAGGTCGATCCCGTTATCGGACGCGACGAAGAAATCCGCCGCGTTATCCAGGTTCTCTCCCGCCGCACCAAGAACAATCCGGTTCTGATCGGCGAACCGGGCGTCGGCAAGACCGCCATCGTCGAGGGCCTCGCCCAGCGTATTGTGCGCGGCGACGTTCCCGAGGGTCTCAAGAATCGCCGCGTCGTGACCCTCGATATGGGCGCGCTAATCGCGGGCGCCAAGTTTCGTGGCGAGTTCGAGGAACGGCTGAAGGCCGTCCTCAAGGAAGTCCAGGAGGCCGCCGGCGAGGTCATCCTGTTCATTGATGAGTTGCATACGGTCGTCGGCGCGGGCGCGGCTGAAGGTGCGATGGATGCATCGAATCTCCTTAAGCCGATGCTCGCGCGCGGCGAATTACATTGTATCGGCGCGACGACGCTGGACGAGTATCGCAAGCATATCGAGAAGGATGCGGCGCTGGAGCGACGGTTCCAGCCCGTGATGGTCGAAGAGCCTAGCGTCGAGGACACCATCTCGATTCTGCGCGGCCTCAAGGAGCGCTACGAAGTCCATCACGGCATCCGCATCAAGGATTCCGCGCTGGTGACCGCGGCAGTGCTCTCCAAGCGCTACATCACCGACCGCTTCCTTCCCGACAAGGCGATCGACCTTGTCGATGAGGCTGCGGCGAAGCTCCGCACCGAAAAAGAATCGATGCCGGTGGAGCTCGATGAAGTTAACCGGCGCGTGATGCAGCTCGAAATCGAACGCGAGGCCCTCAAGCGCGAAACCGATACTGCCTCGAAGGATCGCCTTACCCGGCTCGAAAAGGAGCTGGCCGAGGCCCGCGAGCGCCGCGAAACGCTGCAAGCGCAGTGGCAGAGCGAGAAGGGCGGCCTCGAGAAAGTCTCGAAGATCAAGGCCGACATCGAGCAGACCCGCATCGCCATCGACAAGGCCAAGCGCGAATACGATCTGAACAAGGTCGCCGAGCTCCAATACGGCAAGCTCGCATCGCTGGAAAAGGAATTGGCTGCGCTGGAGGAAGGGCTAATCAAGAAGGCGAGCGGCGGCGACCGGTTGATTAAAGAAGAAGTCGATGAGGACGACATCGCGGAAGTGGTCGCCCGATGGACCGGCATCCCTGTGTCGCGCCTGATGGAAGGCGAAGTCCAGAAGCTCGCCCATCTCGAAGAGCATCTGCACAAGCGCGTGATCGGCCAGGAAGAGGCCGTGTCGGCGGTCGCCGATGCGGTTATCCGCGCGCGTTCAGGCTTGAAGGATCCCAACCGGCCCATCGGTTCGTTCATCTTCCTCGGACCGACCGGCGTCGGTAAAACCGAGCTGGCGCGCGCCCTCGCGGAATTTCTGTTCGATGACGAGAGCGCGATGATTCGCATCGACATGTCCGAGTACATGGAGAAGCACACCGTCTCGCGCCTCGTCGGCGCGCCTCCAGGATACGTCGGCTACGACGAGGGCGGTCAGCTCACCGAAGCGGTGCGGCGTCGGCCATACTCGGTCGTGCTGTTCGATGAAATCGAAAAAGCACACGGCGACGTGTTCAACGTGCTGTTACAACTGCTCGATGACGGCCGGCTGACGGATGGCCACGGACGCACCGTGGACTTCCGCAACACGGTCGTCATCATGACCTCCAATATCGCCAGTCAGATCATCCTCGGCTACAAGGGCCAGGACTACGAGAAGATGAAGAACGACTGCCTGGAGGTGCTGCGCCAGAGCTTCCGGCCTGAGTTCCTGAACCGCGTCGACGAGATCGTCGTGTTCCATCCGCTCGCGCGCGAGCAGCTGCGCCAGATCGTGGACATCCAGCTCCAGCGTCTGCGCAAACGGCTTGAAGAGCGGAAGATCGAACTCGATTTGACCGACCAGGCGCGCGATTACCTGGCGGAGCACGGCTACGATCCGTCATTCGGGGCGCGCCCGCTCAAGCGGCTAATCCAGCGTGAGCTGGAGACTGCCCTCGGCCGCAAGCTGCTGGCCGGCGAAGTCCGCGACAACTCGCACGTGAAAGTCGATGCGAACGCGCGCGGCCTCGTCTTCCGCAGCGAGGCAGGCAAGGCAACCGCCGCGGCGTAGATCCACTCACCTCCAAATCATCTCTCTCGCCCGCGCTCGTCGCTCAGCAGCCCTTCGGCGAAGTTGGTGAAGCAACTGCGTTTCTCGGCCGCCAGTTGCGCCAGGGCGGTGTGCTGCGCCGCCACGCCGCCCAGCCGCAGTTCGTTGCACAACTCGAGCACCCGCTGATGCTGAATGCTCATGAGACCTCCGCCACGATCAGTCGTCATGCATGCGCAGCGAGCGCTGGTACCCTTGCGGCAGTGGCAGCGCCAGTTGCGGACGCAGCGGTTCTGGTAGTTCTGGGCACGGCGCGGACAGGGGCTGCAGGTGCTCGCGTTCCTGCTCGAGCCTGACCGCAGGAACCTCGCTCGTGGTCGCATGAACGCGCGCGTTGGCGACTTCGCGCAACCAGGTATTTCAATGGTCCGTACCCGCGAGCCATCGCGCGTTCCATCATTTGGAGTCAGCGGAATGTGCCGGTTATCCCCCGGCTTCGA
This sequence comes from Binataceae bacterium (SeqCode), assembly GCA_035500975.1. Classification (GTDB taxonomy): domain Bacteria; phylum Desulfobacterota; class Binatia; order Binatales; family Binataceae; genus JAFAHS01. The sequence continues at coordinate 10,716 of DATJWT010000210.1, forward strand.
AGCAACGGGAAGGTTAACTGTCCAACTGGCCTCGACTAATCACCGTTCACTTTTCCGCGGCCGCTCTGTAGAGACCCGCTCTCCCAATCAGGGGCGTCGGGACAGTCGTGCACTCGACTTCCAGTGATGAGACCAGGTTCTCCAAATGGCTCCAGGGCTTGTTGAAACCTTCGAAGGTAGTCACGAAGTCTTTGGAACCCCGCCAGGTTCTCCAATTGGTGATGAGATGCCACCACGGATTCCATTTCACGCCGATCGCGGCGATGCGTCCGCCAGGCTTCAAGTGTTTGATCACGTTCTGCAACGCCGACCGGGTTCGCATTATATCGTGAGTGAAGGAAAAGAGCGCGGCGTCCGCCACAAAAGGTATCTCAGCGTCCTCGACTGGCGTGTTGATCAGCAGGACGTTGCTCCATCCGCTGCGCTCTACCAGCGCCTGTGCTGCGGCCAGTTGCTCCGGACTCTGCTCGATACCGATGATTCTTCCCGTGGCGCCGACTCTGTTTTCGAGCTCGGCGAAACTCCGGCCAGCTCCGCATCCTACGTCCAAGACAGTGTCGCCAGTCGTGAGTCGCAGGCTGGCTATGCATCGTTCAGTCAACTGGAGGAATTCCTCGAACCTTCTCTGCCAAACTGGACCATCGGTTCTTCGGCGATCGTAAACCGCCCGGACGCGCTCCGATCGATACTTTTGCAATGCAGATTGCCGGCTAGGCATGACACCTCTCAGTAATTTGCTGCGCGGCTGCGAGTCGTTCTGCCATCGTGACAATGCTTTCAGTGATGAATTAATTCAAGCGCCTTCTTGAGTAACCCACGGAGCAAATCTTTTGGCCACTTCGCGCAACAGGTTCCGACCCGCGCATTGCCGGTATCACAGTCGACCGGCAGTCCTTCCGGGCTGAGCTGGCTTGCCAACGGCAAATAGAAGCTCCGCCGCGGATACCCGATGAAGCGTTCCACCTTGCCCCTGGTCTTGGCCTGATGCGGCCGGCACAATCGCGGCAGGAATCCATGATGATCGGCGAAGTCAAGGAAGGTCTTGTGGCGATGCAGCCCGCGTCCGCGGTGATCGCGCTCGGTCACCACCGTGCGGATGTTGTCGTACAGCACCTGGACGCGGATCTCCACCGCTTCCGCCGTCACCAGCATGAGCCCCCTCCACCTCGGAGTAGCCCGTGCGCCGGGGTGGGTCATTTTTCAACCGGCGATCCTGGGTCAGTTTTCCACCGGCAGCGACATCATCGACGAACCTGCGCAGCAGCTTCACCAGCTCATCAAAGTCCTTCTCTTTCCATCGGGCCAGGATTGGAGCCGCGAGCCGCACGCGCGCCGCGTCCAGCGCGCGCATTAAAACGCGCCCCTTGGGCGTGATCATGGCCTCGTTGACTCGCGCATCCGATTGGCCCGGCCTGCGTTTGACCAAACCAAGTCGCTCGAGCTTTGCCACCTGCCTGCTGACCGTCGTGTAATCGCGACCGACTCCGTCGGCGAGAGCGCCCACCCCGACCGGGCCGTAACGCCCGATCCCCACCAGCAGCGGAAAAAGCGCCCGGTCCAGCGAAATCCCCGCCTCGCGGATCAGCGTGTCGTCGCGCTGCGGCCGGCTCATCAGCGCGAACAGATCGACCATTGCCTCGTGAAGTTCCCGGACGCTCTTCTTCTCGCGCGTCATTCCTGATCTCCCGGACGTGTGTATGATGCACATGTTTCATTTGCTTCATCGCTGGACCGGTATTATGTGAATAATACACATATCGGAGTATGGCAATGAACCGGACTTTTACCACCGACGTTTTGATCTGCGGAGCCGGGGCGGCCGGGCTGACGCTCGCCGTGGAGCTGGCGCGCCGCGGCGTCAACTTCCGGCTGATCGAGAAACTTGCGGACCCCTTCCGCGGCTCGCGCGGAAAAGGCATCCAGCCCCGCACCCTGGAAGTGTTCGAAGACCTGGGCATCGTCGATCGCGTCGTCGCTGCCGGCGGCGTCTATCCGCCCCAGCGGGAATATCGCGCCGACGGAAGCTACGCAGAGACCGCTCTCTTCGAGGCTTCCGATCCTTCGCCTGAAGAGCCCTACCGCATCCCCCTGATGCTGCCGCAGTTCATCACCGAGGCCATCCTGCGAGAGCGATTGATAGAACTTGGACATCGTCCGGAATTCGGATGCGAGCTCACCGGGCTGCATCAAGAAAGCCGGGGCGCCGTCGCGACGCTCCGGACCACAGGGCGCGAAGAGACAGTACACGCGCGCTACCTCGTGGGAACCGATGGCGGGCGGAGCACCATCCGTCAGGCCCTGGGCATCGAATTTCCGGGCAAGACCCTGGGCGTACGAGCGATCGTGGCCGACGTCCTCGCAACCGGCCTCAGTCGCGAAGCATGGCATCGCTTCAACGAAGGCTCGATGGAGAAGCAGATTTCGCTCTGTCCGCTGGCGGGCACCGGGATGTTCCAGTTGCAGGGACCAATTCCCCTCGAAGGCGACATCGACCTGTCCGCGCAGGGACTGTCGGCCTTGCTCGCCGATCGAATCGGGCGCTCCGATATCGCCATTGATGAAGTCCTCTGGGCGTCTGCCTTCAACATGAACGCGCGTCTCGCCGATCGTTACCGCGATGGTCAAGTGTTTCTTGCCGGCGATGCCGCCCACACGCATCCTCCCACCGGAGGCCAGGGACTCAACACCAGCGTCCAGGACTCCTATAACCTCGGATGGAAGCTCGCCGCAGTGCTGCGTGGCGCACCGGACAAGCTGCTTGAGAGCTACGAACAGGAACGCCGGCCGATCGCCGCCCAGATGCTGGGCCTCTCTACCCGGCTGCTCGAGGCTGCAAAAGCCGGCTCCGTCCGCCGCGGCCGCGAAGTGCATCAGCTCGATCTCTGCTATCCCGATTCTTCTCTCTCCCTCGAAAGACCAGAACGCCGCTGCGGCCCTCTCGCAGGCGACCGCGCGCCCGACGCTCCCATCCGCGGCGCAGGCGGCCAACCGACTCGCCTGTTCAATCTCTTCAAAGGAACTCACTGGACCCTGATCGGCTACGGAGTCGACCGCCTCTCCGCGGCAAAAGCGCGCAGGGGCCTTCTCATCCACGCAGTCGGTCCTCGCGGCGACATCCTCGACTACGGCGGACATCTCCGCGACAGCTACAGCGTTCGAGAGGGCGATTGGGTCCTGGTCCGGCCCGACGGCTACATCGGCGCAATCGTCTCATCGGAATTCATCTCCGAGCTGGACGGCTACTTGGATGACGTTGGGCTCCAGGTGAGCTGGGAATTTAACGAGGTCTGAACTTGGCGCCTTCTTGAGTGCGAACGTTTGCGGCTCCCACCTATCGCTTGCCTCGCGGCCCCGGACCGGTATACTTAAGTCCAGTTGATGGAGATGGCTCTATCAAATTAGCATTTCTAATCTTTGGTAGAAGTGAAAAAATGGCTGCTGGAGTTATTGATCTGAGTCTTCGGTCTTCCCGTAAACTGACGCGCGGCCGCGTGGCCGTGCGCGTATGCCTGGTCGTCACGGCAATCATCGTCCTCCTGGCGATGACCCTGCTGCCCAGCCCGGGTATCGGCCAGACCCCTGGCGTTGAAACCCGCAAGAACGGCGCCCCCGCCGTTTCGGAGCGCACCAAGCCCGCCATCGCCGGGTCTTTGCATTCCGCCTGATATCGCGCCTATCGTCATCCTGTCCCGATGACCACGCGATTTTCAGGCTGGATATTCCTGTTCGCCGCGGCCGGAATCGTCTGTTCCGCGCCGACAGCCCACGCCTTTCCGTGGGATATCGATATGTACCGCGGTGCCGCCGTCCAGCCCCTGTCGCGTGCGCCCCGCGTGATGCCGTCAGGGACGCTGCCTGTCGATCGCGGAGAACCCCCGATGTCCGTTGAGGAGTCAGCCAAGCTGCCTAACCCGCTCGCTCCAACTCCCGACAATCTCGCTCACGGCAAAGACCTGTTCCTGACCAATTGCGCCCCCTGCCATGGCGACAGTGGCGCCGGTAACGGGCCCGTCGCCCACCTGCTCAAGGAAAGTCCCAAGGATCTGCTAAGCGCCGATGTCCGGACTCATCCGGACGGCTACATCTACGGCGTTATCCGCGACGGCTACGACCTGATGCCCTCCTATGGCGATGCGATGTCGTCCGCCGAGCGATGGCAGGTCGTGCTCTACGTCCGTTCGCTCCAGGCGGCGGGGTCCGAGAAGACCGCTCGGAAATAGCCCGCTCGGTAGCCTCGATCCCGCATCTTGCACGGACACCCCCGTTCCCCCGCTTTCGGCGCTTCCACGAATCAGATTTAATGTCCAGTTGATTCTTTACTTGAGCCCATTCGTCTAATCTTGGGGCGTTTTTGGGGACTAGAGGCGCAGAACGGCACAATCATTGCGGGTCGTCGGCGCCCATGAAGCCAACAATGTGGGTAGGTCGGGGGATTGCACTGATCGTCATGGCGCTGGCTATGGCAGCTATTTCATCGCCCTTGCAGGCAGCCGACTCGGTTTATTCCGTCGATCAACTCGTCACGCTTGCCTATCAGAACAATCCGACGATCAAAGCCGCGCGTGAACGCTGGATGTCCGCCCAGCACTCCATCAAGCAGGTCTACGCCCCCAACGATCCGATGTTCTTCTACACCAACAGCGACAGCCCCAAGAATCCCTTCGGGCGCGCATCGCTCCAGGAATACAACGTCACCGAGCCGTTCCAGTTTCCGGGCAAGGCGCTGCTCCAGACCGACCAGGCCAGGCGCAATGCCGACATCGCACGTTTGACCTACGAGGCTGCGCTCCGTGACACGCGTGCCGGGGTCGAGACCGGCTACTACCAGTTGTTGCTGGACCAGGCCTCCAGCGACGTCAACGCGGAGAACGTTCAGAACCTCGAGCGCGTCCTCAAAGTCACGCAGATTGCCTATACCGCCAACCAGGTCACCCAGACCGACTTCATCAGCGCCGAGTTCGATCTCGCCGCTGCTCGCAATCAGCAGCAGCAGTATCGGACCGCGATTCTCAACGATAAAACCGCGCTCAACCAATTGCTCTATCGCAACGTCGATGAGCCGCTGGCCGTGGATACGACTTTGACCTTGAACCCGCTTCAGCAGCGCGTGGACAGCCTCGTCGACCAGGCCTGGATGGTCCGGCAGGAAATTCTGCAATCCGCCCTAACCGAGAAGAACTTCAACACCGCGCTATACCTGGCGAAGATGGAGTATCTGCCCGACTTCGTTGTCGGCTTCCAGCTCGACAACTATTTGATCGCGAGTTTCGCGCCCAAGCCGAGCCAGACCACTGATTGGTCGGTGCAGGTCGGCCTCAATATCCCCATTTTCTTCTGGTTGAAGCAGAACGAGGACGTCGAGCGCGCCCGCCACGATCTCCAGGCCGCCCGCGATGACATCGGCTCCCTGCGCAGCCAGACTGCCGCCGCCGTCACCTCCCTCTATCGCACTGCGCAGTTCCAGTACGAAACCGCCGCGCTCTATCGCGATTCGCTGACCCCGCTGGCGCGCCAGAATTTCCAGGTCGCACTGATCGCCTACCAGTCCGGCAAGATCGATTTCACCACGCTCGCCGCTGCGCTTCAGCGCGAGTACGGTGCTCGTATCAGCTACCTGCAGGCGGCCAACCAGTTCCTCGCCGGACGCGTGGCGCTGGAGCAAACTATCGGGATGCCGCTGCCGCAATGAACTCGAAGCGCAACAACCTTATGATCGCGGTCCTCGCGCTCGGCGCGATAGCGTGTTGCGCATGCCAGGGCAACGATGCGAGCCGCGCCGCACAGCCGCCCACGCAATCGCCGGAAATCCCCCAGCTTATCCATCAGAGCGGCGAACCCGAGATGATGGAGTTCAAGTCCGGCAGTGTGCCCGGAGCGGTGATGACCGAAGTGCGCGTGGTCGAGCTCCCGGGCGTGCTTGAGACCACTGGACAGGTCACCTTCGACGATCGCCGCGTTTCCTCGATTGTCTCGCGCGTGCAGGGCCGCATCGAACAGACCCGCGTCTCGCTGTGGGACAACGTGCGGCGGGGCGAGCAGATCGTTTCTCTCTACAGCCCCGACTTTATGACCGCCGAAGCCGAATATCTCCAGGCGCAGGCTACCGAGAAAGTCTCCGGCAGCAACTCGATGAGCGGTGGCTCCAATCTTGCCGGCGCCCTCGTGTCGGCCGCGCGCCAGAAGCTCAAGCTGCTCGGGATGGAAGACGCCGACATTGCCGCTATCACCACTCCCGCACCGGTGATCTGGATGCGCGCGCCGATCAGCGGGACCATCGTCGACAACAAGGCGGTTCGCGGCGCCGCAATCAATCCCGGCGACGTCTTGCTCTCGCTCGGAACCCTCGAGGAAGTCTGGATTACCGGCGATATCTACGAAGACGATCTCGCGCGCGTTAAGCTGGGCCAACAGATGGACGCGATCACAACCGCATTTCCCGACGATACCTTCCACGGCACTATCGAGCGCATCAGCCCTGCAATGGATCCCAACACCCACACCCTGCAGATTCGCTGCCAGGTGAGAAATCCCGGCTTGAAGCTCAAGCCCCAGATGCTCGCGCGCGTAAAAATTACCGTGCGGCCTGGCCAGGCTCTCGTCGTTCCGCAGGAGGCGCTGGTCTTCGATACCGACAGTTACTACGCCTTCGTGCTCGTAGCCGGCGACCGTCTCGAACGGCGCAAGGTCGCGATTGGCTCCTGGAGCGAGAAGGGCGAGGCTCGCGTCATTTCCGGTTTGAGTGCCGGTGAGCGCGTGGTCTCCGGCGAGACCCTGCAAGTCAATGCATTGTGGCATGAGGCGCACGGCGAGAGTTCCTAGATGATTGCCGCGTTGATGGCGCTTGCGCTGCGCGAGCGCGTCGTGGTGCTCGGCATCGCGATCATCCTGCTGCTCGCGGGCGCGTATTCATTTTCCCAGCTCGATATCGAGGCTTACCCCGACCCCGTGCAGCCGATGGTCGAGGTGCTTACCCTTCCCAACGGCCTGAGCGCCGAGGAAGTCGAGAAGCTGGTCACCGTCCCGACCGAATATGGCCTCTCGGGAATGCTCGGACTCGAGGCGATGCGGTCGATCTCGCTGTTCGGTCTCTCCGACGTGCGCTGCTACTTCTCGTGGGACAGCGACTACAACTTCGATCGCACCCAGACCATCAACCAGCTCACCTTCATCACGCTCCCGCGGGGCATCAACCCCGGCATCTCGCCTGAAAATCCCATCGGCGAAATCTATCGCTACTCGGTCCAGAGCACTGACCACGACCTGATCAAGCAGAAGGAAATAGAGGACTGGGTCCTCGAGAAACAGCTCAAGACCGTACCGGGCGTTATAGATGTCACCGGCTTCGGCGGGCTGACCAAGCAATACCAGGTCGATGTCGACCCGCAGCGGCTCAACTACTACGGCATCCCGCTCTCCCAGCTGATCGCCGCGATCCAGAACTCCAACACCAACGCCGGCGGCAATTACCTGACCGTCGGGGAGCAGGCGTTCGATGTCCGTGGCATCGGCTTTATCAAAAAGACCGACGATATTGCCGACATCGTGCTGAGCCAGAACAAGGCCGTACCGACCAGGGTTTCCAACGTGGCGGACGTCAATGTTGGTTACGCCCCGCGGCTTGGAATCGTCGGCATGGACAATCAGAACGAAGTCGTCACCGGCATCGTGCTGATGCGCAAGTACGGCAACACGCTCGAGACCTTGAAGGGCGTGCGCAAGAAAATCGACGAGCTCAACAGTTCCGAACTACCCAAGGGCTACAAGGCGGTGCCGTATTACGACCGGACCGCGCTGGTGGACAAGACCCTTCACACGGTGCTCGAAAACCTGACCGTCGGCATGGCGCTGGTCTTCCTGGTGTTGATCTTTTTCCTCGGCAACCTGCGCGCCGCCATCATCGCGGCCGTCAATATCCCCCTCGCGCTGTGTGGTGCGTTCACCTTGATGCATCTGGGCGGCACTTCCGCGAACCTCATCTCGCTGGGCGCCATCGACTTCGGAATCATCATCGATACCACCGTCATCGTGATGGAAAACATCGACCGTCACCTGACCTCTGGCATCCTTCCCCACGAGAGCACTCGCCTGAAGATCCTGCACGCCGCGCAGGAAGTAGGCGGCCCGATGCTGTTTTCGACGATCATCTTTCTGATCGCGTTTCTGCCCCTCTTCACGATGCGCGGGGTCGAGGGTGCGATCTTTTCCCCGATGTCGCACACTTACGCGTACGCGCTCGCGACCGCGATCCTGATGGCGATTACGCTAACCCCGGTGCTGTCTTCCTACTTCTTCGCGCGCGGCATGACCGTCGTTCACAACCCGATCTGGGAGGCGATCGCGCGTTTTTACCACGGCCTGTTCGTGCGCGTGATCGCGTGGCCGCGAACGACCCTGGGGTTCGTGGCGGCGCTCGCGATCGGTGCCTTGTCGCTCTACCCGATGATCGGCGGCCAGTTCCTCCCCAAGCTCGAAGAGGGCAACATCTGGGTCACCGCCACGATGCCGCTTACGATCTCGCTCGTCCACGGTGCGAAGCTCGCCAACGGAATGCGCGACTTGATGCTCTCGTTTCCTGAGGTGACTACCGCGGTGTCGCAGCTTGGCCGTCCCGATGACGGCACCGAGACCACCGGCTTCTTCAGCATCGAGTTTGATGTCGAGCTGAAGCCGCGCGACCAATGGCCGCACAGGATCAGCAAGGATGAACTGCTGCATAAGATGGACGCGAAGTTGCGCCAGCAGTTTCCCGCCGTTGCCTTCGACTACTCGCAGAATATCGAAGCCAACGTGAACGAGGCCTTGTCCGGTGTTAAGGGTTCCAACTCGGTCAAGGTTTTCGGCCCCGATCTCGGCGTCGATGAGCGAATCGCCAACCAGGTCAAGGCGACCCTGGACTCCGTCAATGGGGTCGTCGATACGGCCGTCTATCGATCGTTGGGTCAGCCCAACCTGCTCATCTCACCCGATCGCCAGGCCGCCGCTCGCTATGGTCTCAATTCCGGCGACGTCGCCGCGATCGTGCAGGCTGCTATTGGAGGGCAGGCGGTCACGCAGGTGCTCGAAGGCGATCGCCGCTTCGACCTGGTCGTCCGGTGGAAGCCGCAGTATCGGCAAAGCCTGGAAGCGATTCGCAATATCCGCCTGAACGTTCCCGCCGGAGGGCAGGTGCCGCTCGGACAGATCGCGAGCGTCGATACCGCCGAGGGCGCGTCCTTCATCTACCGCGAACAGCTCGAACGTTACGTCCCCGTGCGTTTCGGCGTCCGTGGCCGCGATCTGCAAAGCGCGGTCGATGAAGCGAAAAAGAAGGTGGCGAAGGAAATCTCGCTGCCCGAGGGCGTGCATCTTCAGTGGGCCGGTGAGTACGGCGAGTTGCAAGCGGCCAACCGCAGGCTCGCGGTTGTGGTCCCGTTCGCCCTGATCCTGATCGCCGGCGTTCTTTACGGCGCGACCACGTCGCTAATCGACACCTTCATCATCATGGCGCAGATTCCGATCGCGTGCCTCGGCGGCATCCTGGGGCTCTACCTGACTCACACTCCGTTCAGTGTCTCTGCCGCGGTCGGGTTCATCTCGATTTTCGGCATCGCGGTGATGGACGGTATCCTGCTCAGCTTCTACATCCGCCAGCTCTGGGACGAGGGCCATCCGTTCGTCGAATCGATCATCATGGGATCCGATCGCCGCCTGCGTGCCACGATGATGACCGACCTGGTCGATGCGCTCGGGTTACTGCCGGCCGCGTTGTCCACCCGCATCGGCGCGCAGACGCAACAACCGCTCGCGATCGTCGTGATCGGCGGCGCACTCGCTATCATGCTGCTGACCCGCGTATTGCAGCCGGCACTCATCTACCTGTGCCACGGCGACCTGCGGCGTGCCGATGCCGCCAACCGCGGCCTCCAGGGCGCGTAGTTCCGCGAACCTTCCGTACCTCTCCCCGCGCGGAGAGGATGGCGCCATCGTTTGGCGCCGGGGTGAGGGACCTTATTCAGCAGCGAGGCGAAGCCCGCGCAATTTTAAAGGTCTTTCGCCTTTGCTCGGATTCCTCCGTCCGCCTCGCTCGCCCCCGGCACACGTGACGTGCTAAACGGGCGATGGGAGGAACCGGCGATGGAATTCGAAATGCTTGGCAGCGGCTACGGATTAATCGAAGCTCCGCGCGTCGACGAGCAAGGACGACTCTACTTCAGCGACGTTCCCAATGGCGGTGTTCGCCGGCGCAATCCCGATGGCAGCGTCGAGATCGTCATCCCGAAGCGCAAGGGCGTGGGCGGGATGATGTTCAACAAGAGCGGCGGCCTGGTTTGCACGGGCCGCGGCCTTATCCATTTCGATGACAAGACCGGCAAAAGCCGCGACCTCTTCACCGAATGGGAAGGCAAGCCGTTGATGGGTCTCAACGATCTCACCACCGACGACCACGGCAGCGTGTACGTCGGTTCGCTCAACTTCGATCCGCTCGGCAGCGGCAAGCCCGTCCCCGGAAGCCTGTTTCGTGTCGATCCGCCGGGCAAAGCCGTGAAGATGTGGGACGGAATCGAGGTGACCAATGGCCTCGGCCTGAGCCCCGACCGTAAGCTGCTCTACCATTGCGATTCAACCACGCAGGCCGTGTGGGCCTACGATGTCCAGTCGGATCGCAGCGTAAAGAACCGCCGCATCTTCGCGAAGATGCCCGAGGGATGGCCCGATGGAATGGCCGTCGACGCGGAAGGCGGTGTATGGGTCGCCGCGGTTCGCGTCGGCGAAGTGGTGCACTTCGGCAAGGACGGCGTTGTGAAAAAGCGCATCAAGTTCCCGGCCACGATGGTCACCAGCCTGACCTTCGGTGGCCGCGACCTGGTGGACCTCTACGTCGTGACAGCCGACAACACCGACGACAAGGAACGCAAAGGCACGATTTTCAGAATGCGCGCCGACGTCCCGGGTCTACCGGTGCCGAAAGCGAATTTCTAGGCTGGCGCCGGGTCGAAGTTCGTCATTCGCGCATGTGATGCGCGCGGAGCGCGCCTCCAGGTATCCGCGAGGCATCCCGGGTCGCGACGCGGTGCGCGATGCCTGCGAGTTCATTTTTTCGGGTCGAGCTTCAGCGACGCGGAGTTGATGCAGTAGCGCAGCCCCGTTGGTTCGGGGCCGTCGTTGAACACATGTCCGAGATGCGCGTCGCACTTCGCGCACATTACTTCCGTCCGCACCATCCCGTGGCTGCGGTCAATCTCCTCGGCGATGCGACCTTCCGCCGCGGGCTTCGTGAAGCTCGGCCATCCGCAGCCCGCATCGAACTTCGTGTCTGATTCGAACAAGGTCTCGCCGCAGCAGATGCATCGATAGAGCCCGGGTGTCGTGGTGTGCTCGTATTCTCCCGAAAAGGGCCGTTCGGTGGCCTTCTCCCGCGTCACCGCATACTGCATGGGAGTTAGCTGTTTGCGCCACTCGTCCTCGCTCTTCTTGATCTTGTCGGCCATGTTCGCCTCCGTGAATTTTCAAATCGCAAAAGTCTCGCCCAGCAGTTTCTCGGACATCGACCACAGGCGCCGCGCCGCCTCGGGGTCGATCGCCCACGGGCGCACTCCCGCGAAGCCGGGATCGTCGGCCGGCACCGCCTGCGCGATGTTACAGTCCTCGCAATAGACTCCGCCGCCCGCGGCAAGCAGGGGCGAGGTCGCGCACCAAATTGCCGTCGATGCTCCGCCGGCGGGAGTCTTGAACCGATCGTTGAGCTTGCCATCCTTATCGATCCATCCAAACGCCAGCATCTCCTCTCTGGAAAGATCGCGCTGAAGGTTGGTCATGATGCCGCCCGGATGCACCGCGTACACGTTGATGCCCTTCGGTTCGAGGCGCCGGTTCAGTTCGATCGCGAACAGCACATTGGCGGTCTTGGATTGCCCGTAGGCTTCCCACTTGTCGTAGCTGGTGGTCTCGAAGTTGGGATCGTCGAATTTGACCGGTGAGCGCCGATGGCCAATCGAGGTCAGCTCAACGACCCGCGCCCCCTTGGACATCGCGGGGACCAGGCGGCACGTCAACAGCATGTGCCCCAGGTGATTGGTGCCGAACTGCGACTCGAGATTGCCCATTATGCGGCGCAGGGGCGTGGCCATGATGCCGGCATTGTTGATGAGGATGTGCAGCGGCGACCCGCTTTTGACGAATTGATCGGCGAAGGCCCGCACCGACGCGAAATCGCTCAAATCCATGTCCGCAACTTCGACCGCGCGATTGCCGGTCGAGGAGCGAATCTCCGCCGCGACCTTCTCTCCAGCTTCGCGCGATCGCACCGGCATCACCACGCGCGCACCCGCCCCCGCCAACGCGCGAACGGTTTCGACGCCGATGCCGGAAGCCCCGCCGGTCACGATCGCGGTTTTCCCGGCCAGGTCGATGCCCTTGAGCACTTCGCTGGCCTGGCTGCGATTGCCGAACGGTGAGGCGAGCGGCTCTTGCGGTAGCGGCATGTTCAGGTCTCCTTGTGCGCAGTCCAGAATACGATCGATTGTTCGATCGATGAAAACGCGGCGATGGCAGGTCGCCGCCGGTTGGGGAAGCAGCCGGGTTGAAGCGCTTGCGCCGCTCTTACGATGCGGCGCGATGCGAAGTGGGAATCGATTGCGTGCGCCGGCCGTTCCGATCTTTCACCGCACGCAGGACGCCGTCGCGGCCGCTCTTGAAGCG
>DATJWT010000211.1:0-2961 GCA_035500975.1 Binataceae bacterium (SeqCode)
CGTCGCCAGCTTCAGCGCCTTTTCCAGTTCCGCGCGCGTCCCCAGCAGCTCGGCGGCATCCGCCGCGGGCAGGTCCACATCGAGCACGGTGGGAATGGAATTGCGCCGCGCGAACGACAGGATCGCGATCACGGTTGGCAGCGGAAGCTGCGAAACTTCGGTCGATACGATATGAGCCCGCCGGATGAATGCGCCGTGGCGGCGGCTGATTTCCTCGGGCCGCAGCTCGGCGGTCGCGCCGCGCGCCATATAAATCGCGCGGTCGCCGTGCGAATCGACGATCACGTTGGCGAACGAGCTGGCGCTGCCGTCGAGGGTCAGATGCTGCGCGATACCGAAGCGGTCCATGCCGGCGCGCAGGAACTCGCCGTGGCGATCGTCGCCCATCTTGCCGAAGATGCCAGCGCTCAGGCCGAGCACGCGCGCCCATCCGAGATGGTTGAGCACCAGGCCGCCGACCTGCGTGCGCTCTACGCTGCCGCCCGCATCGTGCGAACCCAGGATGGTCTTCTCGTCGGCGTTGATGATTCGTGGGGCGCGGTAGAACTGGTCCACGACCATGCTGCCGCATCCCACGACATCGAGTTTTCCGTCAGCCATTCCCGCGAAGAACTCCGGGCGCCCGGTCCTGGGCTGGAAACGCGTCGTACTCGCTGGCCCATCCGGGCTCCAGCCGCTCCGCGTTGCGTGCGACGAGCGTGTTGATACGTGCGGCGAATTCGCGCCGCTCCGCGGAATCGAGCGCCGGCGTCCCTTTGGCGACCGCATCGCTGTCAATCGCGCCCAGCTCTTTGAGTGCAGCCTTGTAGCAAGCGATGAAGGGCGCGAAGGGTTTGCCGACCCGCTTGAACGTGCAGGCCGCCTTCAGTTGCTGGACCGCATCGCTGTAGCGAGCCATCAACTCGAGATTGCCCGCCCGGCATACGCGCCATCCGCGTTGCCATTCCCGGGGCAGCACGTTCGATGGCCCCGCGACGACTCCGTAGGGCATCGAGCGCTGCGTGACGTAGCGGTTCCATCGATGGCGCAGCGCGCTCGCGATTCCATCCGCCGGCGCGAACAGATCGAAAATCAGGTACGGGTCACCTGCGTATATGGCGAACTCGTGCGAGAGTTTGAAGTGCGACGCCGCTCGCGTGTAGTTGCCGAGCACAGCCTTGCCCGCCGTTACTTTGACGCCGCGCACGTATTCGAGGCGCGCCATCTCCTTGACGTCGCGAGTATGTAGATGCGGGGCTTTGCCGGGCGCGGCGATGTCGGCGTTGTCGTACAGAAAGACCGGGATCACGCGGCCGAGCTTTTCGAACACCGCGCCCATCTCGCGGCCGACGAAATCCGGCGGCGCGCCCGCATCGCGGATGGAAAGCGGCGCGACCACGACCGCATCGGCATCGAGCTCCATCGCATACTTCAGGTTCGCGAGCGTTTCGGAGCGAGTATGCCCGGTGATACCGACCCAAGCCTCGATTCGGCGCCCGATGCTCAGAGACGCGCGGCGGCATTCATCGACCACGATGCGCGAGACGGTCTGCCGCCCGCGATTGTCCATCCGGTCCCACTCGCCGGTGGTGCCCGCCGCGAACAAGATGTCCGCGCCGCGCCCACCCTGAATCGCGTAACGCACCGCGGAGCGCTGCTCGTCTTCGAGAATCTCGCCCTTGGGTGAGAGAATCGTGACGATGGGCGTGGAAAGCCCCGGCCGCGGGAGATATTCGCTGAGTGACTGCACCAACGTGGAATACTATCAGAGGAAAAGGGAACATGGGCAGTATGCGGGGAAACCATACACAGGTTGAAGATCACGAGAGGGGTCCGAGCGAATAGCCAACTAGTATCCGTGCAGTACTGGCACCTCCGTGACCTCGGTCTCGAACCCTTTGAACCTTTTGGGGACAACTCCGCTCTCTATCACCCGATCTTTCCAGCTCTTCTTGCCGGGATGGGGCGAGGGCTCTGCTTGGACGTTGAGCACAGGTTCGGCGCCAGAGACGTCGACGGCGACCGCCGCAATAGCTTTCCGCTCCAACACCCAATGTGAATTCAGGTAAATCTCTAGATCAGCTGCCGCCGAGAGTGCTCTCTCGACCTCAGGATCGCTGTCGTTGACATTCGATCCGTCGCCAAATGAACGAATAGGTGCGCCAAGTAGTCCGATGAGGGCTACCGTCAGAGTCAAGAAACCGGCGATCCAGAAATGTTTCCTCGAACGCACGCAAAGACCCTAGAGACCAGCTCCCTTCTGTGCGTCTTCAATCGGTGAACGCCGACCCCTTCGACTCTCTGCAAACTTAATCCGCAACCCAGAAAACCGAGAATTCGGCTTTGGGGAGGTCTAAAGGAATCTTCGAGCACACGATGGGACTAGGACGGGTTAACGACTGGAACTTGGGTCACCTCCGTCGAAAAACCCTCGTAGTTGCTCGGCACAAGACCGGAGTTTATCAACTGCTGCTGCCAACTCCATACTGCTGGTTAAGGTGAGTAGACCGTCTGAACGTTGAGTACAGGTTCTGGGCCGGAAACGTCCACCGCGACGGCTTCTAGTCCATCACCTGCGAGCAGCCACTGTGTATTCAGATACGAGAACAAGTCATATCAGAGGAAAAGGGTAGCTGGGCAGTGCGACGTTACAGCAGCGCGAGGCCCATGTAGGTCGTGAACGTCCACTTGCCCTTGGCGGACGCGAAATTCTCGATTTTTCCCTCGATGCGCACCTGGTAGGTGCCGTTCGGCAATGCGGCCGCCTTCGGCGGGTTGTGCGTCCAGATCGATTTCTTGGCCGCCTCGATGAAGAGCTTGTCCACCGAAGCCTTGCCCGAACGCTGTTCGATCACAATCTCCTGCAGCTTGCCGTCAGGTCCGAGCGTCGCGGTCAGTATCACGGGGTTCAGCGTCTCCGGCACTTTCATCTTGGAAATGTCGTCATCGCCTTCGCGCAGCCGTAGTTGGCCCCACAGCTTG
>DATJWT010000212.1:0-4036 GCA_035500975.1 Binataceae bacterium (SeqCode)
CCGGCCAGCAGTCCGAGCGTGTCCTTCTCGTACTTCTTTAGCGATGTGAAACCGGCGGTCGCATAGTCGTGGCTTGCGCCGATGGAGAGCGAGCTTCCCATGAAGTCGACCTTCTCGTCGAAAGCCGATGCGCTCAGCTCCCTGGTTCCCTGGTTGATGCACTGAGCGGTCAGCGTAGCCAGCCCGGCCTTCCCCTCCGGGTCGTGCCGCGCTCCCGCATCGAATGCGATCAGCACCGTGACCATCGGCAATTGATGCTCCTCCGAAACGAGGAGAGTCGCGCCGTTGGACATCGTCATCCGTTTAATTTCGAGCGCGTGCGCCCGCGTTACTCCGACAACCAGCGCCGCCAGCGCGAGACAGCCAATCGCAAGGACCTTGAGAATCTGCGCGTGCCGCCTCATCGCACCACCTCATCCGCCGTCGCATCGATATGCCTGACTTGTCCGCCGCTCAGCCCGCCGCCCATCGCACCCTTGGGCAGGATCCCGGTGGGGATCAACACGCCGATCGTCCGGTTCTCGTTGATGAGATACTTCCGCGCCACCCGTTGAACATCGGCCGCGGTCACCTTGTCGATGCCGGGCAGGTATTGATCGACCTGTTTGTAGTCGCCGAGCAGTTGGTAGATTCCGAGCAGCATCGCCTCGCGGAAAACCGAATCCTGCCCGAACACGAACTGTGCTTGCTCGAGGTTTTTCGCCTTCTGCAACTCGTCGGCGCTCACCGGATGGTCGCGCAGCGCGGCGATTTCCTTGTCCACTTCCGCCATCGCATCCTGGGTCTTCACACCCGGCCGCATCTGTGCGGCGAAGATAAACAGGCTTGGATCGAACGACGTCATGTCGAAGCCGGCATTGACGTCGATCACCATCCGCTTTTCCATCACCAATCGCCTGTACAGACGTGAGCTTTTCCCGTCAGCCAGAATTTCGCCCGCAATCTCCAGCGCGTACGCATCCGCGCCGACCTTCAGGTTGGGCACATGAAAACCTTCCTCGAACGACGGCAGGTCGGCGGCATGGCGCAGCTCGATGCGCCGTTCGCCCTTCTGCTCCGGCTCGACGATTGGCATCGGCGGAGCCTTGGGGCCGTTCCCGATCCCCGAGAACGCTTCTTCGATCTGCTTCATCACCTGGTCGCCGTTGAAATCGCCGACCGTCACGATCACCGCATTCTGCGGCGAGTAGTAGATGCTGTGATAGGCGTTGACGTCGTCGAGCGTAAGCCGCTTGATGTCCTGCATCCATCCGATCACCGGCCAATGGTAGGGATGCTCGACGAAGGCCGCCGCCCGCATCTGCTCATCGAGGGCATCCTCGGGCTTGTCTTCGGTGGACATGCGGCGCTCTTCCATCACCACCGCGCGCTCGGAATCGAACCCCTGTGGTGCGAAATTGGCCATCCGGTCCGCTTCCAGCGCGATCGGCACCTCGAGGTGGTCTTTGTTGATGTCCTCGAAGTAGTCGGTGTAGTCGGAGGTCGTGAACGCGTTATCCATCCCGCCGTTTTCCTGGATGATGTTGGAGAATTCTTCGGGGCCGTACTTCTTGGTTCCGCGGAACATCAGGTGCTCCAGCAGATGCGAGATGCCGGTCTTGCCGAACTGCTCGTTGCGCGAGCCGACATGGTAGAAAACGTTGAAGGTCGCGACGGGCGCCTTGTGATTCTCCAACACCAGAACCGTGATTCCGTTGGATAGAGTTTTGGTTTTGACCGCATCGGCGATGCCGGCCGAGGCCGACCAGGGTGCGAGCAGGGTGAACAGCATCGCGGCGAGCATCGCTGCGGCCGCGCGAAGGCTACTACGTGGGGAGATTTTCATGGCGACCAGTCATCTAACGATGCCGGTTGCCGACAAGTCAAGGAACCTTCCGCCGTTGACTGCGCAGGCGCTTTTCGTGGACGAATTGCATCGGCGAATCAGTCTCTGTCAGAATCAAGTGCGGACCGTCTGATGACCGAAAGCAGCGAGAAGACGCAGGAACTCTACGCGATTAAAGGGGTGGTCACGAAATTCATGCGGATGCTGTTTCCGCTCGAATTTCGTATCGACTCCATCGCGAACAGCGGCCCGATGCTGCCGTTCCAGTATCCACTGGTGCCGGGCGAGATGATCTACCTGCCCGAGAAGGTGGAACCGTTCGGCAAGCCGGGCGGCGCGTACAACTACTATTTTGTAACGACCGCCCATCTGGCGGCGCGGCACGACTTCGGGACCTTCAAGCTCAGGCTCGCGGACCTGCCCGGATTCGAGGAACGCGCCGAGATCGGCGTCGAGGCGATCGACAGCTTCGTGTCGTCGTTCGAGGATCCCGCGCTGGCGGGCGCACTGATGCGCCTGGGCGAGGCTGCCCGTATCGATGCCGAGCTGGCGCGCCGCTATCGCGGCCTCGCGCCGCGTATCGCGCAGGTTAACCAGGCCTTGCTCGAATCGATGCCGCCCGACGCGCTCAGCACGATGTTGCTGCGCGGCGCGCTGGACTTGTTCGGCGAAGACGAGATCGTGCCGAGCTTCGCCCAGATGGCCGCGACCTTCTTCGAGCCGCTGCGCGAGAGCGGCGCGGAAGTGCTGACGACCGCGCGGCAGACCTCGGCGCTGTACAAGTGGATTGAAGAATTGATCGCGCGAGCGCGCGAAGCGGGCGAGGGCGATCCGCTCTCCGGCGACGCCGACCGCATGCGCAATGACCTCATCAGCAGCCGCATGAAGGGCGCGGATGGCGCCGACGACTCGATGGGCGAGGACGGGGAGCAGGCCGATGGAGGCGGCGAACCGGACCAGAAACTCAGCATGGAGACGTCCGGCCAGCAGAATAAAGGCAGCAAGGGGCGGGCGCTGTCGCCGGAGGAACTTCGCAAGCTTATCGAGCAGGGTGCCGAGATTCGGCCATCGCAGGGCGACGGCAACGTCGACGGCGACGGCATGTATCTCACGCAACTTACCGGCAAGCAGATGAGCGAGCTGGAGCAGATGCGCGAGCAGCTCGCGGAAGTGGGTTCGATGCCGGGCCAGGGGCGCCTGATGCTCGCGCGCAACCGGCAGGATTCGTACTACGCCTACGACGAGTGGGACTACGTACTCGGCGACTACCGTCGCAACTGGTGCCGCCTGCGCGAGATCCCGCTATCGGGCGATGAGGGCGATTTCTTCAACAGCACGCTGACCCGCTATTCCGAGCTGCTGCCCGTCATCCGCCGTAATTTCCAGAGGATCCGGCCCGCGTCGTACCGGATGGTGCGCGGACTCGAAGACGGCGAGGAAATCGATCTCGATCGCAGCATCGAGGCGCACGTGGCACGGCGGATGGGTGAGATACCCGATCCGCGCGTGTACAAGGCCCGCAAGAAAGAGTCGCGGGATGTCGCGACGCTGTTCCTGCTCGACATGTCGGCATCGACCGACGAGCCGATTCATCGCGAACCGCGCAAGTACAACGACGATGACGACCCGGATGATTGGATGAAGGCATGGCAGCGGCGGCCGCAGGCCGCACAGCGCCCCCGCCGGATCATCGACGTGAACAAGGAAGCGCTGGTCATCATGGCGCAGTCGCTGGAGGAACTCGGCGACCAATACGCGATCATGGGATTCTCGGGTCACGGACGCGACAACGTCGAATTCTACGTGATCAAGGAATTCGACCAGGAATTGTCGGACGACGTGCGCGCGCGCGTCGGTGCTGTGGAGCCCAAGCGATCGACCCGGATGGGTGCGGCGATTCGTCACGTGCGCGAGAAGTTCAAGGACGTGACGTCACGCGCCAAGCACGTCATTCTGCTGAGCGATGGCTTCCCGCAGGACTTCGACTACGGCCACGACCGCAGGTCGAACGCATACGGAATCCAGGACACGATGGTCGCGCTGAAGGAACTCGAGATGGCTGGCGTTCTCCCGTTCTGCATCACGGTGGACAAGACCGGCCACGACTACCTGCGCCAGATGTGCCAGTCCTCGCGCTACCTGGTGATCGAGGACATCACTTCGCTGCCGCGCCAGCTCCCCAAGGTCTACGAACAAGTCGTGCGTTGGTAG
>DATJWT010000213.1:0-3266 GCA_035500975.1 Binataceae bacterium (SeqCode)
CCACGGCCCCAATCTCAACCTGCTCGGCGAGCGCGAGCCCGAAGTCTATGGCCGCACCAAGCTGCGCGATATCGACCGCGAACTGAAACGCCTTGGCAAGGAACTAGGCCTCACCGTCGATACCTTCCAATCAAACTCCGAAGGCGCGATCGTCGATCGCATCCAGAAAGCCCGCGGCAGCGCCGACCTGATCCTGATAAATCCCGGCGCGTACACCCACACCAGCATCGCCATTCGCGATGCGTTCGCGGCGATTGCCGTTCCCGTTATCGAGGTGCACCTGTCTAACGTCTATAAACGCGAGCCATTCCGCCATCATTCGACGATAGCGGACCTCGTGGTAGGCCGAATCATGGGATTCGGCGCGGAAAGTTACTACCTCGCCCTGCGCGCCGCCGCCAACTTGCTGGCGCCGAAAGGGACGTAGCCGACCGTTCGCGCGATAGCGGCTCGCGTGCCATCATTTGGGAGACAGAATGGAAGTTCGAGAGATAAAAGCTCTAGTCACGCTGATGAACGAACACGGCCTGGTTGAGCTCGAAATCGAAGACAAGAAAGGCAAGGTTCGCCTGGTGCGTGGGTCGTTGGCCCGCGCGATCGAGACCAACTCCGAACCTCATCCTGCCCCCGCGCCCGCTCCCAAGGCGGCAAAGGCCAAGCCGGCTGCGCCGAGGGGCGGAAGCAAACCCGCGGAGGCTCCGCTGGAACTTGCAGCAAACCAGCGCCTGGTAGAAAGCCCGATGGTGGGGACGTTCTATCGCTCGCCGTCACCCGATGCCGCCGCATTTGTCGAGGAAGGCACCTCGGTGCGCAAAGGCCAGGCAGTCTGTATTATTGAAGCGATGAAGATGATGAACGAGATCGAGGCGCCCGCTGCCGGACGCATCGTTCGCATTATCGTCGAGAACGCCCAGCCCGTTGAGTATGGGCAGGCGCTGATGATCATAGAGGTCGGCTGAGCTTTTCGATGTTTAAAAAGCTGCTCGTCGCAAACCGTGGCACCATCGCGATCCGGATCATCCGGGCCTGCCGCGAACTCGGTATTCCGACCGTCGCCGTTTTTTCCACCGCTGACAAAGACGCCCTCCACGTCCGGATGGCCGACGAATCCGTATGCATCGGGCCGCCCGCCGCGGAAGACAGCTATCTCAGCATTCCTTCGATTCTCAGCGCCGCTCTGACCTACGGCGCCGACGCGCTCCATCCCGGCTACGGCTTCCTTTCCGAGAACGGTGACTTTGCCGAAGCGTGCCAGCGTTCCGGATTGCAATTTGTCGGTCCGCGCGCCCGCCACATCCGCCTGATGGGCGACAAGCCCCGCGCCCGCCGCATCATGAAGCGCGCCGGCGTGCCGGTCCTGCCGGGCAGCGATGGCAAGGGCGTGACCGAAGTCCGCGATGCGCTCGCGGATGGAAAGCGGCTCGGCTTCCCGGTGCTGATCAAGGCTGCCGCCGGTGGTGGCGGCAAGGGCATGCGTATCGCGCGCAATACCAAGGAACTGGTACGCCTGTTCCCACTCGCGCAGGGCGAGAGCGAAGCGGCATTTGGCTCGCGCACGATGTACCTCGAGAAGTATCTCGAGCACGCGCGCCACGTCGAATTCCAAATCGTGGCCGACAACTTCCGCAATGTCCTACACCTCGGCGAGCGCGACTGCTCCATCCAGCGCCGCCACCAGAAAGTCATCGAGGAGTCCCCCTGCCCGGTTCTGACTCCGCGGCTGCGGGAGAAGATGGGCAAGGCCGCCATCCGCGCTGCCGAAGTCGTGGGCTACTCCAACGTCGGCACGGTCGAGTTTCTGCTCACCCCCGACAACGAGTTCTACTTCATCGAGATGAACACGCGCATCCAGGTCGAGCATGGCGTCACCGAGATGGTCACCGGCATCGACTTGGTCAAGGAGAGCATCCGGCTCGCCCAGGGCGCGCACCTCAATCTCAAGCAAAAACAGATCACCTTCGGCGGCAGCGCGATGGAATTTCGCATCTACGCGGAGGATCCCGAGCGGCATCTGCCGTCGCCCGGCCTGGTTTCGAATCATCACCCGCCCGGCGGCCTCGGCGTGCGCGTCGAGACCGCGCTCTACGACGGCTACCGCGTGCCGGTGCACTACGATCCGCTCGTCGCCAAGCTCATCGTCCATTCGGAGAATCGCGAGCTCACGATGCTGCGGGCGCGCGCCGCGCTGCGCGAATATGTGATCGATGGGATCCGCACCAACATCCCGCTGCATCTCAAAATTCTGCACGACCCCGATTTTCTGCGCGGCGATTTCTCGACCGGCTTCCTCAAGCGCTACGAGCCCGCTCCTCGCGAAAGCGCCGACGCCCCGGCCGCGAAAGCCTCTTGACCGGCGCCTTTCCCCAACGGCTTGATAGTCTCAGGCCGCGTGCTGTACGCACGCGTTGTTTGGAGCGCGTCATGCGACGAATCTTGCCCGTACTTCTTGCAACCACTCTGATGGCCGGCATCGCGTCCGCGCAGGGTCTGCCCCAGATTCCGGGTCTGAACTCCGCACCTCCGGGACCCCAGCCCAAAGTGCAGGTGATGAATCCGCTGTACGACTTTGGCACCGCACTCGAAGGCAAGATGGTCGACCACGTATTCAAGATTAAGAACACCGGGCATGGTGAGCTTGAAATTCGCGGCGTCAAAACCTCTTGCGGATGCACCGCCGCGGCGCCCAGCAAGAACCATCTGGCGCCGGGTGAGGAAGCTGACATCTCGGTTGGCTTCGATACTCATTTCCAGAAGGGCCACCAGGTTCGCACCATCACCGCTTTCACCAATGACCCTGCGACTCCCCAGGCGGTCATGACCATCCAGGGCGTGGTCAAGCAGCAGGTCGCCGCCGTTCCCTCTCAGGTCGCGTTCGGCACCATTCACAAGGGGGCATCCGCGACCCAGGAAGTCGCGATCGATGACCTCACCAACGGCAAGGATTTCAAGGTCAGCTCGTTCAGCAACTCCAGCCCCTCGATCAAGGTTTCCGAGGAGCCCCGCAAGGACGGCAAACCGGGCGTGATGCTGAAGGTTGAGCTGCTCCCGACAATGCCCGCCGGGCCGTTCGATGATTCCATCAAGGTCATCACCAATCGTGTTCCGCTCAATGTCGATGTGTTCGGAACCGTAACCGGCGACCTGGCGCTCGACCCCCAGCAGGTCTCATTCGGCATCGTTCCCCGCGGCCAGGACGTGGTCAGGATTCTCAAGCTCACCAATTCCAGCCAGCGCGATGTGAAGGTCCTCGATATCGCGAGCTCCAC
>DATJWT010000214.1:0-15759 GCA_035500975.1 Binataceae bacterium (SeqCode)
TGCCGTCGGTGGTGATGCTCATGTCTAGCCCTGCTCCATGATTCGGCGGCCGATCACTTCGTATTGAATCTCGCTGGTGCCCTCAAAAATCGAGAGCACCCGCGCATCGCGCCAGAAGCGCTGCGCCTCGAACTCCATCGAATAGCCATAACCGCCGTGAATCTGCATCGCCTCGCGCGTCACACGCTCCGCCATCTCGGCGCCGAATGCCTTGGCGAGCCCGGCCTCGTAGTCACTGCGCTTGCCGGTGTCCTTTTGCGAAGCGGCGTAATAGCAAAGCTGGCGTCCCGCTTCGACCTCCACCGCCATATGCGCAAGCTTGTGGCGAATGACCTGGAAATCGCCGATCGGCTGGCCGAACTGGGTGCGCTGCTTTGCGTACTTCACCGCGCATTCGAACGCGGCCTGCGCGACGCCGACGGCGCGCGCGGCAGTCTGCACGCGGGCGGCCTCGTACGATGACATGAGCTGGTAGAAGCCCCTGCCCTCCTGGCCGCCAATCAGGTTCGCCGCGGGAGCGAACGCGTCATCGAACTGCAGCGCGTAACTGCGCATCCCGTGGTAGCCGATGGTGGGAATCGGCGAGCCGGTGAGCTGCGGGGGCATGAAATCGTCGCCGGGCTCCTTCTCAAACAGGATGAGCGAGAGGCCCTTGTGGCGCTTGGAGAGGTCGGGGTCGGTCCGCGTCATCACGGTGAGCATCTGCGCGCGATTGGCGAACGTGCACCACATCTTGGAGCCCTTGATCAGGTAGCCGTCGCCCTGCTTCACGGCGCGAGTCTTGAAGGATGCCGTGTCCGAGCCCGAGTCGGGTTCGGTGAATGCGGCAGCGGTCAGGATATCGCCGCGCGCGATTTTGGACATGTAGCGCTTCTTCTGCTCGGGCGTGCCGTTGGCACTGATGAGCGTGCCGGTGATGATGTTGCGCGTCATCACGGAGCCCACGGACAGCCATCCGCGCGACAGCTCCTCGGTCACGATCGCCATCGCGATGTAATCGAGTCCGAGGCCGCCTTCCTCGGCGGGAAAGATCACGCCGAAGTAGCCGAGCTCGGCCATCTTCTTGAGGATGTGTTCGGGGATTTCCTTGTTCTCGCGATCGAGGTCATTAGCGATCGGCTTTACTTCAGCCTCCACGAAATCGCGGACAGAACGTCGAATTTCCTCATGTTCCGGTGTAACCAGCGCCATCTTGGATCACCCTGCCTTCACGTTGCGCTTGCGAATGAGCACCGGCCGCTCGTACTCGAGCACCTTTTCGCCGCGCTGGTTGTAACCGGTGGTGCGAAACTTGACCACGCCGCGATCGGGCCGGGAAGTATCGCGCTTTTCGAGCACCAGCGATTCGGAGGTCAGCGTATCGCCCGGATACACGGTAGCGACGTACTTGAGCTTTTCGTAGCCGAGATGTGCGATCGCACGTTCGCTGAGATCCTCGACCGAGAGCCCGAAGACGACGTTCATCACCAGCAGGTGATTCACGATAACACCCTCGTAGCCTATCGACCTGGCGTACTCGCGATTAAAGTACGCGGGGTTAAAATTCATCGTGACCGACGAAAAGAAGGCGTTGTCGCCATCGGTAATCGTGCGGCCCCAGTGATGCTTGAAAAGGTGGCCTACCTCGAAATCCTCGAAGTAATGCCCACGCTCGATTTTGCGCACCGCCATGCCGGTTTGTGCCTCAGATAAAGGTTAGGCCGATTTTAGTCACAGCCCTGGCGAAACGGCGAACGTTAACTGCGGGGCCGAAACCCGATTGAACCGCTCGTCTTATGTAATGATCCCTGATTCCGGACGCGCCAAAGCCGATGCCCTTTTACGGAATCCGCGAGGACGGGTCAATGGTTTTCATTAGCCCAGGTTGCGGTACGGAGATTGCTGGATAAGCGGTCGTGAAAATCCCCGGCGGCCGGGCCGCCCGTACAACTGTTAGACTGTTGTCAAATGCATGCCAAACAGGTAGCTAGTTTCTCCGCCGCCCGGAGCCTCAGGCAACCAGTCAGCAGTTGGCCGCGAATCAGTCATCTTTTGGGACTGCGGACCACAGGCTTGTGCGATACTGGAACCCGGGCGAGCAGAATTTCAATTGCAGACCAACCGTGCGATGCGGTGGTAACTGAAGAAACGACATGAGCCAAAAGGAAATCTACGAAATCGGCGAACTGCCCCCGATGGGGCAGGTACCCAAGTACATGTACGGTCAGCTGATTCGCGCTGACCGCTTCGGTCATCCGGCCAAGGCCTTCCAGGTGGAGAAAGTGCAGGTTCCGGACATCAAGCCGGACGAGGCGCTGGTGTACGTGATGGCCGCCGGGATCAACTACAACAACGTGTGGGCGGCGCTGGGTTCACCGATCGATGTCATCGCCGCGCGCAAGAAGGCGAAGTACGATCAGTCGGATTTTCACATCGGCGGAAGCGACGCTTCCGGAATCGTGTATGCGGTCGGCAGCGAAGTTCGCAATATCAAGGTCGGCGATCGCGTCGTCATCCACTGCGGCGTCTGGGACAAGGATTGCCCCGCGGTGCGCAACGGCGAAGACCCGATGTACGACCCCTCCTTCAAGATTTGGGGTTATGAAACCAACTGGGGCAGCTTCGCGCAGTTCACCAAGGTTCAGGCGCATCAGTGCATGCCCAAGGCGAAGCATCTCAGCTGGGAGGAGGCGGCAGCGCCCACGCTGGTCGGATCGACGGCGTACCGGATGCTGATGGGATGGCCGCCGCATACGATTCGCAAGAATGACGTCGTGCTCATCTGGGGCGCATCGGGCGGACTCGGATCGATGGCGATCCAGATCGTTAAGGCCGAAGGAGGCATACCGGTCGGGGTAGTGGGAGACGATCGGAAGATCGAGTTCTGCAAGCGGCTCGGCGCCAAGGGCTGCATCAATCGCAAGAACTTCAAGCATTGGGGCATGCTGCCGCATTGGAAAGACGATGCGGCGTTCGCCAAGTGGACGGCGGAGGCCCGCAACTTTGGCAAGGCAATTTGGGACATCGTGGGCGAGCGCAGGAGCCCGCGCCTGGTTTTCGAATTTCCCGGAGAAGACACGATGCCCACCTCGGTATTCGTGTGCGACAGCGGCGGGATGGTCGTCATCTGCGCGGGGCACACGGGATACAACGCGACTATCGACCTGCGCTACCTGTGGATGCGCCAGAAGCGGGTGCAGGGATCACACTTCGCCAACGACGAGCAATCGTACGCGTTCAATCAGTTGGTGGTGGATGGAAAGATCGATCCTTGCCTCGGCAAGACCTTCAAGTTCGACGAGATCGGCCATTGCCATCAACTGATGATGGAAAACCGAGCGCCCGAAGGGAACATGTCGGCGCTGGTCGGTGCGCCGAAAGCCGGGCTGAAAGATCTGTAAAACTTCCGCAACAATTTAGACTCGATTTGTTAATCCGCCCGCACGTTTACGCTGCTCGATCATGCCGGTAGATTTGCTCGGCCATGGACGCCCGCGGGTGCGTCCGGGTTTGAGGATTTCGCGGCATGGCTATCGAGCGGATCAACACTCATCGAAAACTTCTGATTATGTTGGCGGTAGCGCTGCCCGCCTTCTCCCTGGGCTGCCTGAACAAGATTACCGGCGGACACACTCCGGGAGAGCTCGGGATCACACGGACTTCGCAAGAGAAGAACCTCCCCGAGTGGGTCGGCAAGGACCGCAAGGCGCTGGCCACCAAGATGGGAGAACCCAAGCTTGCGGTGCCGATGGAGTCCGGCGCGGAGGAGCTTTACTACTCGTTCGAGGGCCATCAGTACTATTTCGAGACCGACCTCAAGGGCAACATCCAGACCGCGGTGCAAATCGACTGAACCTGTCCGCCCGCAAATTGTCTATTCGAGAGAGTTAGGCGAACGCCTCAACTGGACTACAATCCAGAGTTGAGATGGCTTTGCTCGAAACTCTGGCGGGCGAATTGCAGCGCTCAATCGAAGGCGATGTTCGCTTCGACAAGGGGACGCTCACGGTCTATTCCACCGATGCGTCCAACTACCGGCAGATCCCAATCGGAGTAATCGCACCGCGTCACGACGGCGACGTCGCGACCGCACTGCGCATCGCGCGGGAAAATTCGCTACCCATCCTGGCGCGAGGCGGAGGCACCAGCCTGGCGGGTCAAACAACCAATGCCGCGCTGGTACTCGACTTCTCCAGGTTCATGAATCACATCATCGCGATCGACGGCGATCGTCGCGTCGCGATCGTTGAGCCGGGCGTGGTGCAAAGCCAGCTGAACGATGCCGCGGCATCGTCGGGCTTGTTCTTCGCACCGGATCCATCGACCAAGGATCGCTGCACCATCGGCGGGATGATCGGGAACAACTCGTGCGGGTCGCATTCCGCTGCATACGGCAAGACCGTCGACAACCTGGAAGCAATAGAAGCGATTCTGTACGACGGCTCGCGGCTGGACTTCGGCGGTTCGATTGGCGATGAAGCGACCGGCGCCGCCGGCGGCGCGCAGGGACGGGAGGCAGAACTGATTCGCGCGCTGCTATCGCTACGCGATCGAACCGCCGAATCGGTCCGCGCGCATTTTCCGAAAATCCCGCGGCGCGTGTCCGG
This sequence comes from Binataceae bacterium (SeqCode), assembly GCA_035500975.1. GTDB lineage: Bacteria > Desulfobacterota > Binatia > Binatales > Binataceae > JAFAHS01. The sequence goes on from DATJWT010000214.1 coordinate 4,587, forward strand.
CTACAACCTCGACGAGCTTCTGCCGGAACATGGCTTCAACCTCGCACGCGCGCTCGTTGGCTCTGAAGGCACCTGCGCCGTAACACTACGCGCTACGCTCAGGTTGGTGCCCCGCCCCAGATCGGTGACCCTGGTGGTGCTCGGCTTCGATGATGTGTACCTGGCAGCGGACCAGACTCCGTGGATTCTCGCCCATCGTCCGGAAGCTCTCGAGGGCTTCGATCACAATCTTCCCGACTTCGCCCGCATCAAGGGCATGCCGGGAGTACGCTTCCTTCCTGACGGGCGCGCATTCCTGATTGTCGAGCTTGGAGCGGACTCTCCCGCCGAGGCGCAGGAGCGCGCGACGCGGCTCGTCGAAGAGGCTCGCAAGGCGCGCGAATGCTCGGGCGCCGCGATCCTCTCGAACACAACGGAACAGACCGCGGTTTGGCGTCTGCGCGAGTCAGGCCTGGGTGCAGGCGCGTTCATTCCCGGCCGTCCCAGAGTCTGGCCGGGCGCCGAGGATGCGGCAGTGCCGCCAGCAAGACTGGGCGCTTACCTGCGGCGATTCAACGATGTGCTCGCGGCACATTCGCTTTCGGCGGCTACGTATTACGGTCATTTCGGCGAGGGATGCGTTCACGCACGCATCAACTTCGACCTGGGTTCGCACCAGGGTGTGACGGTCTTTCGCCGCGCGATGGTGGAGATCGGCGCGCTGGTGGCGGAGTTCGGGGGATCGCTCTCGGGCGAGCACGGCGACGGCATCGCGCGGTCGGAGTTGCTGCCCGCGATGTACCCGCACGAGCTGATCGACGCGTTCCGGGAGTTCAAGCACGCCTTCGATCCTGATTTTCGGATGAATCCGGGCGTGATCGTGGATCCACATCCGATGGATTCCCATCTCAAACTCGACGGCAACTATTCGCCGCGCAACATCTCGACCCATTTCGATTTTTCGACTGAAGGCGGACTTGCGGGCGCGGCGCTCAAATGCGTGGGCCTGGGGAAGTGCCGCAAAACCGACGTTGGAACGATGTGCCCGTCGTACATGGCTACGCGAGACGAGAAGCATTCCACGCGTGGGCGCGCGCGGCTGATTTTCGAGGCACTCACGGGAGATTTGCTGACGGGAGGATTCACCGATCCCGCGGTGAAAGAGGCACTGGACCTGTGCCTGTCCTGCAAAGGCTGCCTGAGTGAATGCCCGGCATCGGTGGACATGGCGGCATATCGGGCCGAGTTCTTCTCGCACTACTACGAGAACGCATCCCGCCCGCTCAAGTCACACTTCTTCGGCCGGCTGCATGAAGTCGCCCGGCTGGCTTCGATTGCACCAGGCGTAGTCAATGCTCTCGCGCGTGCGCCGATTGTTGGGCCACTCGCAAAGAAGCTGCTCGGTGTCCATCGAGAACGTGCGCTGCCCCGTTTCGCAAACCAGACCTTTCGATCCTGGTTCAACGCGCGAAAACCGGCCAATGCCGTCAAAGAGGTCGTGCTCTTTCCGGACACGTTCAGCAATTTTTTCGAGCCCGAGGTCGCGATCGCGGCGGTTAAAGTGCTGGAATCAGCCGGGTTTCGAGTCACGATCCCCGGCCGCGACCTGTGTTGCGGACGCCCACTCTACGACCAGGGGATGCTGGATCGCGCGCGAGGGCTACTCGAGACGACGATGCGCGTACTTGCGCCGGCGGCGGAGCGAGGAGCAGCGATCGTGGGCCTGGAGCCAAGTTGCATCCTGACATTCCGCGACGAGCTGCTGAAATTCTTCCCCAACGACGCTCGCGCAAACGCATTGGCCGGGCGCGCGATGATGCTGGATGAGTTTCTGACCCGCGAGGCGCCGGAGTTTACTCCCGGTTCCCTGCCAGGCCGTTTCGTTTTGCATGGCCATTGCCATCAGAAGGCGATCGCCGGGATCGACGCGGAGGCGAAGTTGTTGGCGCGGATGGATGGAGCGCAAGTTGAGGTGCTGGACGCGGGATGCTGCGGCATGGCGGGGGCATTCGGCTACGATCGCGAGCACTATGATGTCTCCGGCGCGATCGCCGAGCGGGCGCTGCTGCCCAAGCTTCGCGAGACATCTTCGCAGACCCTCATCGTGTCCGACGGCTTCTCGTGCCGTTCGCAGATTCGGCACTTCTGTCCGGACCGGAAACCCATGCACCTGGCCCAAGTTCTCGCGATGGCTCTGGAAGCCAAACCTCACTGAGTGATCAAGGCGGCCGGGCCTGCGGTGTTTCCGGTAGGAAACCGCGCCGCAACTGCGCTAAGTTTCTTCGACTGGGGACACACCATCATGATGAAGCTTGGCATCACTATTCCAACCGACCTCTTTTGCAACCCGCATCTGCCGGAGTTTCTGCGTACCGCGGAGCGATGCGGCTACACCGAGGGCTGGTCGTACGAGTCATTCAGCACCGATGCATTCTCGCCCATCGGCGCGGCGGCGATGATCTCGCAGAAGATGCGTTTCGGGATCGCGATCGTGCCGGTTTTCAGCCGGCCGCCGGCCCTGATCGCGATGTCGGCGATTACGGCGCATCTGCTGAGCGGCGGGCGGTTCGTGTTGGGGCTTGGAATTTCCACGCCCAACATCATGCAGCACTGGATGGGCGTGCCGTTTCGGAAGCCGGTCACGATGGTTCGAGAGACGGTAGCGGCACTGCGGGCGATTTTCCGGGGTGAGAAGGTCACGATGCACGGCAAGATGATCAATATCGACGGATTCCGGCTCGATGCGCCGCTGGAGACCACGCCGCCGATTTACCTGGGAGCGCAGGGAGCAGTGATGCTGCGGCTGGCGGGCGAAATCGGGGATGGGCTGATCACCAATTTCGTTACGCCCGAGACTCTACCGGGCATGCTTGACGAAACGCGCGGCGCGATGAAGGCGGCGGGCAAAGACCCATCGAAGCTGGACGTCGCCTGCCGCATCATGTGCGCGGTGGACGAGGACGAAGCGACAGTGCGGGCTTTGTTCAAACGGGCCCTGACCGCCTACGTGACCGTTCCGCAGTACAACAACTTCTTCAAGGAAATCGGCTACGAGAACGAAGCGACGGCAGCGATGGAAGCGTGGAACGCAGGAGATCGCAAGAAAGCGCTGGAATCGTTACCGGACGGAATGATCGAGAAGATCTTCGTGTTTGGCACGCCCGAGCAATGCGCGCGACGGCTCAAGGAATACGAACGGGCGGGAGTCACGGCCAGCGCGCTGCAGTTCTTTTGCCTGGCCAAGACCCCGGATGAACGCCGCGCAAAGGTTCTGCGGATCGTGGAAGATCTCGCGGAAGCCTGGAAGACTGCCTAACCCGTCGAATCAGAAGAAGGTGCGCTGGGCGAGGAAGTACATAACTCCCCCGGCGACCGCATAGGCTGCCACGCCCTCGAGCAGGCTCGCTCCGCTGGTCGCCAGGAAGAGCCCCAGCACCAGGGCGGTCCCGATTATAGCGACCACCTGCTCGATTCGTCGCTCGCGCCGCTGCACGCGAGCAACGTGCTCGGTGATTCGTGCGCCGCAATTGGGGCACACGCCTCCGCGCTTGACCGTCAGATCGGCCTCGCACTCGGGGCATTCGATTTTGGTCCGTAGCGGCATCTCCCAGCGACGGTAAACTGCGCGACCCGGCGTCGCAAGCGCATGGATTTGCGGTTTACTCGGGCACTCCGGCTTGATACGACCATATGACCACTTTAATTAAACAGGTCATATAGTCAGAAGGAGGTTCATGATGTCAAGCAATGAAACCCTGGCCGGAAAGACGGCTGTGGTCACCGGCGCTTCCAGCGGCATTGGGCGCGCCATCGCTATTCACCTGGCCCGCGCCGGAGCACACGTTTTCCTGGGCGGGCGAACCCAATCGTCCCTGGCAGAGTCAGCCGCGGCGGCGGGTGCCGCGGGCGGCAAGGCTACTCCGGTCGCGGGCGATCTGCGCGATCCCAAACAGGTCCAGGCACTGGTTGACCGGGCGGTGAAAGACACGGGCCGGCTGGACGTGATGGTCAACAATGCCGGCGTCGAGTTTCCAAGCTCGATCATCGAGGGCGACCCGGAGAAATGGCGGACGATGCTCGAAACGAACATCCTCGCCCTTCTCGTCGGTTCCCAGTCGGCGGTCCGTGCGATGCGTAGTTGCGGCGCTCACGGGCACATCGTAAATATCTCGTCGGTCGCGGGACGCCGGGAGGGCACCAGTGTATACGGCGCGACCAAGTGGGCAGCCAATGCAATCGCGACTTCACTGCGCAAGGAACTGGAGAACGACACCATCCGCGTGGTGAACATCATGCCCGGCGCCGTCGCAACCAATTTCGCCCGTAACTTTCCGCCGGAGTTCGTTAGCGGAATCGTGCAGTCGCTCGGCATCAAGGCCGACATCAAGCCGGGCGGCACGCTGCCCCCGGAAGTGCTCGACGAGGTTGCAAAGGCGGGCCAACAAATCCTCGCATCGGCGGACGATATCGCACGCGCGGTCATGTTCGCGGTCACCCAGCCGATTGAGCTGAATGTCTTCGAGATGGTCGTACGCCCACAGAGGGACCTGGCGCTTCCGTCATGAGTCCACGCGGCCGGAGTGCGGCACAGGGAAAGCGCGCGGCAATCCTCGAGGCCGCGCTCCGGCTATTCGGACAGTACGGGTACAAACGCACGTCAATCGACGACATCGCGGCGGAAGCCGATATCGCAAAGGGCAGCGTGTACCTGGTCTTTGCCAGCAAGGAGGAGATCTTCCGCGCACTCTGCGAGGACATCGTGCGGCGCGTCGAGGCCGAAGCGGTGCGAGCGCGCGACTCCGATGCGTCCCTGCCCGATCGGATCCTGGGCATCCTGCAAGCGAAGTTCGGCTTTTACTTCGAAACCGTACGCAACTCGCCGCATGCCGCGGAGTTGATGGATTCGAAGAACCGACTGTCCGCGGGTCTGTTCGAGAAATCAGATCGCCGGTACCAGCGGATACTGCGCGATGCTATCGAGGCGGCTGCCGCGCGCGGCGAGATTGCGCCTCAGCGTCATGGACTGGCCTCGGCGGCGATCGTGGAGTTGTTGCTTGCGGGCGCCTACGGAATCGAACATTCCGCGAGCAGCTCGGCAATCCTGCAACGCAGGATGGCCGAGCTGGTCAACGTGGTGTTGGCTGGAATTCGCCCAGACGAAGAGAAGCCGGCTGCAAACTAGATTCACATTTGTAGCAACATCGGCTTTTGGGATTCACCGGTCGTTGGAGCGGTCAGCATGGTACCTCTCCCTTACCCCCTTTGGACAAGCGGAGGGAACAAAGAAAAGGCGACCCTCCCACTGACGGGGTCGCCTTTTTCAGATTCGAAAGAGCGCAGAATAAAGTCTGCGCCTCGCAGCCAAACGTTATGCGTGCGCCCGGCGGCGCTTTGCCGAGGCATGGGTCGCGTGAACGCGATGCTCGTGCTTGCGATGGCTCACGGGCGCCGGCTTGGCGAACACCTTGGCGGGCTTATGCGGCAGCACAGGCTCGACCGCGATAGCCTCGATCACGGGCGGGTTGAGAGCCGCGGCGGCCGCAGCAGCTTCTGCTTCAGCGCGCCGGCGGGCGATCAGCTCGATCTTCCGTTCCTTCCATCGGCGCAGTCCAACCCGCATGTAGTCGGCGTTGATATCGAGCATGTCGCAGACGTTGTCGAAGGAGAACACCCAGCGCTTGTCCTCGTGACTGATCCATTCGTCAGCTTCGCGAAACAGACGCTGGCCCTTGTTGGTAGAGGCGTCGATACACTTCATGAAGCATTCGACGGCATCCTCCAGGACGCTGAGGATCAGACGCTTTTCACCTTCGAGCAGATGCTTCTTGCGCATCGCCTCGAAGTATTGGATGGGCAAAAGAGTGTCGGGCTCGAACAAGCTCGGCAATCTTTCGTCGAGAGTCTCCTTCTCCTGCACTTTGTTCCCCTGCTCGTTTCCGGTCCTCAAGCTTCGATTCGCTTCCACCGCACCCCACCTCCTGTCAAAGGTTCGCGACGCCGTCCATTCGGCGCCGATTCATCAATCCTCTTCGTTCTGTTCCTGGTAGATCTCGTTCCACGCCATCTGGATCGCTTCGAGCTTCCCCTCGGTCGAAGCACCCGGCTCGTCGCCGAATTCATCGAGATCGATCACCCATTGCCGCAAGTCCGTGAACCGCACATCGAGCGGGTTGAGCCCGGGATGGTTCTCGGCAAGCACTTCGGCGATTTCCTCGGCTTGATCCCACTTGAGTCCCATGGTCAGAACGTCTCCCTTTTACGACACTTCTTCGACGGATTTCTTTTCCAGGGCCTGCTTGATCGCGAAATCCATGATACGGCCCGCGAAGGGCGTACTGAGCTCATTCAACTCTTCCACCAGTTTGGAGATGAGATCGCGATCCGATGTCCTGCGTGCCGCATCCAGCCGCTCCGCCTCCTCCTCGAGCCGCGCGCGTTCGCCCGGTTCGATCAGTCCTGCGAACTCGCCGAGCTGTTTGCGCAATGCTCCGAGAATCTGCTCGGCGTCGTTGCGAGCCACGATCAGGAGCCGTTGCTCGAGATCCTGCTCGCCCAGATCGATCGCCTCTTCGAGCATCCGCTCGATCTCTTCATCCGTCAGGCCGTAACTCGGCTTGACGTCGATCGAATGCTCGCGGCCGGTGCGCTCATCGCGCGCGCTGACATTTAGTATCCCGTTTGCGTCGATGAGGAAAGTGACCGCAATCCGGGGCAGCCCGGCAGGCTGGGCCTCGATGGGACCCAGTTTGAATCGTGCGAGACTTCGGCAGTCGTTGGCAAGCTCCCGCTCGCCCTGGAGGACATGGATATCCACATGGGTCTGGTTGTCGACCGCGGTGGTGAAGTTCTCGGTGACACTGGTCGGGATGGTGGTGTTGCGATGGATCAGCCGTTCCATCACGCCGCCCATGGTTTCGATTCCCAGCGAGAGCGGTACAACATCCAGCAGCAGCATGTCGCCCTGGGTGCCCATCAGCACCCCGGCCTGAACTGCCGCGCCCAGCGCCACCACCTCGTCGGGATTCAGCGAGCACAGGGGATCGCGGCCGAACATCTCGGCCACGCGACGGCGCACCAGCGGCATCCGGGTCGCACCGCCGACCAGGACCACCGCGGCTATTTCGCCGGGGCGAAGATTGGCGTCCTTCAAAGCGAGTTCGCATCGATCGAGCGAGCGCTTGATCAAGGGCTGGGCGGACTTTTCGAGCGCATCGCGGGTCAGGGTCTTGCGAATCGTATGGCCGGGCAACTCCAGTTGCAGGTCGACTTTGTCGGCCTCGCTGAGACGCTTCTTCGCATCTTCGGCCACGCGCCGCGCACTGTTCCAGACATGTCGATCAGTGCGAACCTGCTCCGGCAGGTCTGCGAGTATCCAATCGACCAGAGCATGATCGATATCGTCACCACCCAGGTGCGTATCTCCATTGGTCGCCAAGACCTCGAAGACACCTTCCTTGATGCTGAGAATCGAGATGTCGAAGGTGCCGCCGCCGAGATCGTAAACTGCGACGTTGCCCTCGGCCAGCTTGTTCAGCCCATATGCGAGCGATGCCGCGGTGGGCTCATTCACGAGGCGCACGACCTCGAGTCCCGCGAGGCGGCCGGCATCCTTGGTGGCCTGACGCTGGCCATCGTTGAAATAGGCCGGGACCGTGATCACCACCCGCTCCACCTTCTCCCCGAGCGCCCGCTCGGCGCGGTTCTTCAACGCCCCCAGTATCTCGGCGGAAATTTGCGGGGGAGTGAACGCGCGCTTACCGATCTGGAAACGCACGACCGGTCCAGACAAATCCGCAAAGGTGTAGCGGGACTGCTCCTCGGGTGCGACTTCATCGCCGCCGAGGCCCATGTAGCGCTTGACGGATCTGACGACCGCGCCATATTCACCGCCGGGAAAGCCGACCGCACTGACGCGTCCGTCTTTTTCGCGGCTCAGATGCGGTTCGAGCTCGATCGCCGCGCGGCCTACGCGCACGGCGCCATCGGGAGCAATCGCGACTACGGATTCGAGCAAGGTCTCACCGGTATCCGGGTCGGCAATCACGCGCGGGACGCCGTTGTCCATCGTCGCGATGAGACTGTTGGTAGTTCCGAGATCGATTCCCAGAATCCGGCTCATCAGGCTGCCTGCAAATTCTCCAGCGCGCGATCGAGATCGCGGATCAGGGTGCGCAGGTAAGCGATCCGGGACAACACCGACTTGAGCTCGATCGTAAGCGCCGCCTGGTCTCCGCCCTCATCCCAGCGCTTGAAGTTCGCGGCGAGGTCGCCCTGGAGCGCGGCCATCGATTGCTCGAGACCCGTGCGCCGGCTCATCGTGCGTTCGCGAAGTCGCTGCGCCCCGGATCCATTGGCATCGCGGAGCTCTTCGAGTTCTTCCTGGACCTGGAACACCAATGCGGCCAGGTCGGGCGGCACCGCCTTATTGTTCTCGGCCAGCTTCTGACCGTGGAGCTCCAGCCAATACAGCCCGCGCGCGATCGGGTCGCGCAGCGTACGATAGCTACGGGTCAGAAGCGCGGTGCTGCGCAAGCTGGCATCGCGGGCCCGCGGGGCGCTCTGGGCAAAACGATCCGGATGAATCCTGCGGCTCAAATCGTGGTAGGCGCGTTCGAGCGCGGCAGAATCGATAGTCAACTTGCGCGGAAGGGCAAATGCCGCGAAGCAATCCAGGTCGACGCCCAAGGGGGCGCCGCAGCTTTCACAGGTCAATTGCGGCTGCTGCCGCCGTCCGCATGACAGGCATTCGATCATCTTGGCGCCCTGTACCCGGCATCCACTCGTTCATACGACGAACGATTCCCCGCATCCGCAGCTGCGCTTGGCGTTGGGATTAACCACCCTGAACCCCGAGGACATCAGCTCCTCGGCGTAATCGAGTTCAGAACCATTCAGGTAGAGAAAACTCTTCTTGTCGACGATCAGGCGGGCACCGTCGCGCTCGAAAATCTTGTCGCGCTCCTTGGCGGCATCGATCTCCATCCTGTACTGCAGACCCGAGCATCCGCCGCCCACCACCTTGACGCGCAGCCCCGCATCGTCGCCTTTTTCGGAGACGAGCTGTTTGATCTTGTGTACCGCGTTGTCCGACAGCGAAATCATCGACACTCGCGCGCCCTACTTCTCCTGCGCTTTCGGCGCATCGGGCTGTGCGGCGACGCCCTTGTGGCTCTTCCAATCGGTGATCGCGGCCTTGATAGCGTCTTCCGCCAGGACCGAGCAGTGGATCTTCACGGGAGGCAAGTTCAGTTCCTTCACGATGACGGTGTTCTTGATGGTCATCGCTTCGTCGATGTGCTTGCCCTTGACCAGTTCGGTCACGTAGCTCGAGCTTGCGATCGCGCTGCCGCATCCGAAGGTCTTGAAACGCGCGTCCTCGATGACGCCGGCGTCGCTGATCTTGAGCTGCAGCTTCATCACGTCGCCGCACTCCGGAGCGCCGACCACTCCCGTGCCTACGCTCGCATCGTCCTTGGCAAAACTGCCGACGTTGCGGGGATTGTTGTAATGGTCGAGAACCTTATCTGAATAAGACATAGGCGCCTCCGCCTTCGATTACCGTTTTTACGACTTCCACTGAACCGACTTGAGATCGATTCCTTCCTTGGCCATCTCATACAGCGGCGACATTTCGCGCAGCCGCTTTACTTCTTTGGTGACGCGCTCCGCCACGTAGTCGACTTCCTCTCCGGTGTTGAACCGGCCCAGCCCAAAGCGAATTGAGCTGTGCGCCAGCTCTTCGCCGACTCCGAGGGCGCGGATGACGTACGACGGCTCCAGGGTGGCGGAAGTGCAGGCCGAACCCGAGCTGACCGCGACGTCGTTGATTCCCATCAGCAGCGACTCGCCCTCGACGTACGCGAAGCTGACGTTCAGGTTGCCGGGCAGACGCTCGGTGGGATGGCCGTTCAGGTAGATCTCGTCGAGCCGCTCGAACAGCTGCGCCTGGAGCTGGTTGCGCAGATCGACAAGGTGCTGCGCTTCCTTGTGCAACTCGTTCTTCGCGATCTCGCACGCCGCGCCAAAACCGACGATGCCGGTGACGTTGAGCGTGCCGGAACGCATGCCGCGCTCGTGTCCGCCGCCGTCGATGATCGGGGTGAGCCGCACGCGCGGGCCCTTGGAGCGCACGTAGAGCGCGCCCACGCCCTTCGGTCCATAAATCTTGTGACCGCTCATCGCGAGCAGGTCGATTCCGTCCTTCTCCACATCGACCGGAATCTTGCCGACGGCCTGGACCGCGTCGCAGTGGAAGATGATTTCCTTTTCCTTTGCGATCTTGCCGATCTCGCGAACAGGATGAATCGTGCCGATCTCGTTGTTGGCATACATGATCGTGATCAGCACGGTTTTGTCGGTTATCGCCTTCCGCACCGCGTCGGGATCGACCATCCCGTACTTGTCGACCGGCAGGTAGGTGACAGTAGCCTTGCCCTGGCGCTCGAGAGCACGGCAGGAATCGAGGACAGCCTTGTGCTCGGTGACGCAGGTGATGATGTGGTTGCCTTTTTCCTTGTAGAACTCGACCACACCCTTGATTGCGAGGTTGTCGGACTCGGTCGCACCGCTGGTGAAGATGATCTCCTTGGACTTGGCGTTGATGATCGAGGCGATCTGTTCGCGCGCCTTGCCGACTGCTTCTTCCGCTTCCCATCCAAAACTGTGGTTGCGGCTGGCGGCGTTACCGAACTTCACCGTGAAGTACGGAAGCATCGCGTCAAGCACCCGCGGATCGCAGGGCGTCGTCGCGTGATAGTCCATGTAAACCGGTGTCTTAACCATCTCTTCGTCCGTTCAACTGGCGACGGAAACCTCTCCGCCGCAAGGACTCCAAAATTAGTGGACTCCTTTAGTCCAGTATAGACATCGCTGGGCGCCTGTCAAACCCGGCAAAATACTGGACCCCACAGGTCTACTAAAGGAAACCTTATGATCTGTCAACATTATTTGGCGCTTACCGACAGGTCAGGAGAAGCAACGCAGTGTTGGAGGGTGGTCGAACATTAGTTCGATTTCATCGTGGCGGACGGGACCCAGTACTCTATAGCTAGGAGCGGCGTGGTTTGAGATCGAGGCGGCGCTCCTCACGAAAGTCCGAGAAGCCCAGCCGATGCCAGGCGGTCGCACCGAGCCAATTGCGATGGAGAACGCTCAGGGTGATCGCGGTCACGTCGTGAGCGCGGAACCATTCGAA
>DATJWT010000215.1:0-2810 GCA_035500975.1 Binataceae bacterium (SeqCode)
GCGCCGGCCGCGTGCAGTTGCCGCGCGATCGCCCACGCCAGGCTCTTTTCGTTCGCGACGCCGACGACCAGCGCGCGCTTACCTTTTGCAATTCCCATGGTTGCGTCCCTGAATATCCTGCCAAAACCGGCGTCAGACTTCGAGCTTCATGCCGTCGAAAGCGAGTTCCATTTTCACTTCGCGCTTGTGCGCGTGCATCTCGCGGCCAAGATGCGTGAGTATCATGCGCCCGACCTTGAAGCGATCCCGATTGGCCGCCAGTTGCGGGTAGTTCATATGAAACGACAGGTCGGTCCGGTCGTAATAGGTGCATTCGCAGATGAACAGGTCGGAGCCGGCCGCGAATGTAACCAGCTCCTCGTTCCATCCCGAATCGCCCGAATAACAGATGGTCTTGCCCGCGATGCGCAGTTTCAGCGAGAGCGAAATATCGTTGACCATGTGCGGGCTGCGAATCGCGCTGATGTCCATGCCGCCCACTCGCACGCGGTCGTGCGGCTCGATCTCCCTGAACTGCAGCCACGGCCGGATCACATCGACGTCGAAACGCGGATACGCCAGCTTCATCATCCGCCAGCATCGCGTTTCGAAATTGCGCGGCCCGATGAGATGAATTTTGCGATCGGGCGGGCTTTCATACATGTACTCCAGCATCAGGAACGGGATGCCGCCGTAGTGATCGCCGTGGAGATGGCTGATCAGGACGATATCGATGTCGGCGGGCGAGAGCCCTTTGCGCTTCATCGAGCCGAGGAGGTCCGGCCCCGCGTCCATGAGCACGCAGGTGTCGCCAGCTTTGACGAGATAGCCGGATTGTGAACGCCCCGCAGTCGCGAACGCGTCCCCGGAACCAAGTACGGTCACGTTCACGGGCTTGGAACCCGATGACGCGTTGCTCGAATTCATTAAAGCGGTGCTCATGCTAGTATCATCGGTAAGTCTGCGCAATTCACGAACCGTTGCATTATGAAACAGATCAAGATCGGCGCTGGATTCGGCTTGTGGCGGCTCGGGATGCCGTCGGCGGAAACGATCGCGCGCGTGGCGGAGCGATCGGAAGAGTGGGGACTCGATTCATTCTGGCTCTCCGATCACCTGCTCGCGCCGTCGCCTGAACTCGACGTGGTCGCGACGCTGTCGCTGCTCGCATCGCGCACCTCGAAGATGAAACTGGGGCCGAGCGTGCTGCTACTGAACCTGCGGCATCCGCTGATGGTGGCCAAGGCGTTCGCGTCGCTCGACTACCTGTCGGGCGGCAGGATGGTGATGGCGGTGGGGACGGGCGCGAATCTCGCTGACTACGCCGCGTGCGGAATTCCAACCGAGTCGCGTGGGAAACGCCTTGATGAGGGTATCGAGGTGCTGCGCGAGGTGTGGACCAGGCGCAAGGCGAGCTACCACGGGCAGTTCTTCAATTTCGACAACGTGAGCATCGAACCGCGTCCCATCGCGCGCACCAACAACGATTCCGGCACGATGGACATCTGGATCGGCGGTAAATCCGACGCGGTGCTGAAGCGGACCGCACGCCTGGCCGACGGCTATTTCGCATCGTTCCAGACTCCCGCGGAGTTCGGCGCGAACATGGAAAAAATTCGCGCGTACGCGGCGGAGTATGGACGCGCCAACGCGCGGATCGAATCAGGTCTCATCCTGCTCTGCCGTATCGCGGGGTCGCGCGAGAAGGCGCTGGAAGAGATGCGCCCGATGCTCAATGCGTTGGGCAGTGGCGCCGAGCAATTCCTGGAACGCAGCGTGTTCGGATCGCCCGAGGATGTGATCGGGCGTCTCAGCGAGTATGTCGCGCAAGGGCTCGACAAGTTCGTGCTGTGGCCGATCGCCGATCCGGAAGCTTGGCCGAAGCAAATCGAACTGGTCGGGCGCGAAATCGCCACGCACTATGCGCGGCAGTCCTGAGCGCGCAATTCGCGTAGCTGCGATCGTCGTGATTGCGGCTTTCGCGGCTGCGGCCTGCTCGCGGCCCGCACCCCCTCCGCCCCGGAAATCGATCTATGCGAGCGCCGAGGAGGTCGAAGAGAACTTTCGCGGCAAGCCTTTCGTACTTGGCACCGACAACACGGTCGCGGAAGTCCGGCCGCCGTGGTGGGACAAGGATCGCTTCATCAAGCTGCCGTTCTGGTTCGGCGTGAACATCCTGGTGCCGGGCGTACAGCAGCCCAAGGAAGGCGACTACTACGTGATCAGCGAGGCGCAACTCGGCAAGCAACTCGATGCGCCGGGAGAGTGGATGATCGAAGCGGGCAGCTCGCTCATCAAGCAGGAAACCGTGCTCCAGACCAGCCGCACGCATTACCTCACGGGAGGGAAGCTGCTGCCGATCATCGTGCAGTACATGGGCAAGCGGCAGTTCACCACAGCCGAGAGGAAGACGGTTGAGATTCCCGTCGTGCGCGAAGTGTCGGCGCCGATGAAATGGACGCTGGGCGGGAACATTCCTCAGAGCTACGCGCGCTACCGAATCGAATGAAGCGCGGCCGATTAATCTTCGCGGCGATGCTGCTGATCTTCGCCGCATCCGGATGCACACCGGACAAGGCGCTGGATTTTGGCCCAACCGGCGAGATCAATACGCCGCCGGAGGATCAGCTAAGCCGCGACATCCTGCGCGACTTCGATGGACACGACTTCGTGCTGACCGACAACGATCGCGAGGCGCACGTGCGGCTGACGGATTGGGCGCCCGACCATCGCATCATCATCCCGTTCTGGCTGGGAGTGAACCCGCTGTACCCGGGCTTTCTGCGGCCCACGGTGGGGCACATTTACGTGATGAGCGAATCAATCGCGGT
>DATJWT010000216.1:0-4797 GCA_035500975.1 Binataceae bacterium (SeqCode)
AAACCCGCCATCGCTAGCCCGCCCAGCCACTGCGGATACAATCCCATCCCGCCCGCGAGCTTCCATTTCGGATTGTGCTTCTGGATCAGCTTCTCGGTCGTGTCGGCAAGATTGCCCGGCAGCGGAATCCAGTCGAAGTGACCGATCACGAGGTGACCTCCGGGCTTGAGCAGACGACGCGCCTCCGCGGCCGCGCGCGGCCTGTCGAACCATTGCCAGCACTGACCCGCGATCGCGAGGTCGAAGCTCGCGCCTTCCAGCCCGGTGTCTTCCGCCGCCGCTTCGACATAGCGCACGCTGACTCCCGCCTCGCGATCCAGCCGCGCCGCTTGCTCCATCATCGGTACCGATCGATCCAGGCCGATCGAGTCGCATCCCCGCTCCGCCAGCCCGCGCGCGATAGTCCCGGTGCCCGTGCCCAGGTCGAGCGTGCGAAAGCCCGCCCGCACGATGCCCATCGCGGCCAGCCGGTCGAAGAACGCCGGCGGAAATCCCGCGCGATGTTTCCCATAGTCGGACGCAGTCTTTCCAAAATCCGCCACCAGGCTACCCACTCGTACTTCTGCGGAAGGCATACTTGGTTTCTCCCGGAACTCAGGTTTTACCCTTGACTTCATACATCTTTGCATTACTGTATACAACTTGAACAAGCGTAGCCGTCTTGACGGCGCGGTCCGGCAATGGCGTCATCTCCACGTGGCGACTCGAATTTCTGACCGCGCGCAGATGCTAACCGCCTCCGAGGCCGCCGGTGCTCTCGGAGTTAAACTCGGTACCTTATATGCCTACGTCAGCCGCGGATGGCTCAAAAGCTACCGCCGCCGTATCGGCCGCCAGGCCCTCTATCGCCGTGCCGATATCGAGGCGCTGCGCGGCGTGGTCGCGCCCGAGCGCGGCCGGCGAGGTCGCAGCCTCCCCGACGCCTCTTCATGGGTCACCGTCGCCCAACCCAAGAGTTCCGAAACCGCGGCCTCGGGCGTGATCGTGGCGGAATCCGCTGTCAGCTCGATTCTCGAAGGACGCCTCGCCTACCGTGGCTACCCGATCGAAGAGATCGTCGAACACGCTTCCTTCGAGGAAGCATGCCTCCTGCTCTGGAACGGCGAGCGGCCGTCGCCCGATGAAATCGCGGCCTTGCGCGCCGAAATCCGAGATGCGCGCATGCCTCCGCAGGTTGCCTCTGCGCTCGCCGCCGTTGGTGACGATGCGCCCCCTCTCCTGCGCCTGGCCGCCGTGATGCCCGCGCTCGCGGCATGGGACAGCCGCCAGGCTCCGCGCTCTCCGCTCGATCGCGCCAAGCTCATCATCAGCCATCTGCCCCTCGCGCTTGCCCGCTCGCGCAGCGATGGTGCCCGCTCCAATGACGGCGGGATGGCCGCGCGCCTGCTCGAATCCGTCGCGGGCACCGCTGCCGCCGAATGGGAGGTCGCCGCGCTCGATCGCGTGCTGGTCGCATGTGCCGAACACGAATTGAATGCGTCAACTTTCGCCGCGCGCGTCGTGGCCAGCACCGGCGCCGATCTGTTCGCCTCCGTGCTCTCCGCCCTGTGCTCGCTCTCCGGACCGATTCATGGCGGCGCATGCGACCGCATCGAGGAGATGCTCGCGCGTATCGTCGCCGGAGCACGTATCGGCGATTGTCTCGATGCGATCACGCGCGACCATCGCCTCCCTCCCGGCTTCGGCCATGCGATTTACCCCGGCGGCGATCCGCGCGCCGCCCTCCTGCGCAAGCATGCCGAAGCGATCGCTCGCCGCCGCGGCCGCAAGCTGCTCGATGTCGCCCTCAAGATTGAAGAGGCGGTCTGGAAGCGTGAGCGCCTGCGTCCCAACCTCGATTTCTACCTGACCGTCTCGACCCGGATGCTGGGATTTCAGCGCGGCCTGCCCGCGGCCATTTTCGCGATCGGCCGCTCCGCCGGGTGGATCGCGCACGGGCTCGAGCAATACGCCGACAATCGCCTCATCCGCCCACGGATGCGCTATCGCGGCATCGCGATTCGTCACTGGGAATAGTGAAGGCGTCCATTGCCGCTCTTACTTCCGCTGAACGGGAGCGCCTCCTCGCCGACATCTATTACCTGAACACGGCCGAGTTGCGCGCTTTCTGCATCGCGCATTCGATCCCATTCGCGATCCTGGTCGAGGCGCCCGATGGCCGCCTCGCGCGCAGCAAGGACATCGATCGCAAAGGCATCGTCATCGATCGCATCCTGCATTTTCTGAACACGGGTGCGGTCAAGGCTGCTACCGTTTTTCACAAGGAAGTAGTCGCCACCAACGACCTCGGCCGAGCCCCACGCGAATCCGACTCGGTCCTCTATGGCCGGTACAAGAATCGCGATGCGGCGACGCTCGCGCTGATGAAGCATCTGACCGGCGGCAAATTCGAATTCGGCGCGATCGCGCAGGAAGTCCTGCGCGCCTGCTGGTCACGCAACCACGCGCCGACCTATCGCGAGTTTGCAAAACTCTGGCAGCAAGCCGTCATCGATCATTCGCGGCCAAATCCCGAATGGGCGTTCCTGAGCGATCGCGCCGCCGGGACCGCCGGCCCCGATTGGAAAGCACTCCGCAACCGAAAAGCCGCCGCCGTCCTCGCCCTCCTCAGGAAGATCGACTGAACAACTCACCTTCCGATTTGTTCCTGCTACTCCTTTTCATGTCATCCCGAGCGCAGCATTCCTGTGCGGAGCCGAGGGACCGCGGCGGATGCCCCGTCTGCAACTTTCAGGACAGACTAAAAGTGCCACGATGGTTCGGTTCATCGCCTTTGGCAAAGCCTCCCAATTTTCCCACCTTGGGCTCGCATTGTGACGCAGCCGTACGAGAACGTCCTTCCGCCGCTTTGACGAACGCCGCCGCCAAGTCGTATTGAAATATCAATCCTATGAAAGCCCTCGCCAAGACCAAAAACGGCTTCGGTGCCGAACTCGTCGATCTCCCGACTCCACGTCCCGGCAACGGCGAGCTGCTCGTCCGCGTCGGCGCATGCGGCGTCTGCGGCTCCGACCTTCATTTATATGAATGGGAACTCGGCGCGGATCGGATGGTCACCCGGCTCCCGTTCGTGATGGGCCACGAGCCCGGCGGCGAAGTCGTCGAAGTCGGTCCCGGCGTCACCAACTTCAAGGTCGGCGATCGCGTTGCGCTCGACCCGTTCGGCCATTGCGGGCGATGCTCCACCTGCCGCGCCGGCCGCTTCAATCTCTGCACCTCGCCCACGACTCTTTCCGGCGCGCTGGCCGAGTACACCATCGCGCCCGTCGGCAACAGCCATAAGGTCCCGTCCTCGATGAGCTTCGAGCTCGCCTCGCTGCTCGAACCCTTCGGCACCGGCTTGCACGCCGTCGAACAGTCCTCCCTGAAGGCCGGCGACAGCGCGGTCATTGAGGGTCCCGGTCCGATCGGCCTGTCGGTCGCTCTTTCCTTGCGCGCCCTCGGCGTCACTACCATCGTCATCACCGGCCTGCCCAGCGACACCGGCCGCCTCGCCCTCGCTCGCGATCTCGGCTTCACCACCGTCACCGCGCAGGAAGAAGGATGGACCCGGCGCGTCCGTGACGAACTGCCGGGAGAGGGCGCGGACGCGGTCTTCGATGCGTGCGGTGAGATCGATTCGCCGCGCGAAGTTCTCAAGCGCGGGGGCGAGCTGATCGGTCTCGGATGGCCAGCCCGCGACCTCTCTGCCACCGAGCTGCGCGCGATGTTTTTCCACGGCGTCAAATGGATCAACTCGCGCGTGCGCACACCCGAAACCTGGCGTCGCGCGATCGCGCTGGTGGCATCGGGAGCCGTCGATCTGATGCCGATGGTTACGCATCGCTATGAATTGGCGAACAGCATCGATGCGTTCGAGTTGCTGCGCGAGCGCAAGGGAGTCAAAGCGCTGATCCTGCCGCACGGGTAATCCGCGCGCTCAATATTCTCCAGGAGCAATGCCATGAGAAACGGATTCAAAGTCGTCGATACCGATACGCACCTGATGGAACCCGACTTCGTGTTCGAGAAGTACATCGATGAACGCTACAAGTCGGAGGCTCCGCGGATGGGCAAGGCGCCCGACTCGGGCCGCCGTACCTTCCTCGTCGAAGGCGAGCCTTTCACCCGCGAAAAGGGTAAGTACCCGATGGCCGCGCCGGCCTTCCTCGAATCCGTGCGCAAGGCGATGAAGCGTTTCGAGCGCGCCGCCAAGACCGGGTTCAGTGCCGAAAGCCGCATCCAGGACATGGATGAGCAGGGCATCGATGTTCAGATCATCTATCCGACCGCTGCGGGACAGATGATGGGTCGGGAGTTCCGCGATCCCAGGCTGCTCGCCGCGTGCTGCCGCGCCTACAACGACTGGAGCGCCGATTTCTGCTCGAAAGATGCCAAACGCCTGCGCTGGGCCGCGCTGCTGCCGATGCAGGATCCCAACCTCGCCATCGAGGAAGCCCATCGCGCCTCCAAAAACGGTGCGGTCAGCTTCTACGTGCGCCCGAACCCCGTGCGCGGCCGCACCATCTTCCACCAGGACTACATGCCGCTGTGGGGCGAAGTCGAAAAAATCGGCATCCCGATCTCCACGCACGACTCCGCGTCCGCCTCGGTCGAGTCGTTCGGCGATCGCATGGATACCCACGTCAGCGGCCACATCCTCTCGCATCCGTTCGAAGCGATGGCCGCGATGGCGGGACTCATCTGGTACGGCACCTTCGAGAAATATCCAAAGCTCAAAGTCGTCCAGGTCGAGGCCGACGGCGGATGGGTCCCGTACTGGCTGCAGCGGATGGAGCAGCACTGGAACTACAGCGG
>DATJWT010000217.1:0-13636 GCA_035500975.1 Binataceae bacterium (SeqCode)
GGCCGGATATGCGAGCCACGTCGGGTACCAGAAAGACCAAACCTCGCGTGTAGCCTGATAGCGAGAGCCTGCACCTCCGTCGAAATCGTCATAGGACGGTGGGTTCAGGAACAGGGTCTTCATTACATCCATATCTTAGCGATCTCCGGGTGCCTGTCCGATGGGTTAGTCAGGCACTATACAAACCGGCGCCAACCAACGCAAGATTTCCCACAAAATACCGGAATATTACTGGATATTTAGCGCCGCAGCGTCCTCCGGCTAAGGAAACTGAGCCGGACTTCAAGTTGCCTTGCCTCTCTCTATCTCCGCGTGCGCTTCGGGAAACTCAGTCACCGCAAATGCGATAGCGCCTGTAAGCCCACCCAGCATCGTCGCGGCAAACCATAACAGCCCAAGCGCTATCGCGTCTTCGCGCGCCATCCCCGCCATCCCGAACAGGACCAGGTAAGCAGTCTCGCGCACGCCCAGTCCATTCAGCGTGACCGGAAATCCCGCCGCCACATTTGCCACCGGGACGCAGAGGAGAAACACCGAAAGTGGGGTGGAAAGCCCCAGCCCTTTGGCAAGAATCCATTGCCCCACGCCCAGCGAAATCTGCAGCACGACCGAAAGCGACAGCCCGGAAAACATCGTCTGCGGTCGATGCATGTACGGAAGCGCGACACCGAATCCGCGCCGCAGCATCCTCGGCATGTACGGCACCGCCATCGCGATCAGTGGCGATGCGACCACCAGGATCAGGCCAATGACGCCGATCGCAATGACGCTTCTGATGAGGGCGGGGGAGAACCCCGATGGAACGATCAGGGCCATCACTGCCGCCAGCCAGAACAATCCGATCACGCCGGTCCCGCGGTCCGCCACTACCGACGCGATCGCTTCACCCATCCGATGCGTCTTGCGTCCGAGGTAGAGCGATCGCAGCGCATCGCCGCCGAGCATCCCCGGGATGAACAGATTCGTGAAGAGACCCACGAAGTAGTAGCCGAAAAAGTCCTGGAAGCGGGCGCGCGCTCCGACCACCGCCGCCAGCAGTTGCCATCGCCACGCCGACATGACTTGCCCCGCGACATAGATCGCGATCACCGCTACGAAATACCCCGCGTTCTCGCGGCCGAGAATTCGCAGCACCGGGCGCACGTCGTAATGCCACAGCAGGAATGCGATCACGATCACGCCGAAGCCGGCGCGCGTCGCGAACGCGAGATATGGGTTCTTCTTTTTCTCGGACTCCCGCGCCGCGTGATGGGACGCGGGCAGTTCCCTGGCTGGGGCTTCGCTCACTGTGCCTTCTCTATCGCGCGCTTGTGAAACTCGGAACCGATTTGCGTGAATCCGCCGAGTTGCTCATTGAGCCGCGCAAGGTCGGCCTCGTCAAGCACCAGCACTTTCGGCCCGGGCGATCGCCACAGGCGCATAAGATCGTCGTCGGTCTTGAGAAAGTACTGGCCCGCGTCGGGGTCGAGCTTCGATCCGAATCCCAATTCGGTTCTCGCTCCCACCAGCACGATACGCTTGCGCGTGTAGAAGGGGAGGGCTTGCACGTAGCGATGGTAGCAAATCACGGCTGCGTCCGGCGCCTGCGATTCGATCGCGCTCGCCAGGTTCGCATACGATCGCAGCGGCTCGGCCTCGATTCTCGCTCCCGTCGCCGCCATCAGCGTTGCGGCCATCGTCAGTACCAGCGCCGCCAGCCCTCCCGCGATGCGCCGGCTCATGAACATGATCGTCGTGATCGCGCCGCCGAACACCAGCAGCCCTCCGGCGGCATACAGCGCCGGCCGCACGTACATCGGATAGGGCGATCGCATCGCCGGCGCGAAGATCCCGGCCATGATCGCGATTGCTCCCAGGATTCCAAGCAGCGGCCCGCTCTCGGTCAGGATTCGCGAGTCCGGCTTCGGCACGGTGGGCGATCGTTCCCCGGGCCACCCGCACGAGACGATGCCGTCGGCGATCAGGATCGCCAACGGCGGCACCGCGGGCAGGATGTAGGGAATCAGCTTCGCGCTGGAGCATGAGAAGGCCGCCACTGTCGTCGCCGCCGCCATCAGGCAGAATCGCCGCGCCGGATTCGGCACGAGCCGCCGCCAGGTCAGGAACGGCACCAGCAGCGACCACGGCAACAGTCCCGCGGCCAGTACCGGAATATAAAAGTAGAACGGCTCGCCGTGGCTGTACGATTCCACGAACGCGCGCCGCAGATGCTCTCCGACAAAGTAGAAATCGAAATACCCCGGCACCCACGCGATCATCGCGACGAACCACGGCGCGCTGATTGCCGCAATTAACGCGACTCCTGCGAATAAATGGAACCGGCGAATCGAACCGCGCCAGTCGCGCTGCCAAATCAGAAATGCGCCCATAGCGATCGTCGGCAAGACAACCGCGACAGGACCCTTGGTGAGCACGCCCAGCGCGACCGCGACGTATGCGGCCCAGCACCATCTGCCGCCATCGCGCCAATGCATGAACAGCGCGAAATTCGCTATCGTCACGAACACCGACAGCATCACGTCGGTGGTGAGCACCTGCGCCATCACCGCATAGAGGGGAATTGTCGCGAGAATCGCGCCGGCCAGGATCGCATGCCGCCGCCCGAAGCAGCGCGCCGCGAACCACGCCGTCACGGCGACTCCCAACACTCCGAACAACGCCACGAAAAATCGCGCGGCGAATTCATCGATCCCGAAGATTCCAAACGAGAGCGAGGTCAGCCAGTAGAGCAGGGGAGGCTTCTCGACGTAGATCACGTAGTTCAGGTGCGGCACGAGGTATGACCCGCCCTGGACCATCTCGCGCGCGATCTCCGCGTAACGTGCCTCGTCAGGCTCCCAGAACCCGTACTTCCACAGATTGAAAAAAAACACCGCCGCAGCGAGCGCCGCCGGCGCGACGATTTCCGCCCAGCCCCCCGCCGCTGACAATGCGACCTCACGCTCGACTGATTCCGGATGTGCAGCAGCCACGCCGAACGAGTCTATCCGCTGCCGAATGCCAGTCACAGTACGTGCGCCGATTTGCGGGACATCCGAATTTGCGCATGACAAGGAAGAGCTCCGAATTTGTCATTCCCGCGGGTGATGCGCGCGGAGCGCGCCTCGAGAAGCTCCGCGAGGAATCCCGGCTCAGCCGCTGGTGGGGCTGCGGCCGGTTGCGCCATTACCAGCGCACAACATGATCGTTGCGGTTCCGCATCCCGATCACTCCGCCACCACATTTTCTGCTTCGGAACTTCATATTTATTAATGTTGACATAACTTGACATATGTTGATCATTCACGCAGATAGTACTTGTAACCTTCATCCCCGGCCCCGGAGGAGGATCAACCATGGCCCCATCGAATGGCTCCGTTCGCGAAGTGACTGAACCCAACCTGCTGCGCGAGATCTTCCCCTACGATGCCGTCCCGAAGATCGAATTCGACAACCTCATCGAAACGCCCGACCCCGCGCCCGAGTTCCTGATCACCGACACCACCTTCCGCGATGGGCAGCAGGCGCGCCCTCCCTACAGCGTCGAGCAGATCGTCGCGCTCTTCTCGATGCTGCATCGGCTCGGCGGCCCCAACGGCATCATCCGCCAGACCGAGTTCTTCCTGTATTCCGACCTCGATCGCGAAGCCGTCCGCCGCTGCCTCGCGCTTGGTTACGAATTTCCCGAAGTCACCGGATGGATTCGCGCGGTGAAGGCCGACCTGAAGCTGGTGCGCGAAATCAGCATCAGGGAGACCGGCATCCTCACCTCGTGCTCCGACTACCACATCTTCCGCAAGCTCCGTAAAACCCGCGGCCAGGCCCTCGAGGATTATCTCGATATCGTCAAGTCCGCGCTCGATATGGGCCTGGCGATTCGTTGCCATCTCGAAGATGCCACCCGCGCCGATTTCCACGGCTTCGTCGTGCCCTTCGTGAACAAGCTGATGGAGCTGCGTGCCGGCCATGGCGCGCAGGTGAAGATTCGTGTGTGCGATACGCTTGGGTTCGGCGTGCCCTATCCCGGTGTCGCTCTTCCGCGCAGTGTGCCCAAGCTGATTCTCGGCCTCCGCCGCGAATGCGGCGTGCCGTCGAATTGCCTCGAATGGCACGGGCACAACGACTTTCACAAGGTGCTCGCCAATGCGACCGCGGCATGGCTCTACGGATGCACCTACGCCAACGGCACTCTTCTCGGCTACGGCGAGCGCACCGGCAACCCTCCCGTCGAAGGCCTCGTGATGGATTACATCTCGCTCAAGGGCAACAACGGCATCGACACCGCCGTCATCACTGAGATCGCCGACTACTTCGAAAACGAAATCGGCTACAAGATTCCCTCGAACTATCCGTTCGTCGGGCGCGAGTTCAATTCCACCCGCGCGGGAATCCACGCCGATGGGCTCCTGAAGGACGAAGAGATCTACAACATCTTCGATACCGGCAAGATTCTGCACCGCCCCCCGCGCGTCGCCGTCGACAAGACCTCCGGCACCGCCGGCGTCGCATGGTGGATTAACTCGTTCTTCAAGCTCGATAAGCCGCACCAGGTCAGCAAGCAGTCCGACGCGGTGAAAAAGATCACCGAATGGGTCGATAGCCAGTACGCCGCCGGCCGCAACACCTCGATTTCCGATGATGAGCTGGCCGCGCAAGTCCGCGCGCATCTGCCGGAGGTCACGTCAGCCACCGCTTGAAATCTTCCGGCCTTCGGGCGTAAGGCCAGTCCCGGAGGATCGGAAGATGGCTTACGATGGATACAAGCTGATCAGGTTCGCGCGCGACGGAAAAATAGTCACCGCCACGGTTGACGCCCCGCCGATCAACATCATCACGCTGGACCTGTGGGGCGAGCTCGCCCGCATGACGCAAGATGTCGAGGCGGACCGCGATTGCCTGGTCTTCGTCCTCAAGAGCGCCAATCCCGACTTTTTTCTCGCGCACTTCGACGTGAGCGCGATCCTGGCCTTTCCCATCGACAAGCCCGCCAGCCGCGAGGCCTCGGCCAACAACGACTACCACGCGATGTGCAATCGGATGAGCACGATGGACAAGATCACCATCGCGCAGATCGAAGGACGCGTGGGCGGTGGCGGCAGCGAGTTCTCGATGGGCTTCGACATGCGCTTCGGCGTGCTCGGCAAGACCAAAATCAATCAGATGGAAGTGCCGCTCGGCATCATTCCCGGCGGAACCGGCACCCAGAAGCTGCCCCGCCTGATTGGCCGCAACCGCGCCATCGAGATCATCCTCGGCGGCGTGGACATGCAGGCCGACGAGGCCGAGCGCTGGGGCTATCTGAACCGCGCTCTTCCGGCCGACAAGATTGGCCCCTACGTAATGAACCTGGCAAAACGCATCGCGTCCTTTCCCGTCGAGGCAGTGCGACTCGCGAAAGAAGCGATCAACTCCGCCACCAAGCCGCTGGCCGAAGGATTGCAAGACGAGAGCTACATTTTTCAGCAGCTCATCCGCATCGAAGCCGGCCGACGTAACATGGAGAAGTTCCTCAAGATCGGCGGCCAAACCCGCGAAGGTGAACTGAAGATCGACGAGCTCAACAAAAAACTTGGAGAACCATAGCCCGCTTTTCCGTCATTCCGATCGAAGTCTTCGCAGCGAAGAATCTCAGCGCAACGCTGGCAATGCGACCGTTCGCCGGGATTCTTCACCGTTGGCTCAGAATGACGGAACCGGGTTGCGGTTCTCAGTACCCGCTGGCCATGCCGCCCTTGCGAGGGTCGCCCGCGCCCCGCAGATTGCCCGCCTCGATCGTGAGCGCGCCCACCGCCCCGAGCATCGGCAGCGTATGCGTCTGAAAGCCCATCTGCTGCAACGCGGTCACCGTCTTCGGCGACATCTTCTCCTCGATTAGCATCGTCTCGGGCATCGCCTGCTCGTGTATCCGCGGCAGGTCCACCGACACTCCCGGCCCCAGGTGGAAATCGATCACATCCAGCGCCACCTGCAGCACCCCGGTGATGATCGTCGGCCCCCCCGATCCTCCTACCGCGAGCACCGGCTTGCCGCCCTTGATGACGATCGTCGGCGAGATCGACGATAGCGGACGCTTCCCTGGCGCGATCGCGTTCGCGGCCGCGCCCTGGAGCCTGAACGCGTTGGGCACGCCAACCGCCACCGAAAAGTCATCCATCTCGTCGTTCAGGATGATTCCCGTCTTGGGTTCCATCAGCTTCGACCCGAACGAGGTATTGATTGTCGTGGTCAGCACCACGACGTTGCCCTCGGCATCCGCCGCGATCAGGTTCGCGGTTCCATGATCGTGCGGCGCCGTCGGCGGCGGACTCATCGTGTGATGCAGGGCCTCTTCGCGCGCCTGGTCGATATGCTTCGCCGACAGTAGTTCCGCGATCGGTACATCCACGAACGCCGGGTCGCCGTATTTCTCGCGATCGATGAACCCCTCGCGCATTACCTCCGCGATTCGCGCCAGGTACGGCGGCGTATTCACGCCCAGCCCGCCCAGGTGCCCCGGCTCCAGCATCCCGAGCATCTCCAGCACCACCCCGCCCGATGACGGCGGCGGAATCGTGTAGACCTCGTATCCGCGATAGGGGCGATGCAAAGGCTCGCGCCAGATCGGTTCGTATGCGGCGAAGTCATCGGTAGTCATGATCCCGCCCTTCGCCTGGATGAACTCCGCCAAATCTTCCGCGACCGCGCCGTGGTAGAAATTCTCCGATGGCTTGTCGCCCAGCTTCTTGATCGTTGCCGCGAGGTTCTTGTTGAAGATCAGGTCGCCCGGCTTGGGCACGCTGCCGTCGGGTTTGAGAAACACGCTCGCCATCGCAGGGTCCAGCTTCAACTTGTCTTGCATCGATGCGATCTCATGCGCCAGGTGCGGGTTCAGCGAGAATCCGTCTTCGGCCAGGCGCACCGCCGGCACCGCTACTTGCTGGAACTTCATCGTGCCGTACCGCCGCAACGCCGCATCGATACCCGCGATCTCTCCCGGTACGCCGATCGCCAGCGCGCCGTTGCGTGCGAGTGATTCGTCGGGCTTGCCGTCGCGGATGTACATCGTCGCCGATGCCTTCATCGGCGCGCGCTCGCGATAGTCGAGCGCATAGAATTTTCCGGTGCTCGCGAGGTAGATGAGCATGAAGCCGCCCCCGCCGAGCCCGCACGAAGCGGCATGCGTCACCCCCGTCGCCAATGCCGATGCTGCCGCGGCATCGACCGCATTGCCGCCCTCCTTCAGGATCTCAACCCCCGCCGCCGATGCCTCCGCGGTCTCCGCCACCACCATCTCATGCTGCGCCCGCGCCGAGGTGTCGCTGCCCGCCGCGATCGCGCTGCTGGATGTGACAAAAAGGGCTATGAAGATCGAAACGAAGGCGTTGAATGAAGGAGAGGATCGTCGCCGCATCACGGAGTAACTAACAACCAAAGCGAATCGATGAAAGCCTCCAAAGAATTCCCCCTCCTTTCCAAGGAGGAGGCAAGGGGCGTGGTACAATCTCAGGCGTTACAGCCCGCGCGCGAATTCTCCAACCGCAATCGCGACTCACGTCATCCTGAGCGAAACGAAGGATCTCAGCCCCCATCACTTGGACAACGCATCGGAGGGTCTTTCATCTACCGCACGGCTTCGCACCGTTAGATTTCTCCTCCGCTTGATGCTTTGATCTCCTCTGCCCACGGAGGAACCAATGAACTTCGCCGAAATCATCTACGACAAGTCCGATCGCATCGCGACCATCACCTTCAACCGCCCCGAGAAGATGAACGCGTGGACTCCCACGATGGGCGCCGAGACCCGTACCGCGATGCTCGATGCCGATCGCGATCCCAACATCGGCGCGATCATCGTCACCGGCGCGGGCCGTGCCTACTGCGCGGGCGCGGATATGGGCGCGCTCTCCGACATCTCCGCCGGCCGCGCCACCCCGACTGGCGCTCCCGCCCCCTCCGCCGACCAGGATGAATGGATACGCCAGCAGCGTCCCGACTATCGCAACCAGTACGCTTACGTGCTCGGGCTCAGCAAACCCGTCATCGGCGCGATCAACGGCGCGTGCGTCGGCCTCGGCTTCACCACCTGCCTCTACCAGGACATCCGCATCGCGTCCGACAACGCGCGCATGGGCCTGATCTTCGTCCAGCGCGGCCTCGCGATTGAACACGGTTCATCGTGGATGCTCTCGCGCATCATCGGCGTCGCGCGCGCTGTGGAGCTCGCCGTTACCGGCCGCCTCGTCGATGCGGAAGAAGCGCTGCGTATCGGCCTGGTGCATCGCGTCGTTCCCCAGGCGAAGTTGATCGACACGGCGCGCGAAGTCGCCGGCCATATCGCCCACAACTGTTCGCCGCTCGGCGTGTCCGAAGCCAGGAAGCTCGTGTGGCGTCACCTCTTCACCGATCTCGCCACCGCCATTCGCGAAGACGACGAGTCGATGACGATGATGACGCGGTCCGAAGACTTCAAGGAGGGCGTGCGCGCCTTCATCGAAAAGCGCCCCGCCAAGTACAAGGGAAGATAGGAAAAAATTCGCGCTCTGAATCCCTCGCCCGTTATTTCACGGGAGAGGGCGGCGCGGCGTCGCTCCTGCGTCCGTTGCAGCAGCGAGGACGTGCGGGTGAGGGTACTTACTTACTTCTCCAGCGGATGCTTGAAGCGGCAGCGAGGCGTGTCCTGGCGGTCGTCCCGAGGCTCTGCAAGGGATCTCGGCGTAAATTGCAAAGGGTCGCTTCGCTCTACTTATCCAGCGGATGCTTGAACTTCCGATCCGGGTGCCGAATCGTCAGCACCGGCGCGTGACACTTCTGCACCACGCGCTCCGCCACGCTACCCATCAGCACGTGCGCGAGCCCCGTGCGCCCATGCGTACCCAGCACCACCAGGTCCGCGGCTTCGGTCTGCGCGGCGTGCAGGATTTCCAGGAACGGCGATCCTACCTTCAGCAGGCTCCTCGCCTTCAATCCGCTGTCGCGCAGCCGCTGCACGATCTTGTCCAGCTCGCGCTGCGCGATGATGCGCTGTTCCTCGGCGATTCGGCTCATCGCCCCCACGTCCATCGCGGGCCCCAGGTCCGGGCTCGCCATTACCGGCGCCAGCGGCTGATCGACGTGCAGGATCACCAGTTCTGATCCGAACTTGCGCGCCAGGTCTTCCGCGTACGACAGAGCGAGCGACGAGTCTTCGGAAAAGTCGGTGGCAGCGACAATTTTGTTGAGGTTCGGCACGATGCGAACGATACGCCCACGATGCTGTAGTGGCAAGCGCGCCGGGGTTGCGCTTGACTCTCGACCGCGACCGGCGCGTCGCCCTACAATCAGCCAGATTCTTTGCAGATGGCCAAGCGCAACGACAAGATGCCCGGACCGTTCGAGAGCGTTCTGGACGAATTCTTCGATGAGCTGCTCATCGAGAAATGGCGCCGCGGCGCCACCGAGTTCGAGCAGGCCGAGATAGTCGAGCGCGCCGAGCACTACGAGGTCCGCGTCATCACCGAGGGAGTCGATCCCACCGGGATCGAAGTAGAGGGCCTCGGCCGGCGCGTCACCGTTCGCTCGGTCAGCGCCAATCGCAGAGCCGAACGCTCGTTTACTTTTTCCGAGACCATCGACGCTGAGGCCGCGACCGCGCGATGGTCCGGCGGCACTCTCACGATCACGCTGCCCAAGCAGAAGCCGCGCCGCATTCGACTCAAGGATTCCTGAGACCTGTTCGCCGGCACCGGAGCAACATGGACGAACCGAACGGCCCAAGGAACAAGGCTGAACTCAAGCCCGCCGAGCCGCACCCGGAACTGAAGGCGTCGGACCTCACCGCGCGCGTCCCCGTCGTCGGCGACGAACTGCTGCGCGCGGCCGAGTCGCTCGAAACCGACGATCTGCTTGGACAGCACCGCGCACTCGATGCCCTCAGGCTCGCCATCGGTATCGATGCGCCCGGCTACAACGTCTTCATCAGCGGCCTTCGCACTCGCAACGAGCGCGAGTCCGCGCTGCGGCTGCTCGATGAAAAGGCCGCCACCATGCCCACCCCGGGTGACTGGGTGTACGTCAACAACTTCCGCAGCCCCGAAGCTCCCGTCGCGATCTATTTGAAGGCGGGGCAGGGACGCGAGCTCAGCCAGAAGATGAGCGAGCTGGTCAGCTACCTGCTCGAGCAGCTCCCCAAGGCCTTCCGCCGCGAGGATTTCGATCGCGAGCGCACCGCCCTGCGCGACAAGTACAACCGCCGCGCGCAAGAAATGTTCGGTGGACTCGAGGCGCGCGCGCGCGAGCGCGGCTTCGCTCTCCAGGGCTCTCCCCAGGGCCAGATCCTGTTCATTCCCCTGGTCGACGGCAAGATGCCGGAGTCTCCGGAGGCCCTCCAGAAGAGCATCGCCGCGCGCTCGGAGCAGGAGCGCGAGCAACTCGCCCGCTCGCAGGGTGAGTTACAGGACGAGCTCGCGAAGCTCGTGATGCGCCAACAGGAGGTGATGCGCGAGCTGGTCGACGACATCCGCGCTATCGAGCGCTCGTTCGCCGCGCGCCTCATCACTCCCGCCATCGAGGAAACCAAGCGCCACTTCAACAACCCGGGCGTCACCATCTACCTCGACCAGGTTTCCGATCACATGCTTTCGCATCTCGATCGGTTCCGCGAAGCCGCCGAGCCGCGCCAGGGCGAGGAGCCGAGGATGGGCGGTGGCGAGGAGCCGCGATGGTTCGAGTACGAGATCAACCTGCTGGTCGACAACTCAGTTACCAAGGGTGCACCGGTAGTCAGTGAGGATGCGCCCTCGTACCGCAACCTGTTCGGTACCATCGAGCGATGGATCGATCCGCTCGGCCGCGGCGGCACCAACTTCACCCGCATCATCGGCGGTTCCTACCTCAAGTCGCACGGCGGGTTCCTCGTGCTCGACCTCGAAGATGCCGTCATCGAGCCGGGCGTGTGGAAAAGCATCAAACGCAGCCTCAAGTCGAGCCGCCTGACCATCGAAACCTTCGAGCCCATTCCGTTTTTCGCCACCAGCGGCCTTCGTCCCGAGCCCATCGAGGTCCATACCAAGCTGGTCGTGCTCGGCGGCGCCTACCTCTACAACATGCTCTATTTCTACGACCCGGAATTTTCCGAGTTGTTCAAGATCAAGGCTGAGATGCGCCCCGCGGTCGATGCGGACCGCGCCGCCGCGCTGCACTATGCCTCCCGGATCGGAGAACTCGCGCGCCGCGAAGGTCTCGGCGCATTTTCCGCGCCCGCGCTCGAGAAGATCGTCGAGTACGGGATGCGGCTGGCCGGCGATCGTTCCCGCGTCATCGCGATGCTCGAGCCGGTCGATGATCTCGCGCGCGAGTCCGCCTATTTCGCGCGCGAGCAGAAGGCCGACCGCGTCGACGGAGCCCACGTCGAGCGCGCCCTCAACGAGCGCAGGCTGCGTCTCAATTTCATCGAAGAGGAAATCCGCCGCCTGATCGCCCGTGGCACGCTGGTGGTCCATATCAAGGGCGCCGCCGTCGGCCAGATCAACGGCCTCGCTGTCCTCGATGTCGGAGGATACAGCTTCGGCCGCCCCTCGCGCGTCAGCGCTACGGTCGCGATGGGCCAGGCCGGCATCGTCAACATCGAGCGCGAGTCGCGCCTCTCCGGTTCCACCCACGACAAGGGCGTAATGATCCTGACCGGCTTTCTGCGCTCGCGCTTCGGCCAGACCCAGCCGGTCGCGATGACCGCGTCGATCTGCTTCGAGCAATCGTACTCGGGCATCGATGGCGACAGCGCCAGCTCCACCGAGCTCTACGCGCTCCTCTCGGCGCTCTCCGGCGTCCCCATTCGCCAGGAACTCGCGGTGACCGGCTCGGTTGACCAGCACGGCAACGTGCAGGCAATCGGCGGCGCCAACGAAAAGATCGAAGGCTACTTCCGCGTCTGCAAAGCAATCGGCCTCACCGGGACCCAGGGCGTGATGGTCCCGCGCGCCAACGTCGAAAACCTGATGCTCGAGCCCGAGACCATCGCCGCGGTCAACGAGGGCCGCTTCCACATCTATTCGATCGACACCATCGATGACGGCATTGAGCTGCTCACCGGTGTGCGTGCCGGCACTGTCGATGAGCCCGGTACGATCAACTACCTGGTGGCGGAACGCCTGAAGGCGATCGCCAAAGGCCTCCACGATCGTCCCGGCGAAACTCGCATCGTGCAGGAGCCTGCGCCCGCGCCCCCTCCGCCCAAACCGCCCGCTCCACCGGAGCCGCCGCGCTGACGATTCGAGCTTCCCGCTGATGCCGACCGATCTTCATTTCGATGCGACCGACGTTGCGCTCTTCGCCGACCTCTACGAGTTCACCGTCAGTGCCGCGTTCTTCGAGCATCATATGAACGAGCCCGCGGCCTTCGAAGTCTCGATGCGCCGGATGCCCCACGACCGCGGCTACATGGTCGCGTGCGGAATCGAGCGCCTGCTGGAAGTCCTCGAACAATTTCGCATCGATGAGACCGCCCTCGCGTATCTCGAATCGCTCAACCTCTTCAAACCCGATTTCCTGAAATTCCTCGCCGCCCTCCGCTTCACCGGCTCGGTGCGGGCGGTACGCGAGGGCGGGATCTTTTTCGCCGGCGAACCGGTCGTCGAAATCTGCGCACCGCTCATCGAGGCGCAAATCGTCGAGACCCTCGCCCTCAACCAGGTCGCCTTTGCCAGCATGGCTGCCACCAAGGCCGCGCGATGTGCGACGGCGGCGATGGGCCGGCGCCTGGTCGATTTCGGACCGCGCCGCGCGCAAGGCGTCGATGCGCCACTTGTCACGGCGCGCGCCAGCTATCTCGCCGGCTTCGCCGGTACGGCCAGCGTTGCCGCGGGCCGCCGCTACGGCATCCCGGCATACGGCACGATGAGCCATAGCTTCGTGATGGCGCATGAGGGCGAGCTCAAATCGTTCGAAAATTTCGCCGAGACTTTCCCGCGCCTGAGTACCTTGCTGGTCGATACCTACGACACGCTCGAAGGCGTACGTAACGCCGCGAAAGTGGGTCTCAAGATGCGGGAGTCGGGCTCGAAGCTGACCGGTATCCGCCTCGACAGCGGCGACATGCTCGACCTCTCGCTTCGTTCGCGCAAGATTCTCGACCAGGCCGGCCTCAACGATGTCGCCATCTTCGCGAGCGGCAATCTCGATGAGTACAAAATCGCGGGTCTGGTAGCAGATGGCGCTCCGATCGATGCGTTCGGGATCGGTACCGCCCTCGCCGTCAGCGACGATGCGCCTGCGGGAGATTTCAACTACAAGCTGGTCGAATATCACGGCACGCCGCGGATGAAGTTGTCGGCCGGCAAAATCTCCACCCCGGGGCGCAAGCAGATTTTCCGCGCGCTCAATTCAACCGGCGCCTGCATCGGCGATTTGGTCGGCCTCATCGATGAGAGCCCGGCTACGGTCACCCGCGAGTTCCGCCAGCCGCCCGCCTCTGTCACCCCGATCCTCCAAACGCAGATGGAGTACGGCCAGCGCAAGCAACCGCGCCCGACGCTCAACGAACTCCGCGCTCATACCCTGGCGGATCTGCAGAATCTCGATTCGCGCCTGAAGGCTCTGCGCAAGCCCGCCGAGTATCCCGTCCGCCCAACCGCCGCCCTGAACGCAATGCTAATCAGCGAAAAGCTGAAAGCCGAACACCGCCAGGATTGACGCACTCTTTCGC
>DATJWT010000218.1:0-3808 GCA_035500975.1 Binataceae bacterium (SeqCode)
TTCATGTAGCCGCGATACGCCGGCGCGCCGCCGATCGAGATAAAGCGGCCGGTGCGACCCGCCATGATTTCCGCGATACGGCGCAGGCGGCCATATGCCGCGACGGTCAGATCGAAAGTTCGATTGCCAAGCGCCTCCGTAAGCGAGCCGTCGGAAAACGGATCGGTGTGAATGTGTTCGACCGCGTCGGGGATCTCCTTCACCTCGTGACGGCCGGTATGAAGAATTGCGACGTGGTAGCCGCGCCGGAGCAGGCCGTTGACGATGAAGTGGCCGCTTGGGCCGGTGCCTCCGATTACAAGTGCTTTCAAGCTGCGACTCCGTTGACCCGCCTCAGAAAGTCGGGAGGTGCTGAATCTCTTTGTACTTGTAGTAGCCGGGACCGACGCCGTACTCCATAACTCCAAACCCGGTGTCGTTGCCGCATCGCCATTCGATCAGATGGTCGCTGAGCGTGCTCGCTTCGGCGCGCACCCCGGGATCTGCAAGGTCCCATACATCGTGCTCGCAGTAGTACTCGCCCTTGTGATCGCCGTGGTACCAGCCGCGATAGCCGCCGTAGCCTCCGCCCTTGAGATGCCATCGCGGAGGATGGGCGACGAATGACACTTCGCGCTTCTCGCCGTTCTTGAAGAACAGCGCGATGTCGCCGCCCGTGAGAGTCTGCACGGGACCCGATGCGTCCCAGCGGAATTCCTGCTCCGTGCGATCCAGAATCCAGGCGGGGTCGTGCGGCCGCCCGAACGGAGCGACCTTCTCACCGCTGAAGTAGCTGTACTTGCCGGCGGCACGCTCGACGAAGCGCCAGTGCAGCGCGTAGTCGCGGAATTGCGCGACCGACCAGCTGAACAGGAACGGCGCAAACGTGGTGCGCTTCGAATCGGAAGAATCGGTGCGAAGCGGGCGGCGCGTGCCCCACGATCGATCGCGATGGCCCCACCAGTCGTTGGGGTCGAGCGCGATCGTCGTACCGTCGATCTGCAGCGTGCCGCTCGCGCGGCCGGCCTGGTCGAAGCGGGAGATGTCCTGCACGACCTTGCCGCCGCTCTCGCGGAAATCGTGCTCCTCCTGGTGCGGGTTCATCGATGCGGTCCATTCGAGGTCAAGGCGCAGGCGGGAAGGGTTGTCGCCGAGCCGGACGCGGAAGCGCCGCAGGCCTTCGAGCACTTCGACGGACAGCGGCCCGATCTTTATCTCATCTATATGCGGACGCAGCGTGCGCGAGGCGCGGAAGTTGTACTGCTTGCCGCCGCGCCATACGGTGACGAAGCCATCCTGCACGTTCTTGTTGGGATACTGGCCGACGCCGATGCCGAGAATCGTGTCCTTGTCGCGGACATTGTAGACGCTGATGTAGATGCGCTCGGTCCATTCGGGGTTGTCGGTGTGGACGTGGTCCATCGTGGCCGGCAACTGATGGCACATCATTTCATCCCAGCTACTCAGCATCGCCAGACCTCAGAAACCCAATGCCCTCGCAGCCATATCCAGCACGACCGGCACCGAATAGGTCGTGCGGGCGAGGCGGAGATCCTTGTTCTTGCCCTCGGCGAACAATCCCGATGCGCTCAGCCAGAAGGCGGTGCTGCGCATCATGTAGAGAATTTCGTAGTAGCGACAGACTTCGAGATCGACCTTCAATCCGGTGAGCTGCTGGTAGTAGTCGAGAAAGAATTCGCGCTCGACTACGCATGACAGCAGCGGCGAGCCTTCGCGATTCAGGTCGGAGAGCACGTAGGCGACGTCGTACATCGGGTCGCCGATCACTTGTAGTTCCCAGTCGATAATCGCGCTGATCGCATCGTCCTTGATCATCAGGTTGCCGGTGCGGTACGCGCCGTGGACGAACGCCAGCCGCTGCACTGCGGGGGCATTCGCCTTGAGCCACATCAGCAACTCGGTCAGTGCGGGCTCCGGCTTGCGAATCGATTGCGCGATCAGGCTCTCCCATTTAGCGATCTCGCGCAGCGCGAAACCGCGTCCGCCTTCCGGGATCCCGATGAAATCGAGTCCTGCCGCCTTCCAGTCGAGGTTGTGCAGCGCTGCGAGCGCCTCCACGAAACTGCGCGGCAAGCGGCCGCGCCGGGCCGCATCGGCATAGAAACTCTTGCCGGCTTTCGACCACGGGTTCGGCGCTTCGCCTTCGACCTTTTCCATCACGAAGAACGGCCCGCCGAGCAGCGCCGGGTCCGCTTCATACCAGTAGGCTTTGGGGGTCGGCGCTGGAGTCGATTCCAATGCCTTGATGACGCGGAATTGCTGCTCGAGCGAGGAGAGATTTCGCAGCAGACCCGCGCCCGGATCCTTGCGCAGGCAGAAGCCCTGTCGCATGTGGCGGCCTTCCTGCATCCAGTTCCCATAGAAGGTGTAGATTTCGTGAGACCATCCACCGGCGGTCTGAACGAAATCGGTCAGCTCGAGTCGATCGGAAGCGGGCAGCTTTGATTTCAGGTAGCCCGCGATCTTCTCCCTGGCCGACGGCGTGCTCATTTCAGTCGCCGCTCTTCCCGGTGATCGAAAGTTCGAGATCGAGAAGCTCTCTCAACGCCTGCCGGACGCGATGGTTACCGCTCGCAAAAGCGGCATTCCCGATCTCGCTGCGAGCGGCGTACAGCCTCTCGATAACGACTGACGCGCCTGCTTCATCGCGCGACGCGCCAGACACGATTCGATCGGGAAGGCCGAGCTTCGCAAGATCGTCGAAGAGTGCATCGATGATTGCGCTCTTCCTCGACTCGCTCGCGCCGCGATCTTCGATCTGCCGCGAGACGAATTCGAGGATGGTCGCGGCCATGTATGCCTGCGCTTTCGGATAGGGGTCGGTAATCGCCGGCCCGATTACATTGCGCAGCGAGGTGACAATCTCACCGATGAGCGTCCGGGCCGGCAGCATGGCAGCCTACCGCGCCCAGGCGCCGCTGGCGTCGGAGCGATAGCCGATCGCACGATAGGCGGCATCGACCAGGCTCTGCCCGCGATCGTTCATCAGGATCCCGAAGCCCATCTTGTTCATCGTGTAGCCGAAGCTCATCCGGCATTCGGGATCCGCGAAGCCGAGCGATCCACCCGCACCGACATGGCCGAAGGCGGGCTCGCCAATAACCAGCGAGCAATGCGCGGCGTTGTCGAGCTTGCGGTTATCCATCGCCTTCATGAATCCCAGCGAAAAACGTGTCGGGATGCGCAGGGTCGCATCTTCATGCGTCGCGACGGAGCATCGCGCCATGCGTTCGAGCGTGTCCTTGCCGACCAGGCGCACGCCGTTGAACTCGCCGCCGTTCGCGAGCGGCTGATACATCCGCGCGAGGCCGCGTCCGTTGGAGATGCCGTTGGCCGACCCGATTTCCGCGGCGTGCGCTTCGCGGCTGTTCACGTTGAAGCCCGCCATGTTGAACATGAAGTAGTGCGTCGCGGAGTCCTTCTCGTTGACGGCGGCTTGCGAGATGCGGCTGTTGCGGACCTCATCGGTGATGGGCGCGTAGATCATCGGGGCGACGCGCGGCTCGCGATCTTCCGGCAGTCCGATCGCGAAATCGAGTCCGAGCGGGCGCGCGACTTCATCCTCGAAGAATTTGCCGAGCCGCTTTCCGGTCGAGCGATGCACCATCTCGCCGATGGTCCACGCCAGCGTGATGCCGTGATAGCCGTTGCGGATGCCGGGCTTCCAGAACGGCTCCTCGCGCGCCATCAAGTCGATCATGTAGTCGTAGTCATAGAAGCCGCCGTTCTTCACCGTGGTGCGCAGGTGCGGAAGTCCGACCGAATGATCGAGCATCATGGTGACGATCGCGCCTTCCTTGCCGGCCTG
>DATJWT010000219.1:0-3753 GCA_035500975.1 Binataceae bacterium (SeqCode)
ATCGACCGTGAGCGCCAGGTCGTGCTGCAGGAAATCTCGCAGGCCGAAGACACCCCCGACGATTTCATCCACGACCTCTTCACGATGAACTTCTGGAAGGGCCATCCCCTGGCGCTGCCGATCTTCGGTTCGGTCGAGACCGTAAATCGCATCGACCGCGACCTGCTGCTTTCCTTCATGGGCGAGCGCTATCGCGCCGGACGGATTTTTATCGCCGCGGCGGGGCAGGTCGATCACGACAAGCTGGTCAGCGATTGCGAGCGCCTGTTCGGGAAAATCCCCGGCGACGGGCGGGTCGAGAAAATCACGCCGCCGCCGGAGAACCCGATCGTCATCAACCATGAAAAGGAACTCGAGCAGATGCATATCTGCATCGGGGGACCCGGTCTCGGCCAGGACAGCGGCCTGCGTTACGCGAGCTACGTGCTGAACACCGCCCTCGGCGGCGGCATGTCCTCGCGGCTGTTCCAGGAAGTGCGCGAGAAACGCGGCCGCGTCTATAGCATCTACTCCTCGATGGCCTCCTACGCGGACTGCGGCTACTCGATCATTTACGCCGGAACCAATCCGGAGTGGCTCGACGAAGTTCTCGAGGTGACCCTCAAGGAAATTCGCAAGGTAGTTCGCGACGGACTGAAGCCCGACGAACTCGCCCGCTCCAAGAACCAGATCAAGGGCAACATGCTGCTCGGCCTCGAAGGCACCGAAAGCCGGATGAACCGGCTCGCGCGCAACGAAATCTATTTCCGGCGCGAAGTCCCGCTCGAAGAACTCGCCAACGGAATCGACAGCGTGACCCAGGACCAGATAGTCGAACTCGCCCACACGCTCTTCCAGCCCAACAAAATGGCGATGGCCCTGCTCGGCGACCTCAAGGGCCGCCAACTAGGCACCGACGTCTTCTCCGAACTCGGCTAGCCTCCGATCCCCTCTCCTTGTCCGATTCCCTTTCCTTTCCAAGGAGAGGGCAAGGGAGTGGTGCAACGCTGGGACTTCCACTCCCGCCTCATTTCTTCCCCACGGACCGAAACTAGTGGGGCGGGCCGGAGCCTGCCCCGAGCAAGCGATAGCGCCAGGGGTCTGCCCGCCGACGATGCGCGGGGCCTACGCGCACGTGCTACCAACCCCTCTCTGTGGACGGATGTACCACCGCCCACTCGCGTTGCACCGCATCATCCGCTTTGATTCTTCTGTCCTCAGAAGCGCAGTGATGCAATGAGCACTGTCATCAAATTCAAACGCCTGACCGCCACCGCGAAAATCCCGGCCTACCAGACCGCCCGCGCAGCCGGCATGGACCTCGTAGCCGACGTAACGGGCACAATCTTCGTCCCCCCCGGCGAACGCCGCGCAATTCCCACCGGCCTGACCATCGAAATTCCCCCGGGCTACGAAGGCCAGGTCCGCCCGCGCAGCGGCCGCGCGATCAACGAAGGCCTGACCATGATCAATTCACCCGGCACCATCGACGCCGACTATCGCGGCGAAGTGAAAGTCCTGATCGTCAACCTCGGCGATCGCACCATCGAGATTAAACCCGGCGACCGCATCGCCCAGCTAATCATCGCGCCCGTCGTCCGCGCCGAAATCGAAGAGGCAGCCGAGCTCGCCGACAGCAAGCGCGGCTCCGGCGGCTTCGGCCATACCGGCCGATAGCTTGATGTCGACAACTGCCGGATGTGTTGTGGAAATTTGCGAACAAAATTGATCGCGAGGAACATGGCTGGCGAATATCGATCAGGTGGAGTGGATCACGTGAACAACAATCAGCAGGTTGCTTGCGAATTTTCTGCCCGGCCGCTCGCAGATCACGGAGTTTGCGCTTCTGCGGATGTTACGGAATGTTACGGTGCTGCACCTTTTCAGCCGCATTGCTTGGATCTTTTTTCCGCAGGCACCTATCCTGCGTGCGGATCATGCGCGATAATCGAGTGTAACTGAGCTCTTTCGACTCAGGTGGCAACCAAACCAGCCGATATTGATGCCGCCCTGATGGCGGTAACCCCGATCGACGGGCGCTACCGCGCGCGCACCCGCTCGCTCTCCGCCTACTTCAGCGAGTTCGCCCTTATCCAGTATCGCGTCCGCGTTGAGGTCGAATGGTACCTCGCGTTGGCCGAGAATCCTCGGTTCGATGCGCTTACGCCCCCGGTTGAGGCGATTCAGAAGAAACTTCGCGCCATCTACGAAGGCTTCTCGATCGATGACGCCCGCCGGGTCAAGGAACTCGAATCCGAGACCAATCACGACGTCAAAGCCGTCGAGTATTTCCTGAAAGAAAAGATCGCCGCGCTCGATTCAAAGTTGCCGGTGGAGATCGTTCATTTCGCCTGCACCAGCGAGGACATCAACAACCTCGCTTATGCGCTTATCCTCAAGGAATTCTCCGATCGCGAACTGATCCCCCAGGTCGAAAAGAGCGTCGCGCGTATTGCCGATCTCGCCCATCGCTACCGTTCGCTCGCGATGCTCGCGCGCACCCACGGCCAGGAAGCGTCACCGACCACGCTCGGCAAGGAAATGGCGGTGTTCGCCGCGCGCGTCGATCGTCAGCTCGGCCATCTCCGCCGCCAGGAATATCTCGGCAAGCTCAACGGCGCCGTCGGCAATTTCAACGCCCATCGCTTCGCCGCGCCCGGCGTCGATTGGCCCGCGCAGTCGCGCGCCTTCGTGGAGGGCCTGGGACTGGTCTGGAATCCGCTGACCACCCAAATCGAGAACCACGACTTCGTGGCCGAGATGTTCTCGATCGTCGCGCGCATCGACACTATCTTGCTCGGATTCTGCCGCGACATGTGGGCCTACATCTCGATTGGTTATTTCACGCAGAAAGCGGTGAAGGGCGAGACCGGCTCCTCCGTGATGCCGCACAAGGTCAATCCCATCGATTTCGAAAACGCCGAGGGCAATTTCGGAATCGCGACCGCGCTCCTCGA
Source organism: Binataceae bacterium (SeqCode) (assembly GCA_035500975.1). Lineage (GTDB taxonomy): Bacteria > Desulfobacterota > Binatia > Binatales > Binataceae > JAFAHS01. Next base: position 2,937 of record DATJWT010000219.1, read on the forward strand.
ACATCTGGCCGGCAAGCTCGCTATCTCGCGATGGCAACGCGACCTGACGGACTCCACCGCCCTGCGCGCGATCGGCACCGCCTTCGGCCATGTAGTCGTTGCGCTCGCTGCCCTCGACCGCGGCCTCAACCGCGTGGAGGTCAACGAACGCCGAATCGGCGAAGATCTCGATGACGAGCAGGCGTGGGAAGTCGTCGCCGAAGGTGTCCAGACTCTCATGCGCCGTCATGGACTGCCGCGTCCCTACGAGACCCTGAAGGAATTGACGCGCGGCCGCAGGGTCGACCGGCGCGTTATCCGGGAATTTGTCGAAGCCCTGGCGCTTCCCGACGATGCGCGCGAAGCGCTCCAGGAGCTATCGCCACGCAGTTACGCGGGCCTGGCTGCGGAACTGGTCGAACGTTTCGCGCCGAAACCTGGAAGGTGAGCGAATAAATTCACCGACCTCGGTCGGATTGTTGTGAATAGAAAGTCCTCGTTGTGGACAGTCGTGGGCGGCGTTTCGTTGTCGCTCCCGGCGCTGTCAGATAATTGAAAAGAAAACGGAGATTAACCCGGTGGAAACAGCTCCGCAGAAGCTCGAAATGTTTTATGAGGGCAAGGCGAAGAAGCTCTACTCGACTTCCGACCCCGACCTCGTAATCCAGTACTTCAAGGACGATGCGACCGCGTTCAACGCCAAGAAACGCGGCACCATCGAAGACAAGGGCGTGATGAACAATCGCATGTCGGAATTGTTCTTCACCATGCTCGAGAGTGCCGGCGTCCGGACCCATTTCGTCAGGCGCCTCAACGATCGCGAGATGCTCTGCAAGCG
>DATJWT010000220.1:0-2348 GCA_035500975.1 Binataceae bacterium (SeqCode)
GGCTACCAGGGATTCCCGTTCGGCCAGAAGGAAGGCGGCTTCTTCTATGGTCTCTTCGTCGACAGTCCGCTGATTCATAACAAGGACGGAATGCCCGGCGGCGACCTCGATCTCGAAGTCGGCGGTGGACTCGCCTTCAGCGGCGATGACCAGGTCACCGTTCACTCTTCTGTGGTCGGAGCAAACACCAACGTCGAATTCCGTCAGCGCATGATCTCAATCTGGCCCGGCGTCAAGTACAGCCTCGATTTCTGGAAGAACTACGGCATCAGGCCGTACGTGACCGCCGGACCCGGTGTATGGGTCGACATAATCGAGACTCCTCCGCTGGTGGGCGGATTGCAGTTCCCGACCAGGCAGCTCGGCGCCCGCAAGCTTCCGGCGATCGCCGGTGCGAGCGTGTTCGAGGGCGCGCAGGGCGGTGCGGGATTCGATTTCAAGTTGCCGACCGAGAACCCGATCCTCGATCGGATGAAAGTCGGCTTCGACTATCGATATTCGGCGTGGACGACCGGGCAGCGCTTCAACACTTATTCGTTGCTACTGACGTACGCCTATTGAGTGCGGGGCAGGCTTTGGCCTGCGCCATCTTTGGAAAAGCGCAGACTGAAATCTGCGGGTACCCGGAAGCCTGTTCTACGAGAGGCGAGGCTTCTCTTGAGAGTGTATGATCGGATCAGCGAGGAGGTGGTGGCATGCCTCAGGCGCAGGCCGTTATCAACGCCGCGGATCATGGCACCGAATTTATCGCGCCGCAGTTCCGCAGGCGCGGATTTCTGCCCGAGCACGATCCGCTAACGCATTTCTCCGCCGATTCAGAATTCGCGCTGCTCGATGAGATCGGGCGCGATCTTCCAAGCCTGCTCCAGGACGGTGGCTTTCGCCGTAACGCACGTTCGTTAGTAATTCCGCCTTGGCCGGACGCCTGCGCCGACGACTTGCCGGGAATGCGCCTTTACTACTTGCGCGTGGGATTTCTCGCGTCCGCGTATATCAACCAGGTTGGTGCGGAGCCGAGCCGGGTCCTGCCGGCGAACCTTGCGATTCCGCTGGTGCGAATCTGCAAATTGCTCAACCGTCCACCGATTCTTAGCTACGATGGGTACGCACTCTACAACTGGAAGCGGTTCCGTCCCGAAGGCCCCATCGCGCTCGGCAATATCGATACGATTCAAAATTTCGTTCATCTTTATGACGAGCACTGGTTCATCCTCGTCCACGTTGAGATCGAGGCGATCGCGGCGCGCATCCTCGATGCGATCGCGCGGGTGCACGATGCCCTTGCGGCGAACGCCGCATCGGCGGTCGACAGCGCAGTGGGAGACATCGCGAGCGCGGTCAACGACCAGGTGCGGGTGCTGCGGCGAATTCCGGAGAAGATGAGCCCCGCGCTTTACTACAAAACCTTCCGGCCCTACATCCGGTTCTTCGAAGATGTTGAGTACGAAGCCGAAGTGCCCGGCGCGCAGGTGGCGGCCGGTTCGGCCGCGCTGGTGCGGATGAACTTTCGCGGCGAGACAGGAGCGCAGAGCAGTATTGTGCCGATGCTGGTGGCGTTCATGAAGATTCCGCATAGCCCGTCGATGCTTACCAACCATCTTGCCGATATGCGCAACTACATGCCGGCCGAGCATCGGCGTCTGCTGGAGACAGTGGAGTCGATGCCTGGCGTGCGCGGCCTCGCGAGCAAGCACAACTACAACGCGGTCCTCGATGCGATCGCGGAATTTCGCTCGGTGCATATCGGGTGGGCGCAGGAATATATCAATCGATGGACCGACGACCCACGCGGGACCGGCGGCACGCCATACATGAAATGGCTCAAGCAGCTAATCGAGGAGACGCTCGCGTTCAAAATCCAATGATCGGTCGGCGTTTTGCTGTGTCACAGACTCGACATAAGCTGACGAAATAGCGCCATCGAGTCAGCCATGGCGCGATGCTACGTCTGCGCCATCGCGGGAGGTCTTATCGATGACTGCCAGGAATATTTCGCATTTCGATGTGCAGGCGGACGATGTTGAGCGCGCAAAGAAATTCTACGAGCGGGTGTTCGGATGGCGGTTTTCTGCTTGGGGACCGCCCGGCTTCTTCTTGATTGCGACTGGCGACGAAAAGGATCCCGGCATTCACGGCGCGGTCCACGATCGCCCGAAAGACGAGCCGCGATCGATTGGGTTTCAGTGCACCGTCGCCGTTGATGACGTAGATGCGATTGCGAAGACGATCGCGGAGGCCGGTGGACAGATTACGGTACCCAAGATGACGATTCCCACGGTCGGAGAATTGGTGCAGTTCAAGGACACCGAGGGGAACGTGGTCTGCGCGATGCGCTACTTCGACGAATC
>DATJWT010000221.1:0-4988 GCA_035500975.1 Binataceae bacterium (SeqCode)
ATCTGACTCAACGGAGCTACAAGTAGAGATGAACCTGAAGCTCAAAATCTGGCGGCAGCTCAAGCGCGATGCTCCGGGCGAGTTCAAGGACTACGAGGTCAAAGATATCCCCGATGACCTCTCGTTCCTCGAGATGCTCGACGCGCTCAACGAGGATCTAACGGCCCGCGGCGAGCCGCCCGTGGCATTCGAGCACGATTGCCGCGAGGGTATCTGCGGCTCGTGCGGGTTTCTGATCAACGGCATTGCGCACGGCGGACAGAAAGGCACCACCGTGTGCCAGCTCTCGATGCGATTCTTCAAGGATGGAGACCGGCTGACGCTGGAGCCGTGGCGCGCCAGCGCATTTCCGATAATTCGCGACCTGGTGGTTGACCGGTCGGCGTTCGATCGGATTCTCCAGGCGGGAGGGTTTATCAGCGCGCCGACCGGGAGCGCTCCCGATGCGAACGCGATCCTGGTCAGGAAAGAAGCGGCCGACACCGCTTTCGATGCGGCAGCGTGCATCGGATGCGGCGCGTGCGTGGCGTCGTGTCCCAATGCCGCAGCGATGCTTTTTACTTCCGCCAAGCTGACCCATCTCAACAGCCTGCCGCAGGGACAGCCGCAGCGCGACCAGCGCACGGTCAGCATGGTGGCGGCGATGTCGCGCGAGGGCTTCGGGAGCTGTACCAATCACGGTGAGTGCGAGGCGGTATGTCCGAAAGAAATACCGCTGGAGTTTATCGGCAACATGAACCGCGACCTGATTCGCGCGACGCTGCGGCGTCATCGCGAGCCGCTCGTAGTCGCGGAGATCGAACCCGAGGACAACCGCTAGCTCTCGAAACCTGATTTTTGTGGTTTCTCGGGTCGCGTTGGGCGTTACAATCGCTTAACGTTGCTTCATTAGCAGATCCGGAAGTATAAGACAGACTTCAAGAAGGGCAGCAGGGGAGGCCATCCGTGGCTCGGAGAAAAATTGCGTTTATCGGCGCCGGTAACGTGGGCGCTACCTGCGCGCATCTGTGTTTCCTGCGCGAACTCGGCGACATCGTCCTGTACGACATCATCGACGGCCTGCCGCAGGGCAAGGCGCTCGACATGGCAGAGAGCGCGCCGGTACTCGGCATCGACGCGGAAGTAATCGGCACCACCAATATCAAGGATATCGCGGGCGCCGACTGCTGCGTCGTCACTTCGGGATCGCCGCGCAAGCCGGGAATGAGCCGCGATGACCTGCTGAAGATCAATGCGAAGGTGATGACGGACGTGGGCGGCGCGATCAAGCAGCACGCGCCCAATGCCTTCATCATCGCCGTGACGAATCCGCTCGATGCGATGGTGACGCAGCTCAAGCGCGTGACCGGCTTCGACAAGCATCGCATCGTCGGGCAGGCGGGAGTCCTGGACTCCGCGCGCTATCGCACCTTCCTGGGCATGGAGCTCAAAACCTCGGTCGAAAGTATCAACGCGATGGTGCTGGGCGGACACGGTGACGACATGGTGCCGATCCGCAGCTACACGACGGTTGGCGGAGTTCCAGTTGATAAGCTCATCGGCGCGAAGCGGCTTGAAGAGATCGAAGTGCGCACCCGCAACGGCGGCGGCGAAATCGTCAACCTGATGAAGACCTCGTCGTACTACGCCGCGGGCACGGCGGTGTTCAAGATGGTCGAGGCGTACATGCTCGACAAGAAGGAAGTGATGCCGTGCGCCGCATACCTTGACGGCGAGTATGGCGTCAAAGGGCTCTTTGCCGGCGTCCCGGTGGTGATCGGAGGCGGCGGAGTCGAGCGGGTGGTCGAGATTCAGCTCACTCCGGAAGAGAAGAAAGCATTCGACAGCTCCGTCGCGCACGTGAAGGAACTCGTCGATGCGATGGACAAGGTTATCGCGCAGGGCTGAGCGGCGCGGGGACGACTGAGAGGAGTCTGCAGCCCGAAGGGGCGCGAGTCTGCGAGCGCAGCGCGCAAGCGCTCGCGAGGCGGAGCGAAAGCGGAGTCGAGCGAAAATCAAAATGAACATTCACGAATTTCAGGCCAAGCAAATTCTCGGACGCTTCGGCGCGCCCGTTCCCAAGGGCCAGCCCGCATCGACTGCCGAAGAGGCTGCGGCGGCATTCAAGGCCCTCGGACAGCCGAAGGCTGTCGTCAAAGCGCAGATCCATGCCGGGGGCCGCGGTAAAGCGGGCGGCGTAAAGCTGGTTTCATCCGCCGATGAGGCGCGTGCATTCGCCGCCGGACTGCTGGGCAAGACGCTGGTGACGCATCAGACCGGCCCCCAGGGCAGGGTGGTGCGCCGCGTCTACGTCGAAGAGGCAAGCCAGGTGGCGCGCGAGCTGTACCTGGGCATGCTCGTCGATCGCAAGGCGGGCGTCGTGTCGGTGATCGCCAGCACCGAAGGCGGCATGGACATCGAGGAAGTTGCATCCAAGACGCCCGAAAAGATCATCACCGAGCCGATCAACCCGGTTCTCGGCATGTCGGCGTTCCTGGGGCGCAAGATCGCTTTTGCGCTGGGCCTCAAGGACAAGCAGGTAGGCCAATTCGCATCGCTGCTCGCATCGATCTACAAGGCGTTCCTCGAAACCGATGCGTCGCTGGTCGAAATCAACCCGCTGGTGGTCACGCAGGATGGGCGGGTGCTGTGCCTCGATGCGAAGATGTCGTTCGATGACAACGGCCTGTTCCGGCATCCCGATATCCGCGAGCTGCGCGATCCGAACGAAGAGGACCCACACGAGACGGAGGCGGCGAAGTTCGATCTGAGCTACGTGCACCTGGACGGCAACATCGGATGCATGGTGAACGGCGCCGGGCTTGCGATGGCCACCATGGACATCGTGAAGGTTTACGGCGCCGAGCCTGCGAACTTCCTCGACGTTGGCGGTGGCGCAAACACGGAGAAGGTTGCGGCGGCTTTTCGAATCCTGCTCTCCGACGAACGCGTCAAAGGCGTGCTGATCAACATCTTCGGCGGCATCATGCGCTGCGATGTGCTGGCGCAGGGCGTGGTGGAAGCGGCCAAGCAGGTGAATCTCAAGGTTCCCCTCGTGGTGCGCATGGAAGGGACCAACGTCGAGCAGGGCAAGAGGATTCTCGCCGAATCGGGCATCGCCGTCATTCCCGCGGCGGACATGGCTGACGCCGCACGGCGCATCACGCAAGCGATCAAGGCTTAGGAACTGCAATGAGCATTCTCGTTGACAAGAACACTCGCGTTTTGACGCAGGGTATTACCGGATCGACCGGACAGCTTCATACTCGTGCGTGCAAGGAGTACGGCACGCAGATGGTGGGGGGCGTGGTGCCGGGCAAGGGCGGCACCGACTTCGAAGGCATTCCGATTTTCGACACCGTCGAGGCCGCTCGCAAAGCGACCGGCGCGAACGCGACGGTGATCTATGTACCGCCGCCATTCGCCGCGGATGCGATCGTTGAGGCTGCGGCGGCAGGAATCGAGCTGATCATCTGCATCACCGAGGGCGTTCCCGTGCTCGACATGGTGAAGGCCAGCGCCTACCTCAAGGGAACCAAGTCGCGGCTTATCGGGCCCAATTGCCCCGGGATCATCACGCCGGGCGAGTGCAAGATCGGGATCATGCCGGGTTACATTCACAAGCCCGGTGATATCGGAGTCGTCTCACGTTCGGGAACGTTGACGTACGAAGCGGTCTATCAGCTCACGCAGTTGGGAATGGGGCAATCGACCTGCATCGGGATCGGCGGCGATCCGATCGTCGGCACCAGCCATATCGATGCGCTCAAGCTGTTCAACGAGGATCCCAAGACCCGCGCCATCATCATGATCGGCGAGATCGGCGGCACCGCGGAAGAAGAGGCCGCCGACTACATCAAGAAGAACGTCAAGAAGCCGGTCGTCGCATTTATCGCGGGTCAGACCGCGCCGAAGGGGCGCAGGATGGGTCACGCGGGCGCGATCATCTCGGGTGGACGCGGCACGGCGGCTGACAAGATCGCGGCGCTCAAGGAGGCCGGAATCACGGTAGCGATGAGTCCGGCGGAGCTGGGCGTGACGATGAAGCAGGCTCTGGAAGGGAAGCGCGCGTAACTGGCGCGCGACATTCAAGGAAACAATGGAACGCACATTAGCGATCGTAAAGCCCGACGCGGTAGAGCGCGGGCTGGCGGGAGAGATCCTCAGGCGTATCGAGGCGAGCGGCCTGAAAATCAGCGCGCTCAAGAAACTTCAATTGGCCCGCGCCCAGGCGGAACGTTTTTACGACGTTCACAAGGAGCGCCCGTTCTACAAGGGGCTCTGCGACTACATGACCTCAGGCCCGGTGGTGATCGCGGTACTGTCTGGCGAGAAGGCGATCACCCGATGGCGCGAGCTGATGGGCGCGACCGACCCGGCCAAGGCTGCGGCAGGCACGATTCGCAAAGACCTGGGCCTCGACGTCGAGAAGAACGCGGTGCACGGCTCAGATGCTCCCGAAACGGCAGCGAAAGAGATCTCGTTCTTCTTCAGCGGCACGGAAATTCTACCGTAAAGTCGAAGCTCCGCAATCTCCGAAAGAAATCGTGGCGCGGGCGTCCCTGCCCGTGGATGACGTGCGACATCTTTTGTCGCACCTCTAATGCGGGAAGCGGACAGGTTCTCGGATGGATACCCTCCACCGCAGACGCCATCCGATCGAGAGCTGCTAGCATAAGCCGACCGTGAACCGCAGGCAGGAAAAGCCGGGTGACAGTAGCCAGGGAGCAATGACTTTAAGGAAGTGTTCTCCTGATCTTATCTTGGTGACTTTGTGTCTTGGTGGTTAGTCCCGACCGTCTGAGCATAACCTGTGATTTGCGACCGCTCACACGCCGCCGTGCATTTGCCATCAAAATGCCGCCGCCGCATCATGTCTGCGCAGAGCGTTCCATGACTGATCAAATCAAAGCGATTGCGCACCTCGATAGAGCAGAGCGAAGGCGAGGAAAGGGAACCGCTCCAGAATTGTTAGCAAATGTTAGCATGCTCCGAAGAAAGTCCCGCAT
>DATJWT010000222.1:0-10162 GCA_035500975.1 Binataceae bacterium (SeqCode)
GATCAGAATGAAGGCCGCAACCTGTTCGTCGAGTACGCGGAACTAATCATCAATGCACTGGAAAAGGGCTACATGGAAGGTGGCGCGTACACCAAGCAGCCGCGCCGCGAAATCCGCCCGTTCCCGTTCAAGTCGTTCAAAGGCCGCACCTATGCGGCGGCGGTATCGCCCGAGTCGATGCCGATCATGGCGAAGCTGGGAGTGTCGCTCCTGGTGATTCCGCAGAAGCCGTGGGAAGCGGTGAAGAAGGACTTCGAGTCGTATCACAAGGCATGGCGCGAATTTAACACTACGCCTCCGCCGCAGCCGCTGAGCGGCGGATTCGTGTTCGTCGATGAGAACAAGGATCGCGCTGAGGAGCAGGCGATGAAGTGGCTGTCGGGCAACTACAAGACCGTCATCAAGCATTACGAGATGCAGTCGGAGAAGTTCGGGACCTGGAAGAGCTACGAGTCGTATCGGCAGATCAACAAGTTCATCGCGAAGCACGGTGTCGACGGGGCCGCGCTGGATTTCGCGAAGCTGATGCCGTGGGGGACGCCGGACATGGTGCTGGAGAAGCTTCAGTTCATCCGCGACACGATCGACCCGCAGGGCTTCATGCTGAATTTCAGCTACGCGGGAATGCCGTTCGACGAAGCTGAGCGCAACATGAAGCTGTTCGCCAAGACGGTGCTGCCGGAGATCAAGAAGTGGAAGGCAGAACCGATTGGGCAGGGCAGCGAACTGCCGACCAACGCAGCGGCAAGATAAGAGCCAGACGGGGACAGGTGGCGGGGGCGGCCGGAAACGGCTGCCCTCGCTGCGTTTTAGCTATAACTCGACCTTAAAATTCTTGTAGTCGGCGCCGGTGAACGAGATTCGTTTCGGCTTGACGCGGATCATCTTCAGGGCCGCGTTGTCGAAGAACGGCTTCTCGAAGGGGTCTTTATTAATGAAGAGGGTTTGCATCACATCCCATTCCGCGCCGCGCTGAATTTCGCTTGCGGAACCATAGACGGTAGCGCGATTCACGCGAAAGGTCGGGATGTCGCCCTTGTCGCGCGCATCGATCACGACGGTGACGTTCGGATTCTTGAGCAGGTTCCGGAATTTCTCGGTGTCGCCCATGATGAAGATCAAATCGAGTTGGGGCGTTTCCGCGAACGCCTGCATGGTCGCAGTGGCCCATTGCTCGCCCTGGGTGATGATGATTGCAACGTGTTGGCTTGCGAATAGATCGACGAGCTTTTGCTTCTGAGTTTCGTCCATTCGTCAATTACCTTCCGGGTGGGGAAGTCATACTACAGTTCTGAGCGATTGTTCGAGGTTCGATGGGGGCGTGAATAACAGAGCGCCCGCGAATCTCCGACCGGGGCCTTCGTTGGGTTTGAAACTCTTATCAATGGTGATTGACAGATTCTTCAATGGTCTATAGGGTCGAGGGCGAAATGGCTCCCAAGGTCACCGCTATGCGTTCGAGGGCTCGTCCGCTTGAGCAACCAGAGCGCAAAGCAGCGCTGCTGCAGACAGCACTCCGTGTCTTCGCAAGGCGGGGGCTCGGCGGAGCGCGGCACACCGAAATTGCACGAGAGGCCGGCGTCTCGGTCCCGACCGTCTTCTTCTACTTTCCAACCCGGGAAGCTCTTGTGCATGAAGTGCTCACCGAAGTGGCGCGCTTCTATGAAGACATGACCGAGCGCATTCACGCCTCTAACCGTCCCGCTCCGGAGGTGATGCTGGCGGCGTCACGGGCATTCGCGGATTCCGTGATAACTCAACCGGACTACGCGTGCGTGGTGCTGGAGTGGAGCACTGCGATTCGGTCGGAAGTGTGGCCGATGTACCTGCAATTCCAGGAGAAGGTGGTTGGGATTATCGCGGAGACCATTCGCCGCTGGCGAATCGAGACCGGCAGTCCGCGGCTCGAGGATGCGGAAAACGACGCGCGGGTCATTTCAGTTACCGGCTACGTGTTGGCGCAGATGAAGATGACGCACGTGCCGGAATCGAAAATCGATCGGTTTCTTCAAACGGTGCTTTACGACACGCTCGGTGTTCAGGACCTTAAACTCATCATCTGAGCATCGGCGCGGGAATATTGGCGACAGGCAAGGAGAATTTCATGAAGGTAGGCGGCGCAGTAATTTTCCAGAATCCATTCAATCAACGTTCGGACTACGACGTGTACAAGGACGACCTGAAGCTCGGCGATCTATACGAGCCGCTCGGGTTCGATTCGATCTGGAGCGTGGAACATCATTTTGACGACTACACGATGTGCCCCGACGTTCTGCAGTTCCTGACTTACTACGCAGGCCGCACCAAGAACATCAAGCTCGGCTCGATGGTGGTGGTGCTGCCGTGGCACGACCCGATCCGGGTGGCGGAGCAGGTGTCGGTAGTCGATCACATGTCGAACGGCCGGATGATCCTGGGGCTTGGGCGAGGCCTGGCGCGAATCGAGTACGAGGGCTTCCGCATCGAGATGGGCGAGTCACGCGAGCGCTTCGTCGAATACGCCGAGATGATCCTCGAGGGCCTGGAGAAGGGCTACATCGAGTACAACGGCAAGTTCATCCAGCAGCCGCGCCGAGACATCCGGCCCAAGCCGTTCAAATCGTTCAAGGGCCGCACCTACGCGGCGGCGGTGTCGCCGGAGTCCTCGCGCATCATGGCGAAACTCGGCATCGGGATTCTGATCATCCCGCAGAAGCCGTGGGAAGCGGTCGCGCAGGAACTGGGCGAGTATCGCACCATCTACAAGCAGGTTAACGGCGGCGAGCCGCTGCCGACGATCGCGGCCGGCTGGACGTTCTGCGACAAGAACGTCGAACGGGCGCGCGAGATGGCGGTCAAGTACATCGGCGGCTACTGGCAGACGGCGCTGCGCCATTACGAGATGGCGGCGGATCACTTCGGCAAGGCGAAGGGCTACGAGTACTACGAGCAGATGGCCAAGAACCTGAAGGGCGGCGGCGCGGATGCATCGATCGAGTACTTCCTGAACCTGCAGGTCTGGGGCACGCCCGAGATGTGCTTCAACAAGATCGACGAGATCCGCAAGCGCGTGAACGCGGATCATTTCACCGGCGTATTCAGCTACGCGGGCATGCCGATCGAAGACTCGGAAAAGAGCCTGCGCTTGTTTGCGCGCGAAGTGATGCCCGAACTGAAGAAGCTCAACGGCGTAAGAGCCGAAGCGGCGTAAGTTCCCCCCGTACGAGCCGCGAAGGGATGGCGCGAGCAATCGCGCCATCCCTCGTCCCCCAAACGGAGGAGAGAAAAGGTAGTAGATGGCGGTCAGGATAGTTCCGATGGTGTGTGGATGGCTTGAGGTGGACGCCAAGTTCATCCTCGATAAGCAGCCCGGGCGGCTGCGCCTGCCGATCCCAAGCTTCCTGATTGAACATCCCAAGGGCCGCGCCGTATTCGACACGGGGCTGCATCGCGATTTGCAGAAAGATTCCACGCGCCTGGGTGGGCTCGGGAACGTTTTCGACGTCAAGTTCGAAGCCGGTGAAGAACTCGGCGGTCGCCTGCGCGCGCATGGCGTCGAACCTGAGAAAGTCGACTACCTGATCAATTCACATCTGCACTTCGATCACGTCGGCGGAAACGCCGACATTCCCAACGCCAGGCTGATCGTGCAGCGGCGCGAATGGGAAGCGGGGGCCGATCCGGATCTGATTCGCAAGAACGGCTACAACCGCGCGGACTTCGATCTGGGCCATCAGCTTCAGCTGGCGGATGGCGAACACGACGTATTCGGTGACGGCAGCGTGGTGTGCCTGCCGACGTACGGACACACGGCCGGCCACCAATCGCTGCGCGTGAAGCTGGCCGGCGGAGAGACGGTGCTGACCGCGGACTCCTGTTACATGCGGAAGGCGCTGGATGAAATGTTGTTCCCGCCATTTGCGGACAGCTACGACGCGATGCGCTCCGTGATGGAGCGTTATCGCGCGATGGAGCGGGCGGGAGTGCGGCTGATTTTTGGTCACGATTCTGGACAGTGGAGCGAGGACGGAACGCTCGCACAACCGCTCATCCAGTAGAATTTGTTTCGCGCAAGGGAGTTAGAATGCGCATTGGTATTATCGGCGGTGGACCCGGAAAGACACTCAGGGACCTGACACAAGAGGCGGAACGCGCCCGTGGCGATGGCCTGTCGGCGTACTGGCTCTCACGCGATACGCACGCTGACCTGCTCACGGCGGTGGCGGTCATCGGGCGCGAGGTTCCCGATATAGAGTTCGGCGCGTCGGTATCGCCGAGCTTCCTGCGGCATCCGATGGCGCTGGCGGTGCAGGCGCTGACGGTGCAGGAAGCGATCGGCGGGCGGCTGGTGCTCAACGTGGGGCCGCCGTTGCCGCACAACCGCGAATCCTTCTCCGGGTACATCTTCGAGCAACCGACCATCCACATGCGGCGCGTAGTCACCGTTCTGCGCCGACTGCTCAAGGGTGAGTCGATGGACGACCTTGGGCGTACGATGGCCGTGCGGGGGCGCGCGGAAGTGAATGCCGATGCGCCGTCGGTGCTGATGTCGGCCTTCAAACCGGCGATGCTGCGCTTTGCAGGTGAAGAAGCCGACGGCGTGGTGACCTGGATGGTGGGTCATCGAACGCTCGCCAGCTTCGTAATTCCGCAGGTCAAGACCGCGGCGCTCAGCGCCCTGCGGCCAGTGCCGCGAATTTTGGCGGCGGTGGCGGTGTGCGTGACCGGCAGGACTCAGCCCGCGATCGATTCGGCGCGGGAGCGGCTTGCGGTGTACGGCTCGATGGCATCGTACAGGTCGATGCTCGCGCGGGAAGGAGTTCTCTCGCCCCACGAACTGTTCATCGTGGGCAATGAGGACCAGGTGCGCACCGGGCTGGAACGCTTTGTCGAGAGCGGTGCGACGGACCTGCTGGTCTCCGAGATGTGTCCCGACGCAGACTCTGCGCGGCGCACGCGCGACCTGCTCGCATCGATGGTCCAGGAGTTGCCGTTCCAGGCCGCGGGCGCCAGCTAGGAATCGACAGGCTCCTTCGCTTCGGCGTTTTTCTTTTCTACAGCGTTCGCTTGAACGAGACGCTGGCGAGCACCAGCATGATCGCCGTGAAGATCATCAGAAAGATGAGATCGTTGGTGACGGCGGCGAGATCCGCGCCTTTGAAGAGAATCGACTTGATCGCGTTGACCGAGTGCGTCTCGGGGTTGTAGTGGGCGAAGGCCTTGAGCCATGGCGGGAAGCTTTCGATCGGATAGATCGCGCCGCTGGGAAAAAACAGGATCACGTTCAGAAACCCCGCGAAGGTGCCGACCAGGCGCGGATGGCTGGCGCGCCCGAGGATCGAGAAAGTCATCGCAAGCAGACCGGTCGAGGTGATGACGATCACGGCGATCAGGATCATCAGTGCGGGTGCGCCTCCTTCGATGCGGCCGCGCGTGATCAGCAGTCCGAGGAAGAGCACTGAAAGGCCGGCGACACTGGTGATGGTCACGCCGCTGCCGAGGATCCCGGCCGCGATGTTCCAGCGCGAGAGAGGAGTCACCAGGTAGCACTCGGTCATCCCCATGAACTTGTCCATCACCCAGTTGAACACACCGGACATCAGCGAGCCCATGAAGATTGCCATCACGATTACGCCGGGGATGAGCCCGCGATCGTAGTCGACGTACTGAAAGAGCCAGCTTGGGCGCAGCACGATCTGGTTGAGCTTGGGTTCGCGCGCGGTGACGAAGCTGATCTTCACCGACTGGGCCGCATCGGTCATCACGCCTTCAATAGTGGAGGCGCTCACCGAATCGACGTTGTCGGTGAACAATCCGACCTCGGCGATGCGGCCTTCGCCGACGCTGTGGCTGAAATTGGGCGGGATAATCACGGCGCCCTTATATTCGCCGTTGCGCACTGCCTCGATAGCTTCGCCCGGGTCGGCCATGAACGAGATATTCACGGTCTTGGGTCCGGCCTGTAGCGCGAGCAATTGTTCGACCAGCCTGCGCGCGAATTCGCCGTGATCCTGGGCGACCACGACGACCGGCAGATGCTTGAGTTGCCCCTGGAAGGAATTGCCGATGATCACGAGGTAGATGATCGGCATGAGGATGGTCGAGATGAGCGTGAGCGGGTTGCGTCTCAGCTTCAGCAGGTCGCGCCGCATTATCGCCAGGGTCTTCATGATGCTATCCGCGCGACTGCGGCATTCCGGCTCCTACCAGGAAGCTGACTTTCTTGGCGGGCTCGTCACGCAGCGAGCGACCGGTGAAGCGGATGAACACATCTTCCAGCGACAGGCGATGGACGCTGATCGAAGAGACGCTCGCACCGGCGGCCTCGACGCGGTCGATTATCTTGGGGACGACGTGGGGGCCGTTGTCGGCGCCGAGGGTCAGCTTGTTGCTTCCGGTCAGCTCAACCTCGCGCAGGTAAGGCTCCTGCTTGAGCATCGCGGCGATTGCATTGGCATCGCCATCGATTTCAAGCTCGACGCGATCGGAGCCCTCGACCATCCGCTTGAGCCCGGCGGGAGTATCGAGCGCGATAATCTTGCCGTGATCGACAATCGCGATTCGATCGCAGAGCTGTTCGGCTTCATCCATGTAGTGCGTGGTAAGCGAGATGGTTATCTCGCTTTCCTTGCGCAGGGCTTCGAGGAGATCCCACACGGCGCGGCGGCTTTGGGGATCGAGTCCGATCGTCGGTTCGTCGAGAAAGAGGACTTCCGGTGAGTGGATGAGTCCGCGGGCGATCTCCAGCCGGCGGCGCATACCACCAGAGTAAGTCGCGACGAGGTCGCCGGCGCGCTCCTTCAATCCGACCATCTCGAGCAGCCGCCATGCGCGGGCATGCCGTTTGCGCCGCGGGACGTCATAGAACTCGCCGTAGATGTCGATGTTTTCCCATCCGGTGAGGTCGAGGTCAGACGTGAGCGCCTGGGGGATTACTCCGATTCGTTCGCGCACGCGAGTTGGATGACGGACGACATCCTCGCCTGCGACGCTGGCCTTGCCGGCGGTGACCGGCAGCAGCGTCGTGAGCATCCGGACCAGCGTGGTCTTGCCGGCGCCGTTGGGGCCGAGCAATCCGAAGACTTCGCCGCGCTTCACCTCGAAGCTGACGGTGTCGACGGCGGTGAAGCTACCGAACTGCTTGGTCAGATCGGTCGTCTGAATTGCTGCTGAGCCGGGTTCCATCGTTGCGCAGAAAGGTTACTTCGGCAGTCATTCCGGGCTTGGCCTCATCGCCGGCCTGGAGCAGCTGCACCTTGATGTAGAAGGTTCTGATGTCCTGTCGTCCACGGCGCACATCGTGCTCGGTCGCGAACTGGCCTTCCTGGCCGATCGCGATGACGCGGCCGCTGAGATAAGTCGGCGGATTGGTAGGCAGGCGCACGCGCGCCGGCTTGCCGATATACACGGATCCGAGGTCGCTTTCCTCGAGGTCAACGCGCGCCCAGATGGTGGAAAGGTCGTCCACGGTGAGGATGGGAGTGCCGGGCGTGACCCATTCGCCGACCTGGAGAGCCTTGTTCACGATAACGCCGTCAACCGGCGAGACGATTTTCGTGTCGTGGACCTGATCCTCGTAAAAGGTAACCATCGCGCGTGCGCTCGCCAGCGCCGCGGTGTTCTCATCGAGGGTGGTGAGGGCATCGTCGCGCTGCTTTACCGAGACGATGTGTTCAGCGAAGAGCTTGTTGGTGCGATCGAGATCGCGCTTGGCCTGTGCGACGTCCGCGGTTGCTTTGACTACGTCGGCCTGAGCCTTGATGAGCTGATTCTTGAGGTCGATATACTCGATTTCGCACACGACCTGCCCGCGCTTCACGCGATCGCCCTCGATGAGATTGAGCGAGGTGATTCGGCCCGCGATGCGGCTGGTGATGTTGACCTCGGGCGCCTCGACGATTCCCACCACGTCGATTTTGCTCATATCGACCGGCGGCCACAGGTAGTGGTTGCCGAACCAGTAGAAGCCGTACCCGAGTCCGCCAAGGACGGAGAGCGTGATCAGGCGGCGGATGATCTTGCGAATCATGGGCGGGCGACCTTGCGATGCGTTGCGGGTGCGTCGTTGACCAGGCTGCGAACCATCATCTCGCCGAGCTCATCGACGATGCGATCGACGGGTTGATGCGCGCCGTAGAAGAGCATGACCGAGCGGATGCTGCCCATGATCGCATAGGTGGCCATCAGGGAATCGACCGCCCGGAAAGCACCGCTCTGGACGCCTTCGTCGATTAGCGAGCTGAAGAACTTCACGCCGCGATCGCGCCATTCATCGCGGATGCGATTGCGGGCTTCGGGCATCCGCGGCTCCTCGGTCATCATGAGGCGGAGCAGGTCACGGCGCCGATCGTAGAATTCGACGCTCATCGTCACGGCATGGCGAAGACGGACTTTGACGTCGGCATTCGCGTCGACCGAAGCCTGGTAGTCGCGCACCATCGATTCCATGCCGTCGGTCAGGATGCCGAGGTACAGGTCTTCCTTGGACTGGAAGTAGAGGTAGAGGGTGCCCTTTGCGACGCCGGCGGCCTCGGCGACGCGGTCCATCGTGACGGCCTGGTAGGACTCATTGGCGAAGAGCTTGAGGGCAGATTCGATGATGCGATCGCGCTTGGAGGTCTGGGGGGTGGCTGGGGCGAGGGCGTTACCCCCAAGGGTATCGTTATAGCCGGCAGCGGCGGCTCTTCTGGTACTACTTTGGTTCATAAACTGACCAGTCAGTCATACTGCGGCAATCGGTTGCGGGAGTCAATTGGACAGCGAACCGCTGAGCCGGCTTGTAGGAAATCGATACGAATTGTGATCCTGAGTGCCGACTCGCGGCCAACCGGCCGCCGTTGCGACGGCGCTGCTCAGGTGAGGGCAGGGCCCGTTTCCCCGCAAAGAGTTCCAATAGACTTGAATGCCGGAACGTGGCAGGTTTTCTGTTCCTGAGCGCGCCCTTAGCTCAGCGGATTAGAGCATCTGCCTTCGGAGCAGTGGGTCGGGGGTTCAAATCCCTCAGGGCGCGCCACCCTCCGTCTCTATCGAATTAACTTCGGCATGCCGCAATGACACTTCAATCCTGGAACGCGACCATCGACGCGATTGCCAGCGCGTTCCTGCTTTTTTACGCGGGGTTGTTTCCGATCGTGAATCCGGTCGGTGGGGCGCCGATCTTCCTGGGCCTGACACGCCATTGCTCGGAACAGGAGCGCAACAAGCTGGCGCTGAGGGTTACGATCAACTCTTTTTTCCTGCTGCTTGGCTCGATGCTGATAGGCTCGTACGTACTCGATTTCTTCGGCATCACGCTGCCGATCGTGCGCGTGGCGGGAGGGCTGGTGGTTACGGCGACGGCCTGGAACCTGCTGCAGAGTGACGACGAAGACGAAGAACCGCCGAGCCGCGAAAAACCTATCAAGCCGACCGACGCGTTCTATCCCCTGACGATGCCGATCACCGTCGGCCCGGGCACAATCGCGGTTGCGATCGCGCTGGGCAGCCAGCGACCTCGTGTCGCGGATCTGCTTCATACCGCGATCCTCGGGGGCTCCGCGCTGGGTGGCGTGTTCGCGATGGCCGCGACGATCTACGTCTGCTACCGGTACGCGGAAGGAATTGTCGGCGGGCTGGGCAAGGATGGCACCAACGTCGTGGTGCGACTGTCTGCATTCATCCTGATGTGTATCGGGATCGAGATTATCTGGAACGGATACAGCGCGCTGGCGAATATCCCGCACTGAGCGCGCACGATTTGGAGGAAGCATCATGGCCCTGCACAAAAAGCACGCCGACCGGAGAAAGGCGCTGGACGTTATCTATGCATCCGGCGACCTGACGACGGCGATTCCCAAGTACAAGATGCCGCGCCAGGAGCAGTCTCCGCGCACCGCGTACGCGCTGATCCATGACGAGCTTCTGCTCGACGGCAACTCGCGCCAGAATCTCGCGACCTTCTGCACCACGTGGATCGAACCCGAGGTGCAGGCGCTGATGGCGGAATGTATCGACAAGAACATGTGCGACAAGGACGAGTATCCGCAGACCGCGGAGATCGAGTCGCGATGCGTTCATATCCTGGCGGACCTGTGGAATTCCCCCGATGCCGCGAACACGATCGGATGCTCCACGACCGGTTCGAGCGAAGCCGCGATGCTGGGTGGGCTCGCGGCGAAATGGCGATGGCAGGCGAAGCGGAAGG
>DATJWT010000223.1:0-21900 GCA_035500975.1 Binataceae bacterium (SeqCode)
GCGGCGTGGTTTGAGATCGAGGCGGCGCTCCTCACGAAAGTCCGAGAAGCCCAGCCGATGCCAGGCGGTCGCACCGAGCCAATTGCGATGGAGAACGCTCAGGGTGATCGCGGTCACGTCGTGAGCGCGGAACCATTCGAAGGCCTCCTCGAGCATAGGCTTCATCAACCCTTTTCCGCGCCAAGCCTCATCGAAGTAACCCTGACTGATGTAGCCGCTTAATGGAGGAACGCCACCCTGGTGACGGCGGTACAAGCGCACCCAGAGATGGCCGACGAGGTGTCCATCGGGATGCGCGGCGACCCAGACCGCGTGATGGTCACGATTCAGGACGGCGCGTAGCCAGTTGGGCGCATCGCGGATTTCGTCCCAGTCGTAGCGTGCGCGATCGTCGAGCGCTTCCTCATACGCCGCGAGCGCGGCGACGAGGCGCGTCAGCTCGGGAATGTCACTTTCACGCGCGGGCCGAATCTCGATTTCTGACGGCATGTAGCCCATCACAGCACAACTGCGCGCGGACGCAAAAGCGTTCAGACGATAGCGCGAAGCTCGCCCGCGATCGGCCGACGCATCGCGATCAAAGCGGGGACCAGCGCGCTCAGGATTCCGATGGCGAGAGACAGAGAGATCGCCGCCAGCGGGACGGCGACCGGCATCATGATCGTGCCGAGGCCGCCGAACAGTTCGCCCTTGAGCGGCAGGAGATGGAGGACGATCCAGGCCGCGGCCGCACCCAACGAACCCGCCAGCAGTCCGACCAGCGCGCCTTCAGCGCCGAGGAGCGAGACTATCGCAGGCGCCGTGAATCCAATCGATCGCATGACGGCAAACTCCGCGCGCCGCTCGCGAATCGACATAGTGGCGGTGTTTGCCGCGACCAGCGAGATCGTGAACAGGACGATCACGGAAAGGATTTCCATCAACGAGATGATCGTTCGAAGTTGTTCGATGAAACCGGCCTGGAAATGTTCTTCCGACTCGGTCTGGGTGGGATCGCTGGAATTGGCGAACTGGGAGTCGATCGCGCGAATCAGCCCGGGAATCGATTCCATCCGGTCGACCCGAATCCACATGAAATCGGCGCGGCCGGTCCTGCCAATCGCTTCTTGCAGGTAATCGCGATGGAACAACAACATCGTCGGCATCGTGCCTTTGCCGAGAGTTCCGACGATCGTGAATTGCAGGTTTTTCCCATACACAGAGTCGCGCAGCATGATCTGTTGACCCAGATGGAAGCCGAAGCGCCGCATGGTGGACAAGCCTACGAGTGCGCCGGTCCGATCGTGGACGAAGGTACCGAGTTCCGCCGGGGCGATGCGCCAGTCCGGCCACACTCGGGCTACCTCGTCCTGCTCGATAGCGAGGTTGGGAAATTGATCCGAAGGGAGATGATAGATCCCCCCGAACCAATTCCACATATCGACGCCCACTACGTGCGGCATCGCAGCTATCCGACGTCCGTAGGATTCCGGCAGCGAGTACCCGAGGCCGGCCTTGCCATGGCATACCAGGCGCGGCGACAAGGCACTCGATGCCATCACCTTGTCGACGAAGCTCGGCAAGGTGAAGAGCGCTGCGAAGATGAATATCGACACCGCGATCGACAGAATGGTCAGCAAGGTACGCCTGCGGCTACGCGCAAGGTTGCGAAGAATGAGGTGAAGGAATTTCACGATCCTTGCTTCCGCAAGCAGCGGAAACCCGGCTTAGCCTAGAACGTCTCGAGAAGCGCCGGAACGCCGCGAATATCGGGCAGCACCGCGAGCGCGCCCTCGAACGAAGAGCCCCGAGTGAAATGATTCGGCACGACGATGCAGCGCAGGCCCGCCGCCAGCGCGGCCTGGAGGCCACGGGCGGAGTCCTCGATCACCACACATCGCTCCGGAGGAACATCGAGGCGCCGCAGCGCGGTCAGGTAAGGCTCGGGATGGGGCTTCGATTGGTCGTAGTCTTCGCGCGCCAGGATCAATTCGAAATACGGCCGCAGCCCGCTGCCCTGATGCGCGATGTCAAAGTGCCTACGTAACGAGGTCGTCACGACGGCCATGCGCGCCCTGCCCTTCAATCGTTCGAGGGTCTCGATGACGCCGTTCATGGGACTGCGTCCGGATCCCAGCAAGGCAGCATAGGCGAGGTCACGTTCAGCGCGCAGGGCGAGCACGCGCTCGGCACTCCAACCTTGATCCTCAAGCCGATGGAAGGCGCTGCGCCCATTGGTCAGCGAATACTCGATGTATTGCTCGCGCGTCAGTTCGATGCCGGCGCGCGCGAGCGCATCGCGGGTAGCCGCGAAGAACATCTCCTCGGTGTCGACGAGGACACCATCGTTGTCCCAGAGAATTGCTTCGATCATTGGTGCGTGCGGGCCGCGCTCACCTGTTTCGCACGGCGTTCAGCCCTCCTTCCGCAGAATAACAGGAGAGGAATTCAGAAGGGGCCCCGGTTTGATACGTCGAAGGATAGTTCCAACATTTTGCGTTCACTGCGAATTGTCTTCAAGGCGTTTTCCCGGGTCATTTCGAACTCGCGTTCAACCCACGGCGCAACTTGTTCGACCAGTGCGGCGGCGTCGGCATTCTGGTCCAACAAGGCGCTCGCGATATGGCAGCGAAATGCCACGCGCTCGATTCCGTCGGCGCGCTCGAGGACGAGCGTCAGCAGGATGCCGTCGGGTTCGCGCTCGGCGGGAGCCGCGGCCTTAAGCCAGTAATTTCCGCGGCCGGTCTTGATCGATACTGCCACGGCGATGGCGGGGCGAAGCTACGCGGCGCGCGTCGAGAGCGAGCCGACCTTGGTGCGCCCTTCCCAGAACAGCACGACAGGGCCCGCGATATAGACCGAGGAGTAAGTCCCCGTAATGAACCCGACCAGCAGCGTGAACGCGGAAGGCCGCAGGATAGGTCCGCCGAAAACCAGCAAGGCGATCAACACCATGATGGCGGTTCCTGAAGTCAGGATGGTGCGCGAGAGGGTCTCGTTGATCGCGCGGTTCATGATCGTTGCGATCGGTTCGCGCCGCCGCTTGGAGGCATCCTCGCGGATTCGGTCGGACACGATAATCGTGTCGTGCACCGAGTAGCCGATAACCGTCAAGAGGGCTGCCAGCGTAGTCAGGTCGAATTGAAGCTGGGCGATTACCAATGCGCCCGTCACAACCAGCACGTCATGGATCAGCGCGATAACGGCGCCGGTGCCGAAGCTCCAGCTCACGTGGCGGAACTGGATGGCGATGAAGGTGCCCATGAAGATGGTAGCCGCGATGACCGCCATGAATCCCTTACGGCGCAAGTCGCTGCCGACCTTCGCACCGACGCTCTCAACGCGCACGACCTTCACATTGTTGGCGCCAAAGGTCTTGGCGAGTTCCCCTTCCAGCGTCGGCCCGAGCCCTGCGATGTTCTTTACCTTCTCAAAGCGCAGCAGATAGGAATGCCCCGCGGAGCCGAAGTCCTGGACGGTGATTTCGCCGAGGTCGAGTCCGCCCAGCGACTTGCGGATGGTATCGGCGTTGGTCGGGTTGGTGAACTGTACCTGCACGACGCTGCCGCCGACGAAATCGACGCCGTAGTTGAGGCCTTTGAAGACGAGCAGGAGAATCGCCGCGATGTTGATCGCGGTCGAGAGAATCACGAAAAAGTGGCGCTTCCCGACGAAATCAAGATTGATGTCGGGACGAATCAGTTGCAGAGACATCGGCCCTGTTTATCTTTTCCCCCCTGCAGGCACAACCCCATCTTCCGACTAGCTCGCGGCGGCGCGCTTTTTGCGCGCTGCGCGAGTCGAAGACGCTTGTTTATGGGTTGGAGCGGCGGGCGCAGGGGCGGCTTTGACCTTGCTGCAGGCGCCGCACTGGTTGTTCTGGTTTTCCGGGTCCTCGGTCAGGCCATCATCGAGCGAGTGGCAGACCTTCATGCAGGCGGAGCAGATGAAGTAGATGCCTTCGATGGTCTTGTTGATGCGCTCGCGGTTGAGGATGCGCCCGCGCAGCTTCTCGATGCGGATGCCCAGCAGCTCGGCGTACTGGCGCTTTATTTTGCGTCGTCCGGCTTCGTCTTTGGGAAGATCCGCATCTTCATCGGCTTCGTCCGCCATGTCGCCGAAGCCGGCGTAGCGATCGCGCTTGGAGGTCTTGCTCTTCCGCGTTCTGCCCATCGCGCTTGCTCCCGAATGCCCTAGCGGGTGCGGCCGATGTAGCCGCAGGCTTTCTCGCAGACCAGGTAGAAACCTTTGCGCCCGAAGCCGGTGAACTTGGTGACCTTGCTCTCCGCGCCGCAGCTCGGACAGAGGTGCTTGTGCTGCAGCTCGCCGCCCTTTTCAGCGGTCTTTGCCTTCTTTTCAGCCATTGTTAACCTTGACCTGTCGTGAATTTATTGCGGAAGCGCCGTCGCGACCTCAGCGAGGCCGTCGGCAGCCCAAGAATTTAATCACTTTCCGGCTATATGCAAAATCACCCGGCCCGCGTTCGATTCCGGGCCAGGCGCATCTATAGAGCGTAAGCGCCACCGTGATGCGCAGTCAATAGGGAACGATGGCGTTGCGCCCGCCCTTGCATGCGTCTATCGGTAGATGTTCTGTGGACTCCCATCTCAAAGCCAACGACGCCGTCATTTTCATCGATCGCAAGGGGCGCAGGTACATGAAGGTCCTCACCCCGGGCAAGAAATTGCTCATCCGGGGCGAATTGATGGCGGACGCATTGTTCGGCATCGAGGAAGGATCGCGCGTGAAGTTCTCGGGAGGCGAGGCCTTCCTGGTCTTGCGCCCGACCTACGCCGACCTCGTGCCCCATCTCCCGAGAACCGCACAGGTTATCTATCCCAAGGACACCGGCCCGCTGATGATGTGGGGGGATGTCTTTCCGGGAGCGACGGTTATCGAGGGAGGGGTGGGCGCGGGAGCGCTCACGATCGCGCTGCTTCGCGCGGTCGGCCCGAACGGCAAGCTGATCTCGTACGAGATTCGCGATGACTTCGCGAACCTGGCCCGACGCAACGTCGCGGCTTTCTTCGGCGATGCACCCAACTGGACTCTCAAGCAGCGCGACCTGTACGAAGGCTTTGACGAGACCGGCGTCGATCGAATGTTCCTCGATCTGCCGGAGCCGGGACGCGCGCTGGATGTCGCCTCCCAAGCGCTGCGCCCGGGAGGAGTCCTGGTGGGCTACGTTCCAACCGCGCTGCAACTGAAGGACACGGTAGATGCCCTCCAGGCGCGGGCAGACTTCGGGCAAATCGAGAGCTTCGAAACCCTGCTGCGTCATTGGCAGGTGAAGGGACTCAGCGTGCGTCCGCTCAACCGGATGGTAGCGCATTCCGCGTTTATCATCGTCGCACGTCGGCTCGTAAAGCCAACGCCACAAGTCGCGGCAGAATCGCCCGCGGAATGGTCGGATCGCGCGGAAGACGACCCGGAAGAAACCCGGGAGTCCTGAACCGGCTCAGTGAAAGATCCGTCCGAAGAACCCGCCAATCGCGCCAAGCACACCCTCAGATGCCGGGCTCGGCTCGGCAGTCGGTTCTGCGCCAGGCGGTAAAGATGGAGGAGGCGCGGCGGCGGGCGCGCTCGGCGCGGGAGAAGACACCGATGCGAGCAGTCCCCCGTGGAGCGGACAGGCGTTGGTGGGAGCGGTACCGATCAAGAAGGGCAATTCGATCGCTCGAGGGCACGACGAAGTCGCCAGCCCACCGCTTTGCGGATCGATTGTCGCATAGACGATTCCCGATGGTTCGGCAAAGTCGGGCGAGTCAGGCGAGACGGCTTCGCTCATGAACGATGCCCATGCGGGCAGAGCGGCTTGCGCCCCCGGCATCCCGAGGCTTTGCGGCTCATCGAACCCAACCCATACGCCGCAAACCAGTTCGGGCGTGTAGCCGACAAAATATCCGTCGCGATAGTCCTGGGTAGTTCCCGTTTTGCCCGCAGCGGGAAAGTTAATTCCCATGCGGCTCGCAGATGCGCCGGTACCATAGCGCAGAACCTGCTTTAGAGCGCCGGTTATGAGGTAAGCGACGGCGGGATTGACGACGCGCTGTTCCTGGTCATCGTGACGATAAATCAGATGCCCCGTACCATCGACCACCGATTCGACTGCATAGGGAGGATCGAGCAGACCTCCACTGGCGAATACCTGGTAGGCGCCGGTCAGCTCCAGCAATGTCGTCTCGTCGGCGCCGATCGAGATCGGCAAGACGGCGGGCAGGTCTTCATGGATTCCGAGCTGATGCGCGGTCTCGACGATCCGGGCGGGCCCGACTTCGCTGCCGACATATGCCGTCGGCACATTGAGCGATTCAAACAGCGCCTGCACAACAGTGACCTGGCCTTCGTAGCTGCGCTCGTAGTTGACGGGCGTCCATCCGCCGAATGACATCGGGCGATCCGGAAGGACCGAGGCCAGCGTCAATGGTGGAGAAAGCGGCGAGCGTTCGGGATCGAGCGCGGTCAGGTACACGACCGGCTTGAAAGACGACCCGGGCTGCCGCTCCGCCATCGCGGCGCGATTGAACTGACTGGATGAATAGTCGCGGCCTCCGACCATCGCGCGAATCCCCCCGGTCTCGGCGTCCAGCGCCACCAATGAACTCTGCAGCTGATCCTTCGGATGCATCCGGCGCAGGCGAGGTCGGCGCCTTTCCAGATCTTCGAGATTGTCGGCGACAGCGTCGGCGGCATCGGCCTGCATGACGGCATCGAGAGTCGTGTAAACCTTGAGCCCGTCGAGCCTTCCGTGCAGTCCGGGAATTTTCTGCACGAAGCTGGTCACGTAGTCGGTGAAATACGGCGCACGGCGAAGCCCCGGCGGGGCGGCGACATCGATGGGCGATGCGAGCGCGGCGCGATAGGCAGCCTCGTCGATCGCACCCGAATGCCACATCAGCGCGAGCACCGTGTCGCGGCGCACCTTGCACGCATCGGGATGTCGGCGCGGATCGTAGAGCGTGGGCGCCTGGATCATCCCGATCAAAGTTGCAGCTTCGGCGGGTGTCACCTGGCGCAGGTCCTTGTTGAACAGGTAGCGCGATGCCTGGGGCATGCCCTCGATTGGCGTGCCGCTGTATGCGCCCATCGGAACGTCATTGATGTAGCGTTCGAGGATCTCGTTCTTGCTCAGGCGAATCTCCAGCACGATCGCGACCGCAAGTTCCCGAATCTTGCGGCTAAAGCTGCGATCGAAGCGGTCAAGAAATGTGCGGCCGAGTTGCTGCGTAATGGTGCTGGCGCCCTGGGCGAGGCGATGGGAGCGAAAATCGTGAAGAGCAGCTTCCACGACTCGAATCGGATCGAAGCCGGGGTGGTAATAGAACCACCTGTCCTCGGTAGCGATCAGGCCGCGCACGAAGTACGGCTTGAGATCGCCAAGCGACACCTCAACGCGCTCGGCGGGCGCGCCCGGAAGCAGGCGGCCGATCACTTCCGGTTCGATGGTCGCGCTGTCCTTTGCTACGCCGAACGAATCAGCGATCGCCGCCACACGTTCTCCATCGAGTCGCATCCTCACCATCGTGGGGGCGTAATCGGTCGTGCCGAGCTTGAACCCGCGAACGTAGATCGTCATCGCGCCGTGCGATTGCGAATATTCGCCCGGAGCGTCCACGGTCGTGGAGGGCAGGTAGCTCAGATGGTTAAGGCGGTCGAGAAGCGCGAGGTGAATGATGTCATCGCCGCGCTTCACCACGGCCGGCGCGGAATAAATCGCAGAAGTCAGCGCGGCACGACGCTGTTCGATGAGCGCGGAAATTTCGGAATAAAGCTGCGCGATGTAGAAGCCGGTAGCGAAGCAGGCTCCCAGGAAAATGGCGCCGGCGATGGTCGTGATCCGCCATCCGCCGATTCGCCATCCGCGTTTCGGCTTACCGCCCCGCTGCTGCCGCCCCTTGACGCTGTTGGCCATCGCCCGTCGTTTCGATCATAGCGAAAATCGAAACGCCGCACAGAAAATCTTTTAGCCCGGGTAAAAGCCGGGCAAAGCGCGGGGACAGGTCACCGCATCGTAGAGCCGGTTATTTCTTGTATCCAAACCGACGGAGCATCGAGTGGCGCTCGGCCTGCTCGGCGTCACCCTCAACCCCCTTGGGGGAAGCGCCGTCGATCACCCCGATGACGCCGCGCCCGTCGCCCTCTTGCGCGACCACGACCAGCAGCGGATTGGCGGTCGCGCAGTAAACTGTACAAACCTCGCTGACCGCCTTGATTTGGTTGAGGACATTCACCGGGAACGCGTTGCCGAGCATCACGACAAACACGTGGCCCGCGGCAATCGCAGATGCCGCCTCAATCGCGGCCTGCTCCAGGTTCGCATCGGTGCCGGTGTGGCGGATGAGGCATGGCCCCGATGCTTCGGCGAAGGCAAGCCCGAATTTGATGCCGGGGACCGCCTGCACGAGGACCTCGTAGAGATCTTCGACCGTCTTGATGAAATGGGACTGGCCGATGATGACGTTTACATCTTCGCCCGGCTTCGCGATCGCGACCGTTTTGATTTCCATGAACGAACCGACCTCTCTTGACGATGCCGCCTCGATGATATGAAAGCAGATGAGGGGCAGAAAGGGCTCGGCCCTGAAGCTCCGCAACCAGATGCCTACCCGGCGGACGACAGGGTCATCGCAAGACAAACTTCCCGCGTTTTTCTACCGACTGCCGCCTCACGCACAGCGTTGCTATCTCGAGAGCGACTCGATCACACGCTACGAATTCGTACCGGACGCGGCCTCATCGCGATCCGTCGCCGCGCTGACGCGAGTTCTCGCCAAAGGGAATGCGGTGGATACGGAAAATGCCGCGCGCAAGACCGCGGCCGAGATGTGTCGAATGGCCGGAGTGGCGCCGGTCGCCGTCGATGTTCGCGAGGTGCGGCCGAAAAACGCGCGCGGCGAATTGCATGGACTCTTCTACCCGGCCGATCCACGCCGGCGAATGCCGCCTAACATCGTGCTGTGGATGCGCACGGCGGAACGCCGCGAGGTGGTGAAACCGCGCACCTTCGTTCGCACCCTGATGCATGAGCTGGTGCATTACTTCGACTACAGCGTGCTCAAGCTGGAGGACTCGTTTCATACGCGCGGGTTCTTCGCGCGCGAATCGTACCTGGTTCGCACTACGGTCGCGCTGAAGGAAGCCGCTCCCAAGCCCGAGGAGGGGCCTGCATTGCTGCGCGCCTGGCTTGACAGACATACCCGCGATCCCGATAGGTAGTAGCTCGCAACCAGCCGCGCCTTGAGCGGTGCATTAGATGCCGTAGAGGTCGGAGGCAGGCGAGCAGGCGGGGGACAATGGCATCGGCAATGGGTTTCTTTGACAGGTTTTTAGCATCATCGCCCGAGAAGGCCGCCGTCGCGGATCTCGCGGAACTGGCCGGGCGCAAAGAGGCGCTGATCGCTCGCCTGGAGCGTCACGCGGGGATGTGCTCGTACGCGAACCTCCGGGCCGGGCTGGAGCTGCTGGCAACCAACCAAGCCGAGAGCTTCAAGACGCTGCGATCGATCCTGTCGGATCGCGATACGTGGCCGCGGCCTCCCGAGTCCGAGCCGCACGAAGGCTCGAACAACTGGGAGCGCCTGAGCAGCGACCTGGAGCTGCTGCGCACGATCGCCATCGGGATGCAGAAAGCGGCGGGTACGTGGGAAGGGGTCGATGCCGGAGTCGCCGAGAAGCTCCTGCCGATCGCGGTCGCCGACGGCGACGCCGAAAGCGAATTGCGCGCGCTGGCGTTGAAGTGCGACCCCCAGGCGCTCGACTAGCCCAGAGTTCCCGATCCTACAGGTACTTGTGGCGGCTGCGGCGAGCGAGTTCCTCGCTCACGCGGCGCAGCTCTTGTGAGCGCGAGCGATGCGCCACCAGAACGGCATCGTCGGTATCAATCGCGACGATATCGTCCACTCCGAACAGCACCATCAGGCGCTTGCCCGATTGCGCAATCACGCGATTTGAATCGAGCGCGATTACATCGCCGCGCAGGATGTTGCGATCGGCGCCGCCCAGGGCGTGCCGCAACCCTTCCCAGGATCCAACGTCGTGCCAATCAAAGCGGGCACGCACTCCCAGCACGCGCCGGCTTTTTTCCACGACCTCACGATCGAAGGAGTCGTACCCGAGCTTGACGTAGCGTTGAGCAGCCTGCAAAGCAGGCTTTCCGACAATCGCGCCCATGGCACGGCGTAGCGAGGGGGCGGCGGCTTTGAGTTCAGCCTCCAGGGTTGCAGTGGACATCACGAACATCCCGGCGTTCCAGAGATAGTTCCCCGACTTGACCATCCGGCGCGCGCGCGCGATCGGTGGCTTCTCCACGAACAGATCGACGACAAATCCCGGCCCTTTCGCCTTGCCGATTTTCTGATAACCCAAACCCGGGTCAGCATGCGCCGGTGGAACTCCGATCACGACGATGGAGGGTTCGATGGAGGCGAGCGCGGCCGCATCGCGCAGGGTCGCGCGAAAGCCGTCAGCAGGCGCGATGAGATGGTCGGCCGGCATGACCGCGATAACGCCCTGCCCTTTGCGTTTTTCTATGACGGCCGCTCCGTACGCGATCGCGACGGCGGTGCCGCGCGCGGCAGGTTCAACGATCAGGTTGCGCGAGGGTATGAGTCCTTTGACCGCGCGACGGAATGCCGCGGCGTGGGTCTGCGCCGCCAGCACGAAGATTCGATCGCGCGAGAAAAGAGGCCGCAACCTGCTTATTGTCTCCGCCAGCAAGGTTCGCTTGCCATCGACGGAAAACAGCGGCTTGGGGCGTGATGCGCGGCTGGCGGGCCAGAACCTGGTCCCGCTGCCGCCCGCGATGATCAGGGCTGAAAGGCCGGCTGCCCCTCCGCGGGACGTCATCGCTCGATCGCGCCCAGTTCCCTGAGCTTGTTTTCGAACAGGGCGCGGATCTCGCGCAGCCGAGCGTCGCTGCTCGCCTCGAAACGCACCACCAGGGCGGGCTGCGTATTCGATGCGCGCACGAGCCCCCATCCGTCATCGAACTTCACTCGAACGCCATCGATATCAATCGTCTGGTAGTGCTGGCGAAAATATTCCGCGGCGCGGCGCACCACCTCGAACTTGCGTTCGTCGGGGCAATCGACGCGAATCTCCGGAGTGAACTTGGTGCTCGGCAGGTCGGCGAGGATTGCACCAAGCCCGCGCCCCTCGTTGCTGACGATCTCGAGGAGGCGGAAGGAGGCGTAGATGGCGTCGTCGAAGCCGAAATAGCGATCAGCGAAAAACATGTGCCCGCTCATCTCGCCGGCGAGCGCCGCGTGCTCTTCCCTGAGCTTGCTCTTGATCAGCGAATGTCCCGTCTTCCACATGATCGGCCGACCGCCATGCCTGGCGATATCGTCGTACATGCGCTGGGAGCATTTGACGTCGCCGATTATAGCCGCTCCGGCACGCTCCTTCAGGATTGCGCGCGAGAACACCACCATCAGCTCGTCGCCCCACACGATCCTGCCATTCTCGTCGATAGCTCCGACTCGATCGGCATCGCCGTCGTAGGCAATTCCCAGCTCGGCGTGATTCTTCAGAACCGCGGCCTGCAGATGCCGCATGTTGGCTTCAACGGTCGGGTCGGGATGGTGATTGGGGAAGCGTCCATCCATCTCGACGAACAGTTCGGTTACGTCGAGACCTAGTTGCTTCATCAAAGGGACGGCGACCACGCCGCCGCATCCGTTTCCACCATCGACGGCAACGCGCATCCCGCTGCGCAGCTTGAACTGGGAGCGGACAAATTCGCCGTACTCGGGGACGATCGGTTTTTCGATGAGCTTCCCCGGAGCGCCACCGCGGATAAAATCTCGCGCCTCCACGATTCGGCGCAGGTTCTGAATCTCTTCGCCGAAAATTGTGGTGGGTCCGACCCCGAGCTTGAAGCCATTGTACTCGGCGGCGTTGTGACTACCGGTAATCATCACACCGCCGTCCATCTTCCAGTGCAGAACCGAAAAGTAGAGCAGAGGCGTTGGGATCACGCCGACATCAACGACGTTTATTCCTGATTCGAGCAAGCCCTCGAGCAGACAGGCGCGCAGGGAAGGCGATGAAAGCCGGCAATCGCGACCGAGCGTGATGTTCTGCTTGCCAGCGCGATGCAATAGGGTCGCGTAGCCGCGGCCCAGATCGGTCACGAACGCATCGTCGAAGTCGCTCTCGACGATGCCGCGGATGTCGTATTCGCGAAAAACCTGCGGGTTCATGTCCCATCCCGAGCCGGCCAGGTGACCATCTGTGCTCCTGGCCACTCCCGACAGCGCGACAAACTTGTGATAAGCAGTCTGTGCGAGTCATGGAACAAGCGCAAGCGAGCAACCTCCCAATCATCGCGTAATGGCAGACGATTCCCAGCGAGTCGCGGTCGTAACGGGCGCCGGCCGGGGCATCGGGCGTGCGATCGCAATCGCCCTGGCCAGGGAGGGGTTCTCCGTCTGCATGGCCGCGCGCACGCGCGAAGAGCTGGAGGAGACCCGCAAGGCGACGGGCCTGCCACCCGAGAGATCGCTCATCGTGCTGCTCGACCTCGCGCATTCGGAAGCACCCGCTGCCCTCATCGAGACGGCACTCGATCTCCATCGACGAATCGACGTGCTGGTGAACAATGCGGGATGGGCGCCGCCCCGCACCGCGTTGCACAAGCTGCGCGAGTCGGAGATGGACGAAATACTCGCGGTGAATCTGCGCGCGCCGATCGCGCTGGCGCGGCTCGCTTCGATCCAGATGACCCAACAGGGCGGCGGGACCATCGTGAATATCGCGTCGAGTGCCGCCCGCCTCGCGCCCGAGGGCGAAGCAGTCTACGCCGCCGCCAAAGCGGGGCTGCTGGCTTTCACGAAAGCGGCATTTGCCGACCTGCGAGGCAGCGGGGTAAAGGTGGCAGCCGTCGTGCCGGGGCTCGTAGATACCGGACTGATTCCTCACAACAAGCGGCTGGATCGCAAGGCGATGCTGCGCACCGAAGATGTTGCATCGGCAGTGATGACGATCGTCAACGCGCCTGCGCATGCATGTCCGGTGGAGATATCCCTGGAGCCGCAGGCCGACCCGATGCGGAAGCGACCGGGCTGATTCCGCCGGCAATGCCGAAGTCGTTCACCGCCAGGTTCGTCCTCGCCCTAGTTGCCGGATTGGCAGCCGCAATCGCGCTCTCTCCGTTCGTGGCGCTCGGCGTTGCAAGCCTGGGTTTCAGGTTTCCTTTTCCGCGCATCTTCGACCGGGTCGTGATGGTGTCGCTCGCGGTAGTGATCATCCTCAGTGCCCGGGGCATGGATTTGATCCCGTTGCTGCAAAGCGGATTCGCCCGTCCACGCGCAAATCTCTCGCGAGCCGGGCGCGGCTTTGCGGTCTCGCTGGGAGTGATGGCGGTGCTGTTTGCAATCGCGGGTGCAATGCAGGGATTCGCGGGCGCGGCTCACGCGGCCCGGTTGCTGCCGAAATACATTCTTTCCGCGATCGTGATTGGCCTACTCGAAGAAGCCTTCTTCCGCGCTTTTCTGTTCGGAGGAATGCAGCGCGATTTCGGTCGAACCGGCGCTTTGCTCATCAGCTCTGCAATCTATTCGCTCGCGCACCTGGTGCGTGCGCCGGCGCGTTTTTTCGTTACGAGCCTGGACCTGACCGCAGGAGTCCGAACGCTGGGCCTGAGTTTCTCACAATTGGCGAGCCCCCTCTCCGCGTTGCCCACCCTGCTCGGGCTCTTCCTGCTTGGAGTCGTTCTGGCGGACGCCGTGATGCTGACGGGAACGGTGTGGTTCTCCGTCGGGCTGCACGCGGGCTTCGTGGTGGGAGCAAAGCTGTGGCCCAAGATGATCTTTGCTCACCACACGCTGCCGGGATGGCTGGGAGGCTGGGGGCATCAGCCCGTGATCAGCGGCGCCGCAGCCTGGGTAGCGGCGCTAGCCGTGCTGGCTCTTCTGCGCCCGCTGGCCGCCGCGCGCGGCGAGAGCGTTACCTGAACGCTTCTTGCGAACTTCCCAATCATAGACAGGCGGCAGGCCACGCGGCCGGGTGCGGTAGCGTCGATGGGTCCACAGGAACTGTTCGGGATGCCCCCGGACGGCGTCTTCGACTGCCCGGACGAACCTCCGCGTATTCTCCAGTACGTCGGCATCGGTGTCGCCGGTGCGCTGCATCGGGATTGCCTCGCGAATCACAATCCGATGGCTTCGATTATCGGGCTGCCGTACGAGAAACACGGGAACCACCGCGGCGCCGGAAATCATCGCAAGCCGGGGGACAGCTCCAGCGGTGGCCGCAGGCTCACCAAAGAACGGAACGAAAACTGCCTCGCTGCGCTTGGCGTTCTGATCGTAGGGGATACCCATCAGATCGCCGTCCTTGACGGCTCTCAGCACGGCGCGAGCGGCGGAGTGTTTGCGGATGATATCGACGCCGGCGCGCTCCCTGATGAACGTCATGAGCGCATCGCCGGCGAGAAAACGCTGCGTGTGATGGACCAGGCTTATCTGGTAGCCGTGGAGCGCGTGCGCTGCCAGCAGCAATTCGAAATTGCCAAAGTGAGCGGTCAGCACCAGCGCACCCAGGCCCGGTTTGGCTCTGAGAGCGCGCGCAAAGTGTTCGAGGCCCTGGTACTGAACGCGGCGCTTGAGCCGCTTGTAGAAGAACCCGCCCAGGCGCACGTACTCAGCCGCCGACCGTCCCAGGTTCACGTAGGACTCGCGCAGGATGCGCTCGCGTTCCGCTTCGCTCTTTTCCGGAAACGCGATCTCGAGATTCTTCATCCCGATTCGGACGTGCCTGGTATCGAGTCGATAGGCAAATTTCCCGCCTAACACCCCGAGCGGATAGAGAATGAAATCCGGAATAAGACTCAGCAGGTGCAACGCCGCGCTGAAGAGCCAGAACAGAAGACGACTCTTCGTGTCGAGTTCGAGCGGCTGCGAGCGCCGTTCGGGACGCTTAAGCGGAAATTCAGGGATACCGGTATCGCTGACGGGATCCTCGACGGGCGCCTGATTGGAGAGGGGACTTCGGTAATCGATCGCGTTGGACAATTCGCTTCCTATATCATCCTGCGTTCGCGCTTGGCGCTCTTGGGAATCACCACGAGACCCGACTCGGTGACAAAGAATCGCTGGCGATCGCGCTCGAGATCGTAGCCGATTTCCTCTCCGTCCGGGACGTAGACGTTCTTGTCGATAATCGCGCGGCGAATTCGGGCGTAACGTCCTATCTCCGCATAGTCCATCACCACCGAATCTTCAATGAGGCTATACGAATTGACGCGCACCGAACGTCCGAGGACCGAGTTGCGCACGGTTCCGCCGGACACGATGCAGCCTTCCGAGATTACCGAATGCAATGCCTGCCCACGGCGTCCGTTTTCATCGAACACGAACTTGGCCGGCGGCTGATCGTAGTAAGCGGTACGCAGCGGCCAGTGAGCATTGTACAGGTTCAGATGAGGCCGGGCGTCGCGCAGGTCCATGTTCGCCTCGAAGTAGGCATCCAACGTACCGACGTCGCGCCAGTAGCTAAGATTGACCTCCGAGTCGCCGCGGATGCGATTGGTCATGAAGTTGTAGGCATAGACCGGCACACGGTCGATCAGGCTCGGAATCAAGTCGTGGCCGAAATCGTGCCGGCTGCTGCCGCTGGTGGAGTCCTCGACCAGCGCGTCGCGCAGCACGTCAGGATTGAACAGGTAGTTGCCCATCGACGCGAGGCATTTCCCCGGCGCTCCGGGCAATGACGAAGGGGCCAGGCTGGGCTTTTCCTGGAAACCCACCACGCGCAGTCCGGAATCGACATCGAGGATGCCGAACTGGTTTGCCTCCTCGACTGCTACCGGCAGCGTCGCGACCGACACCGCTGCCTTACGCTCGACGTGAAAGTCGATCATCTGCTGGATGTCCATCCGGTAGATGTGGTCGGCGCCGAAGACGGCCACCAAATCAGGCTGAAAATCGTCCATCAGGTTCAGGTTCTGGAAGATCGCGTCCGCGGTTCCCTGGTACCAGGTTTCGCCAAGGCGCATCTGGGCAGGGACCGGGATGACGAAGTGATCCGGCAGCATCCCGCCGAACTGCCATCCGTCCTTGAGGTGCTCGATCAGCGACTGCGATCGCCATTGGACCAGGATGTAGATCGCGTAGATGCCGGAATTGACGAGGTTGGAAAGCACGAAGTCGACGATCCGGTACTTGCCGCCGAAGGGGACGGCCGGTTTCGCCCGGTCGCGGGTCAACGGATGGAGCCTGGTGCCCTGCCCCCCGGCCATTATCAATGCAAGCGTTCTCATAGGTTAAATATAGAGGTGCAAGAAGCCTTCCTGTCGCCGATCATTGGATGCAAGGCGAGCCAAGTATAAGTGCAGGGTTTTTCCGGAGAAAGCCCGATGCACGGAAGAGGCCTTTGGTAGGGTGGTGTTTTGCGGGTGTCGATTGCCTCAAAAGCCGCAATCTCCATCCTCGGGCGTTCCTATTTCTGGCTCGGATTTTAGCCGATGTTTGCTGAGATTGCCCAATTTTGCAGCAGTTTTTGCCGGGAGATAACCCTAGTGGAGGCAAGGCATAACGATTGCTTGAAACAAATTGGAAGGTTCAACGTCTAAGCTGGCAGAGGGGTCAGAAGACTGAAGCCTCCGAGAAGTGCTAAAGAGGGAAAAAGTGATGCAAACGGCTGCAAAACAAGAATCGAGCGCTGGGACCGGACGAGGAATCGTCTACCGGACTACATGTCAGAATCCGGGCTGTGGCGTGACCTTTGACCTGCGAATAACAGCTGAAAATGCTGGACTTTTGAGCGGATCGATGGCCTGTCCAAGGTGCCGCCGGCATGGCGGGTTCCTGAAGCCCCAAGGCCGGATCGGCGAGAAGCTATTCGCCGCCAAGCTGCTGTTCCGTCTGACCGGGGTAGCCCCGAGCGCTCGCGACGATGAGGACCTTTTTGGCGACTCCCGCTATTAAGGATTGCCATCGGATCGGGTAAGCTTTTCTCACGTCACCAGATCCGTATCTCATCATCGCGCAACGAGCCGCTGGACTAATCGTCGAGCGGCTCGTTCGCTTCTGCGCGATCGTGCTGGGGCGCGGCCTCGCGAGAACTGTGTAACTTCGCTACACCGGCATCGCCTAGCCGGCCGCGCTGGGGTCGGCAGAAATTCCCTGCAAGCCCTGGATGCTCTGGCGTTCCAGCATCCGCTTGATCCATCCGTCGACGTTGGCACGATTCGCCGATGGGTCGATGCCGAGCTCGCCCAGGATCAGCAGGCGGGGTGCGAAGCCGATGTCAGCGACTGAGAATTCTCCGGCGAGGAACTGCTGTCCCTTGAGCTCGTTGTTGAGGTAGTCGAGTACGCGCTCGACACCCTGATGGAGGCGCTGCACGCGATTTTGATCGCGCTCGCCCTCGGGCTTGGAGACTTCTACGATCAGTTGTCCGACCTGCGGGGTGAACGAGGTGTCGGCAAAGTCTTCGAACATGCGGGCGCGCGATCGCAGGGCGCTGGAACCCACAGCGGGCAGCACCGGCGGCTCGGGATATTCATCTTCGAGGTACTCGTTGATGATGGTGGAGTCGTATACCGGGGTATCGTCATCGACCAGCACGGGCACGCGCCCGAACGGGTTGAGTCTCAGAAATTCCGGGCGGCGATGCTCGTTCTGGGTGAGATCGACTGACACCAAGTCGTAGCTGAGGCTCTTTTCGGCCAGCACGATGCGCACCTTCTGGCCATAGGGACAGGACAGGAAGTCGTAGAGTTTGATCATATCCGGAAAATCCTTATTCGGCCGCGACCTGGACCTTCAAGCTTGCTTCGACCTCTGCCTCAAGCCTGATCGCTATGGAGAAATCACCGAGCTGCTTGAGCGGCTCGGGCAGGTGGATCTTTCGGCGCTCGATGTCGAGCCCCTTCTCGCGCAATGCGCGTTCGATATCGATATTGGTGACTGAGCCGAACAGCTTTCCTTCTTCACCCGCGCGCGCCTTGATAACCAGGGCCAGGGCCTCGACCTTCTCCTTGAGCGTCAGGGCCTGGTTCTTCTGGCGCTCGCGCTTGAGCATCGAGATTCGCTTGTGATGCTCGAATTCACGGAGATTCTTCTGGTTTGCTTCGACCGCAAGCTGCCGGGGCAAGAGATAGTTACGCGCGAAACCGGCGCGAACTTTGACCACGTCGCCGGTGCGCCCCAGGTTGGGCACGTCTTCGCTTAGAATTACCTGCACGTTCATTTGCCTGAACCACCTGTTGATCGTTTAGAGAAAATCACCGTAATTGCCAGCTTCCTGGCGGGGCGGCTTGAGCCGCCGGAAGTCGATCCACATATCGAAAACTCCCGCCAGGCAGACCACCAGCGAGACGACCGGCTGCACGATGGTAATGAAATAAATGACCACGCGCACGATGGCCGGCACGGAAAGGGCCTGAAAGTAGAAGGCCATGATCGCGATGCCCTGGCAGAAGTAGACCAGGGCGAAGCAGAGAAACGCATTGAGCGCGATGTCGCTTATCGGGGTGATTGGCGCGAGCATCCCGAACCCGGTTGCGATCAGTCCCCAGATGAGCCACTCAGGCGCTGACCATCGCACCAGATCGCCGAACAGCACGTACGAGAGCCGCTGCTTACCAGCCCATCGCCAGAACACCCGCAGGTTGAGGAAAACCGACAGCGCCGCGAGCATCGCGGCCACCGCCGGGCTCAGCCGCACGAGCATATCCAGGACCTCGGACTGCGCCTGGGGCGGCACCGCGGTCTGCATGCCCAGCGTTCGATACATCTCCTGCCCGCGCGCCATCCCGGTGGCGAGCTCGGTCTGCATCGCCCTGGCAAGGGCGGCGGGCCCTCCGGTCATCACAAGTGCGAGCGAAGCGGTTGCCAGGAACATGCCCCCGGCGGCGGCCAGCAGGATTAATTCGAAGGGCCGGTGCCTCTCGATCATCCAGGTCATGATCAGCGTGGCAACGCCGAAGGTCGCCAGGTAGTTGCCACCGGCGACGAGCGCGCTGCTCGCGCCTCCCGCAAGACTCGACAGCAGCGCCACCAATCCAGCGGCCACCATGACCGAGATCAGGGCGCGAGCCTTTGCAGCCGGACGCGCGGCGGCAAAGAGCAGAATCGGCGCAGGCGCGAACATCATCGCGAAGAAACCGAGAATCGGCACTGCCCCGCCAGCCAGGAAGAATGCTCCCGACAGGGCAGCCGCGCGGAGACTCCCGATGATCGCCTTGCGAGTCATAGCAGTGGGCCGCCGCTCAGACCCCCAGAGTTGAAAACGGAAGCAGCGCGATTACCCGCGCCCGTTTGATCGCGACCGCGAGCTGGCGCTGATGTTTTGCGCAATTGCCGGAAGTGCGGCTCGGGACAATCTTGCCGCCCTCGGTGATGAAGCTCGACAGCGTGCGGACGTCCTTGTAGTCGACCTTGAGCGTCTTGTCGGCGCAAAATCTGCAAACCTTGCGGCGTCCGCCGGAACGACGACGCATGCCGGGGCGGCCTTCTCCGGCGCGGTCGCCTTCGCCGCGCGGACCCCTTCCGCGCGGACCATCATCCGCGCGAGGCCGGTCGCCGAAATGTTCAGTTCTCTCTTCGTCTGCCATTGCGTTTCCCTAGATACAGAAAGCTGCGGGCGGAGTGGAAATCACTTCGCACGCGGCACTCCGATGGTTTCGTCTGCTTCTTCGGTTGCGAGCGTCCTGCGATCCGAAGCGTTACTGCGGCTGGCTGCCGCCCTCCGGTTCGAGTTCGCCCTCGTGCTCGGCCATCATCTCTTCCGGCGCGTCGGGAGCATCTGCCGCCCGCTCGTGCTGAGCTGCAAGCGCGGCAGCGCGAGCCTCCGCGGCGGCGCGAGCTTCCGCGATACGCCGATTACGCGCTTCGATTTCTTCGCGCACCTTGGCCGGATCGGCATCGGTTTCGATCAATACCGACAAGTAGCGCAGCACCGCGTCCGAGAGCTTGAGATTTCTCTCTACCTCGTTCATCACGGCGCCCTCGGAGACGTAGTCGAGCCGGACGTAATAGCCGCGGCGCTCGCCCCTGATACGGTAGGCAAGCTCGCGGGAGCCCCATTCGTCGGTTTCGATCATCTCGCCGCCACCCTGGCTGACGAGGCCTTCGAACCGCCGGACGGCGTCTTTAACCTGTGATTCGCCCTGGTCGGGCTTGAGAATGAAAATGGTTTCGTAGCGCCGCAATGCGCCAAATCCTCCTTATGGATTCAAGCCCCAAGTTGGAGCAAGGAGCAAAAAGGCAGCATAACACCGGTTGAGAACATCAAACAAGGACTTTCGGGCGCCAATCGTCCGGCCTCTGCACGAGAGAATCGGAATTCGAGGACGTCGGACTTCCCGTCAGAGCGGGCAATCCGGCAAACCTTGAGATTACCAGCCGACTTGCTATTGAGAGGGGATTGCGTCTTGCCCCACAGGAGGGAAACCGTGGCCAAATCGAAACCGAAGAAAAAAACCAGTCCGAAACGAGCGAAGTCGAAGCCTCGCGCGAAAGCTGTGGCGCGCAAGGTTGCGCCCAAGAAGGCCGCGCGAAAGCCGAGCCAGCGCCCAGCGGCTGGTCCCAAGGTTCCCAGCTACGATCAACTCCCGGTCCGCGCGGGCGCGCCGCAAGGAGCCGCTTGGGGAGTGTTCGGGGACGAGGATGAGGTCGGAACAATCAACCTCCTGTCGCCGGAGCGGGTGCGAGCCGCGGCCTCATCGATTCGCAGCGGCAAGGTGTTCGCGCTCAACCTGCCAATCAACATTCCGGACCCGCCGCTGTTCACGCGCGGCAAGCACACCCACACGGTAAAGATTTTCCCGAATGCCGAGTTCGTGCTCGATGACTACCTGGACAATTTCTACCCGCAGGCGTCTTCCCAATGGGATGCGCTGTGCCACGTCAAGCATCCTGCATTCGGGGCATACAACGGCATCCCTGACCGCGAGATAACCGGGCGCGGAGGCACGCGCCTGGGAATCGACAACCTTGCCCGACGCGGAATCGCGGGGCGCGGGGTGTTGGCGGACATCGCGCGCCACTACGACCGGGTTGGGAAATCGATCAACTACACGAAGCCTGAGTCGGTTCCGTTGGAAGACCTGGAAGCTACTTTGGCGGCCGAGAAGGTCAAGCTGCAGCCGGGAGACATCCTGCTGATACGAATCGGATGGACGAAGTTCTACCTGTCGGCGAGCGACGAGCTAAAGGCAGAGCTGGCGCAGGAGACGGTGGTGCCGGGAATCGAGGGGACCGACCGCGTGGCTCGCTGGATCTGGGACCATCACCTGGCCGCGATCGCATCGGACTCGCCGGCGCTGGAGGCGCTGCCGAAGCCGCCCGACGATCCGAGCTTCCTGCATTTTCACATGTTGGCCTTCTTCGGGATGCCGATAGGCGAGATGTGGAACCTGGAAGGGCTGGCCGACGATTGCGCCGCCGACGGAAGATACGATTTCTTCCTGACTTCCGCGCCGCTCAATGTCCC
This sequence comes from Binataceae bacterium (SeqCode), assembly GCA_035500975.1. GTDB lineage: Bacteria > Desulfobacterota > Binatia > Binatales > Binataceae > JAFAHS01. Next base: position 21,421 of record DATJWT010000223.1, read on the forward strand.
GGGCGGAGTGGGGTCGCCTCCGAACGCGCTTGCGATCAAGTAGCGCGACACCTTGAACAGAAAAGAAAGGGCGACGCCAAAAGCGCCGCCCTTTTTGTTTGTCCGACGGCTCGTCTTGCCTAGTGACCAGCGCGCGCCATTGCCTCGGTCGTGAAGAATTCACGATCGACTGCTCCCATGTTGATGTACCAGCACTCGCGTTCCGGAGAGTTGGGGCTCGGCAGATAGCACGTGGTCACCATCCCGGACTGCGTATCGATACTAGATGCGGCCACGATGAATTCGCGCTTGAACGGATAGACGGCAACTTTGGCATCCGGAACCGGGCGGTCCCGATAGGTCAGCAGGTAGAGTTGCGTCTTCCACAGTTGGCCCTTGCGGTCGTAACTATCAACGTAAGGGTTGAACCACGACTCGCCGTCGATATAGACGACCGTCCTTGATTGCAAAACACCGGTGATCCGTTCCGGGCGCGGAGTC
>DATJWT010000224.1:0-6049 GCA_035500975.1 Binataceae bacterium (SeqCode)
GGGTCTCGCCGGGAAGAAAGAAGGTGTTGGACATCCGGATCAGTGGGACGTGCCAGAGTTCGCTGGCGCGCGCAGAGCCGTTGGGCTCCGCGTCCAGCACCGCGGCCGTCGATCGCGAGTTGAGAAAGCCCGCGAACTCGCCGCGGTCGATGTGCATCACGCGGCGCCCCGGCGTGCCTTCATGGTCGTAGCGATAGTGTCCGTACCCATCGAGCGAAGGATCGGAACACGCCGAAAGCAGCGCCGATCCGACCATCCGGCCCAGCTCGTTGGATGCGAGCGAGCGCAGGAACCAACTACGGCCTGCATATGCGGCCTCCATCTTCAGCGCGCGATCGGCTTCGCTCGGATGACCCACGATTTCGTGCGCGATAAGCGCGTTAAAATGCGGATCGGTCACAACCACCACCTCGCCGTCGGGCGGCTTGAGAACGGGAGCGGCTGCGAGCTGCTGAGCTTCCTTGGCGAGATCGATCGCAAAGCCTGAAAGGTTCGGATTGGGCATCAACTCGCCCTGCCACCCTTCCTCGAGACATTCGAAGCCGCGCTGCTGGCCGATCGTGTCGTAGCTCTCCTGGTGGCCATCGCCGTCCTGCGCCACCACGTAGCAGTCGCCCTGTGAGAACGCGAAGGCCTGGGTGATCACGCTGCCGGCGCTGTTCAGAAAGAGCTCGCGCCGCAATTCGGTCATTGCGGCGGCGACATTGAAAGCGATTGACGTGCCGAGGCCGCTAACTGCCTTCGATGCATCGAGCGCGAGCCGGTTCAGGTCGTCGATTGCGGTAGCGCGCGGGTCTTTGCGAAACACTGCATCGACGTCATCGCGGATTGGCGGAGGCGGTGGAACGGGAATCAGCTCGAGGCTCTGCGCGGCAGCACCCAACGACTTGATGAGCGCGGATTTTTCGCGGGCACTGGCGCGCGCGCGATCGTGAGCGCGGCCGAGCGCATCGCGCAGCGACAGCATCAGCTTGTCGTGCCGGCGCGCGAGCGCGCCGACTTCGGCGCCGGCCTGTCCGTGGCCCATCGCGCCCGAAGGCGCAGCGACCTGCACCGCGACGCCAAACGCGGCGTTTTCATTCTCGCCGCTGTCGCGCGGCTCCCCGTTGATGGCGGCAGCCGAACGGCTGGCGACGACCTCGAATCGGAGTTCGATGTACGAGACATCGCGATGGCTTCGGGCAAAGCGACGGAGCAGACCCTCGCCTTCGCGCTTGAGAAAATCGATCGCATCAAACAGATCGCGGGTGGCCATCGTGAAGCATCACCATAGCGGACACGGCATCGCGCGGCGAGGAAGGACACCGGCTAAAGCCTGTGCTTCTCCAGGAGATCGCGGCTGGCGATTACTGGACGGTAATCGGAATCCTGAGGTCGAATTCAGAGTCGATGGCGACGCCATTCTTCATCGCGGGGAAGAAACGCCATTGCTTCAGCGTATCGAGAATGAGCTTGTTGAGTCGCGGATTCTCGGTCATCTTCACCAGCGAAACGGTAATCTGGCCGTCGTAAGTCACCCTGAAATGCGCGATGGCGACGGTATTGATGGCCTCCTCGCGGAGATCGTCGGGAATTTCCGGAACAGGAGCATAGAGCGCATGAGCTCCCAGGCTATCGCTGCCAATTCCACCAGAACCTGTGCCGCTACCAACGCCATTTCCGATTCCCCCTTCTGCGCCACCTTCGGTGCTCGCGCCTCCATTACCTGCGCCGCTTGATGTCGCGGGAGGCTGCGCGGAAGCGGCGGAGGTGGTGGCAGTGCCGTTCGGCGAAACCGGCATCGGCGGCGGCTCGCTCTTTTTCGGCTTTACCGCCGGACGAACATGCACAGGAGCAGCCTTCGGCTTCGGCACCGAGACTGGTGGGGCGTGCGCGGGCGCTCCACCTCCCCCCGCTAGTCCACCTACCTCAGGCGGAAGCTCGATGATGCGCGCTTCAACCGGCTTGATCTCGGCGGGGGGAGGCGCGGATCGTTCTAGTAGAAACGAGAAGAATGCGAGCAACGCGATCCAGATTGCAATCGCGGCGAGGGTTACCCACGGAAGCCGCCGCCACGGATCGTCGAGCTCGGGCAGCCGCTGGAGATGGACGGCTTCGCTCATTGACGCTTGACCGCGATCAGGAAGTGCTCCACTCCGGCCCGCCGCGCCTGGAGCATCGCCTGCACGACTATTCCTTCCGGAGCAGCGCTGTCGGCATTGACGACGACGCCAGGGTCGCCGGGGCTTAGCATCGGCTTCAGAGCAAAGGCGAGATTCTCCAGGGTAGTTGGAGTTTTGTCGACGAGGAGCTGGCTGTCCTTGGTGATAGTCAGCGTGACCGGCTCCTTATGCTGAAGATTCTCCGCGTTGCCTTGGGGCAGGTTCACAGTGATCGAGTTGAGACTCTGCATCGAGAGTGATGCGAGCATGAAGGTGACGAGCAGAAAGAACATCACGTCGATCATCGGGATGATCTCGATGCGGCCGTGGCGATAGCTGCGCGAGCGCTGGATCTTCATCGCGCCGCCCTCTCCTTCGGCGTCGGACGGACCTGTCCCGCGGTTCGCACATCGCCGGTTTCCTGGTCGAGGCGAATGTGGTCAGCCAGCTTGGAGCCGAGACGTTCCATCTGGTCGAGCGCCTGCGACTGCATACGCGAGAAGAAGTTGAACCCGAACAGCGCGAGTAGAGCGATCAGCAAGCCGAGCGCCGTGGCTATCAAGGCCTGCGCAACACCCGAGGTGACCTGGGTAGGAGCGACGAGTCCGGAGCCGCCGATAACCTTGAACGCCTGCATCATGCCGGTAATGGTGCCGAGGAGGCCCATCAGGGGTGCAGCGGTAACGACAGTTTCGAGGACCCAGAGGCCGCGGCTCAGCGTCTTCTCGATTCGTCCGGCTTCATCTCCGGCGCGCGATTCGACCCACCACGCGGGGTGGTCGCGGTTAGCGGCAATCACCCCAAGGAATCGCCCATACGCGTTGGATGGGCCCAGTTCCTTGATCTTGCGCTCCAGTTCGCTCCAGGCGAATCCGTAAGTTTCGATCAAGCTCGGAACTTCGTCCGGCAGCCTGAGGCATCGCGCGTACGCGATTGTGCGATCGAGGATGATGATCAACGCGAGAGCGCCCAGCAACAACAGCGGATAGACCATCGCGCCGCCGTAGCCGATCGCCTCCCACGCAACTCTCAGTTCATTCATTCGACTTTTGTCCCTGGAATTTCATTCTAGTTGGAAGCGGTTTTGCCCCACGGCAGGTCCCATTTTATCCCTCCGAATACGGCGCGGCGGGGGCCGTACTGGCTGGAGAACACGCCAATCCCGGAGCCGTTGCGAATCTGGTAGATGTGGTCATTCGCGTTCTGCATGACCACGCGAAGCTCAACGCCGCCGATATTCGGCAATACCATCTTCTTCACGATACCGAGGTTGAGCTGGATGTAATAGGGAAGATTGCCGGTATTGGCGAATCCTCTGCGCAGCCCGCTCTGGTAGATACCATCGGCGGTGAACAGGAAGCCATGAAAATTGTATGCAACTCCCTCGGAGCTGGTGAAGGTCTGGTCGTGGTCGAGGAAGATGTAGTGGGAACTTATGTAGGCGAGTTCGTCCTTTCCGAACAAGAACTGGTCAGAGGTGACCGTACTGCCCTGCGCGACCGAGTAGGTGAAGTTCGCATAGGCACTCAGGTTTTTCTGCTCAAGGGTATTTGAGACTTCCACCCCGTACTGGCGGCCGCTGTTGTAGTTGAACGGTGTAAAGATGAGGGTGGCACCGAACTGGCCTTCATCAATTAGCTGGCTGGACAACTTCAGGTAGCTGTCTACATCGGTTCTAATGCCGAAGGGCAGGTTCTGAGTAACCCCGAAGTCGAAGTAATTGGAGCGCTCCGGCGCGATGTTGGAGTCGGCTTTCACTTCCGGCTCAGCCACGGTGCCGGCAAAGGCCTTGATATCTCCCACCGCCACGTTTTCGGTGGGGGGTGGCGTGAAATATCGCGCGTAGCCCGCGTGCACTGTGGTCGGCTCAAAAAGCTGGTAAACCGCGGTGAAGCGAGGGCTGAACTGAAATGAGCGTGTGAACCCGTCGTAGAGATCGAATCGCCCGCCGTAGTTCACCGTGAGCTTGGGCAGGAAGTGCGGCCGGTACTCATCCTGGATGTAGATTCCGTACAGCCAGACTGTCTCGGCGCGATTGTCGACGATGGAAATCGGATGGTTCGAGGTCTGTGCCCCGGGTGCTCCGGGAAAGGTGAGTGAGTGGTTGTCGAACTCGGCGCGCTCGCCCTGGAACAAGTATCCAGCGCGAAAGGTGTGGTCGGCGATGCCGCGGTAGGCGAAGTCGCCCTGCATGCCGCTGGCCCAATCGCTGCGGAATACCCGGCTCGACTGGCCGTTGAAGATCAGGTCGCCCATGTCATCGGGATGGAACGACAGCGTGGAATACCGGCTGAAGCCTGCGACCTGGTAGTCGATGTCCTCGTGCAACACGCCCTGCAGTGCGAGCACACCGAAGTAATTCTGCTCCAGCTGGGTCTCATCAACGTTCTCCGACGGATAGACGGGTGTGCCAGCAAGCGAATAGACCTGCGGCTGGCCCGGATTCGCCGGAATGTCGTAGTGGGCAACGTTGAACCCGCCAAACGCGCTCAGCCTCGTGGTCGCATTCAAGAAATAGTTGGCGATGCCGAACCCGTTTCCTTGTTGAGTTGTGTCGTTGATCGCCTCGGGGCCGGGCGTGGGCGGTTCCAGGCCGCGATCGTTCTGTAGAAAGTATCCTGTAGCGTAGTAGGACAAGTCACCCTTGGTACCCCCTACTTCCATGCTCGGATTGAGCGTTCCCCGCTGGCCGCCATACATTCCGAGGTTTCCACCGTTTTCGATTTCGCCGCTCTTGGTCTGGATCGAGACAATCCCCGCGGTGTGGTAGCCGTACTGCGCAGGCAAGGTACCTTCGAGTAGCGATATGCTCGAGGCCATTCGCGGACTCAACGTTTGAGAAAAGCCCGCGGCGATTCCCTCCGGCAATTCGATACCGTCGATGCGGTACTGGATTTCCGCATGTTCACCTCGAATGTGCAGCTGCCCAAACGAATCCTGCACCACGCCGGGCGCCTGCAAGAGCACCTGGTTCATGGGGGTATTGTTGCCGGCGGGCATCTGGTCAATTGCCTGCTGGCTGAATCGATAGACGCTACTGCCGGTTTCAGGGCTCAGATCGTTGCGAGCCTGGTTCAGCTTCTGCGCCCGGAGCTGCAAGCTGAGCGCCGCCTGCGCCTCCATCGCCAGTTCCACGGGCTTGGCGCCGGCCGCAGTCACTGTTACCAGCGCGAGAGCGGTTTTGAACTCGGTCTTGTTCGCGACAATCATATAGAGATCAGGCGCGACATTTGAAAACGCGAAATGGCCATCCTTGTCAGTCACGGAGCGACCGACGATTTTCCCGTCCTGTGTCTGTAGAACTACTTTGACGCCCTCCATCGGGCGTCCGAGCGCATCGGTCGCGGTTCCGGTGACGGCCTTGCCGTTTTTCTTGGCCGCGCCTTCGGCCGCGCCAGCAATCTTTACACCCGCCATCATGGTCAAAAGACAGGCCAAGGCGGCCAGCATCCTTACTCTTCGCATCACAAACCTCCCATGCGGTTGCGTACCGCCTGGTACACAACCCGCGATTCGCACACGCGCGAACGGTCGCGTGTGCCGAAAACTCAGATGTCCTGGAAAAGCGGGAGCCTAGAATGATGCGGGCGGAGCGCGGCCGAGGGGGACCTCAAACGCTGTCCGCGTAATCTCAACCCGGCTGGCGACGGAGGTCGAGCTACTTTCGAGTACAGACAAAAATTGCGTGATAGCCGGCGGAGACGCAGCCGGCGCGTGGAATGCAATCAGGCAGACTGGACAGAGGTCGGCATCCGCTCTGATTTGCGCATGGGCGGAATGGCGCGAGTCGCCAAAGCTGTGAAAGTGAGCGGCGCCGGCGAGCTGGGCGAAGACGATCAACGCGGCGGCGAACATGGCCACGTTGCGACTGCGCCTGGGCTTTGCGGTGATGGTCTGGATGCTCAACT
>DATJWT010000225.1:0-9857 GCA_035500975.1 Binataceae bacterium (SeqCode)
TTCGCCCCCGACCATCAACAACACCTTGCGCCGGGTGTTGTTGATGAAGCAGTGGGAGATGCCGGTGGCGGAGGGAAATGCGGCAAGGTCGCCGGGCTTCATCGGGTGAGTCGTCCCATCGATCCACGCATCGACGTTGCCTTCCAGAACGTAAACGAACTCTTCTTCCTTTTCTTCGGCGTGAGGCCATGAACTGCGCTCGCCCGGAAGCAATCGCACCAGGTTGACGCCGATCTTGCGGAGACCCGCAGCCGCGCCGATGCCGCGCGTGTGCCCCGTGTTTTCGTTGCTATTGGGGTAGCGGTGGTGTCTTTCCGGGACTGAGGCGGCGGAAATGATGAAGGGGAGTCGCTTTGGCCGGGTGTTCATGTTCCCCTTTATCACGGCTCAAACACTGAAGGGCAGACAACGGTCTTGAGCAAATGAAAGTCTCCATCCCAGACCGAATTCATATCTTCGGCGCATCGGGATCAGGCACGACCACGATGGCTGCCGCGCTCAGCGAGCGGTTTGGCCATGCGCATCTCGACACCGACACATTCTTCTGGGAGCCGACCGAGGCTCCATTTCAGGAAATCCGGCCGGTTCCGATGCGCCAGGCAATGCTCGCCGGGGCACTCGATGGCCATTCGCGGTGGGTGCTGTCAGGCTCGCTCTGCGGATGGGGCGACATCTTTATCGAGCGGTTCGAGCTTGCGGTCTTCTTGTACATCCCGCACGACGTCCGGATGGAGCGCATCGCGGCGCGCGAACGACAGCGCTACGGCAACGCGATCGAGGAGGGTGGGGCGCTGCGAATGCATCATCTGGAATTCATCGAATGGGCATCGAAGTACGACCGGGCAGACGAGAGCATGCGCAGCCTCGCGCTTCACGAAAAGTGGATGACATCGCTACCGTGCCGGTACATCCGGCTCGAGGGAGACTTGACTACCGAGGATCGCGTGAGGTCTCTGCTCGATTGGATCGGTTTCCGTGGCGGGGGCTGAAGCCTTTTTCTCGCGATTGCGGAACCTGATATCTTGGTCGGCTGCGAGTCGACCGTTCCACCCATCTTGATGCGGAGAGGTGGCCGAGTGGTCGAAGGCACCAGATTGCTAATCTGGCGTCCTGGGTAACCGGGACCGAGGGTTCGAATCCCTCCCTCTCCGCCATTGAGTCTCGATTTCCGGCGATTCTCCGTCGACAGCGAACTAATAGCGCCGATGCCGCTATTTTCCCTACCTCAACGGGACTGGAGAATGCATGGCATAAGCTGATACGGCCTTGTGCGGACGATTCTCTCTGTCCGCTGATTTGGCGGTCCCAGTTGGGGTGTTAGCGCCTCCCGCGCCAGCTATCGAAGCCTCGCTCGTGCCCAGTTGGCAAATTTGCTAGGGACCCACGCATAAATTTGGGATCGAAAGCCGTTTGAACAGATGCGGTGAGACGATCACGGAAGAGGGATAGCGCTCCACCGCCGCCCTGAACTCGGGGTCGTTGAAAGCCGCGCGATAATGAGCCACCGACTCCCATACCGCGTAGTTGAGAAACACGGTGCTACCGCCAATTCCCTGATGAAGCTGAGTGGAAATGAAACCCGCTTGCCGTTTCATCCATTCTCCGTCCTGCGTCCACGCCTTCAGCATCGCTGGTATATCCGCCTCAGCGACGCGTAAGACGTTGACAAGAATGACGGGTGACTGTTCGGTCTGAAGTTGATTGAAAATCGGTACGTCAGCATCCAAGGGCCGGACTTGAAACATTGGAGATCTCCTTCGAGACTAGTACGAGCGACAAGTGTTTTCCTCGTTTCGCAAAAATACGAATGCCGGGACATTGACCGGGGCGGTTATCCAGCGAGCCATCGGGGCACAGAAACAAAAGATAGTGTTCAGGTCTTTTTGGCGGTCGAGAGCTCAGCGACGATATCGCGCCATCGAAATCCGCTCAAGTCGATCGCCCGGGCGAGCGTGCCTGTCCCTACCGAAAACTCGATCTACTATTGACCAAGAGACCGGGCGTGTAATACCCGCAACGCGGATGCTCACGTTACTATCCAGGCTTCTGCTATCCTGTGGTCCTCTCATAAAGGACTGAATCTTCGGTTTAAGGGCCCCGGGTGTTCTGCAGGGCTTCTCTTTTCTTTGCGAGCTCCCTGTTGCGCGAAAGAAGTTCCCAGATATGCGATTTAATTCCCTGTTCCGCGTTTAAAATTCCCTGTTCGCTTAACTAGGGAATTACCCGCAAAAAGCGAGGAAGGACATATGGTTTTCTGTCGCCAACGGGAGCAAAACAGCACCGAAAATGAGGAAATCCCCTTTATTTTTGCCTGCTTATCAGGGAATTTATTGGCAGAGACGAGTTCGCACCAGAACTGCCTCATCTGCCATCAGCGTGTCCGGTAAGGAGCGAGAAAAGTGGCCACATCACACAAGGGCGAATGTTTCTGCGGCGCGGTGAAGCTCGAGGTTTCGGGTCAGCCGGAGGCGATGGGATATTGCCATTGCCGATCGTGCCGATCGTGGTCGGGCGGCCCGGTCAACGCGTTCAGCCTGTGGAAGCCGGAGAACGTCAAGGTAAGCGCGGGCGCCGAAAACATCGCCACGTTCAAGAAAACCGAGCTGAGCCATCGGCAATACTGCAAGAAATGCGGCGGTCACCTGATGACGAATCATCCGCCGCTGGGAATGGTGGATGTATTCGCGGCGACGCTGCCGACGTTGAAGTTCGTGCCTGCGGTGCACGTGAACTATGCGGAGACGGTTCTGCCGATGAAGGACGGGTTGCCGAAGCTGAGAGATTTCCCCAAGGAGTTTGGCGGGTCGGGCGAGGCGGTACCCGAATAACGCGAGTTCGATCTGAGAGAGCCCGACACGTCGGGCTCTCTTATCACTTCTTGTTCAGACGTGAGTTCCCGTCGTCCGTGCGGGCGCGACGGCTACTAGTCGCTCCATCTGTCCCAATGAATGACCTTGGCAATCGGCTTCCGCTTGACCTTGACGAACTCGTCGCGTGGCCATCCGATGGGAATCATCACGCCGAATCGCACTTCCCCGGGAATTCCGAGCAGGTCGCGCAGTTCGGATTCGATGAACATGTGAAAGGTGGTGAAAGTCGTTCCCAAACCGAGCGAGCGGGCGGCCACGATAAGGTTTTGCGCTGCCGGGTATAGAGCCGACCATACGAATTGTTCCCGCGGGGCGTTGGGTGGGTAAGCGACGGGGCCGCAAACCAAGATGATGGCCGGGACTTCGTGCAAGGAATCCGCGAGGTGTGTCGCGCCGGCAAGCATTTTATTGGTGACCTGGCCGCCGGCAGGCGCGCTCGCGCGCATCGCCTGGAATCGGGGCGCTATGAGATCGCGAATTTTCTGCTTGAGCTCGCGATCGCGAACGACGATGAAATCCCATGCCTGGCTGTTGCCGGGACTCGATGCGCGGGTAGCAGCGTAGATAACGCGCTCGATGAGATCTTGCGGGACCGGATCCGGTTTCAGGTAGCGCGCCGCGCTGCACGTTTCCATTGCTTCGATAACATCCATGCTGCTCTCCTTTCCGATGTCGCGAGAGTTTATCCTGTTGGAGCGGGTCGGTGACACTCCCGGGCGGCGAGCGAGGCCAGGCCCTTGAATTCAGCGATTGCCGCGCATCTGCTCCAGCCGACCGAGTGGCGTAATATTCGGTGTGGGGGCCTTCCGATTTTCTCGTCGGGCAAAAGACGGCTACCTTTGCCGAATTGTCACCGGGAAACCGATCGGGAGCCGGGCTCGTCATACTAACGGAGCCCTCGTCTCGTCTGCGTGGGACAGGAGATGAATCGGAAGCTAATGGTGTCGATGGTGTTCCTGGCCGGCACGGCCGTGTGGGGCTGCGTGGCCTCCATGGAGTCCGACACGGAGCAGAAGCTCGAGCAATCGCGAGCGAGCTACGTCCAATGCGTCGCCGCGAACCATGGCAGCAGCAGCGAGTGCGAGGCAGCACCGCAGGCCAGTCAACAATCCGGCGATCAAAACTCCGGCGGGGCTCAAGCAGGAGGGCTACCGCTCGATCCGACAGCCGACCCAAATTGGAGCCAGTGACTCTGGTCCCCGGCGGACCTCTGTAACGCGCCGTTTCTCGCCAGAGGTCAGGTAGAGCATAGACGCAGGCCAGGGCGTTTTGTGCGCGTGCACAGGTGCTGAACCCGACAAGACCCGGGCCAGGTCGGCGAATTTCCTGACGCCTATCGAGACAGTTGCGCTCCAATGTTTCCTTTGGCGGCGGAGATTTACGCGAACAGACCGGTTTATTCATCCTTTACTTGGCACGACAAATGCGCCCGGCTTCGCTACAAGTGTTCTTGCAGGCGACTTTGCTAAATCGCCAAAGGTGAGGAACGAGCGAGAGGTTAAGCTATGGACACCCAGATCGAAGACGGGAAGCCGGCCCAGCGCAAAGCGACACCCGGGAACGGCGCAGTCGGCAAAACCGAGCATTTCGATGTCGTCGTGGTAGGAGCGGGGATCTCCGGGATCGGAGGTGCATATCACCTCACCAAGCAGTGTCCGGGTACCAGCTTCGTGATCCTCGAGACGCAAGAGAGCTTTGGCGGCACGTGGCTAACTCATCGTTATCCGGGAATTCGGTCGGACAGCGATCTTTATACCTTCGGCTACCGGTTCAAGCCGTGGATCGGAGCGCCGATCGCGACGGCGGCGGAAATCCGCGCCTACCTGGGCGAAGTCATCGAGGAGAACGACCTCGGCCGACATATCCGCTATCGCCACAAGATCATTTCGGCGCAATGGTCGAGCAACGACAATCTCTGGACGATCGAGGCCGTCCAGACGGACACCGGGAAGACGGCGCACTTCTCGGCAAACTTTCTCTGGATGTGCCAGGGATACTATCGGCACTCGAAGGGTTACACGCCCGAGTGGCCGGGGATGGACAAGTTCAAGGGCCGAATCGTGCATCCGCAGACCTGGCCGGAAGATCTCGATTACAAGGACAAGAACGTGATCGTAATTGGCTCGGGCGCCACCGCGGCGACGATCGTCCCGGCGATGGCCGGTGACACCCGCCACATCACGGTGCTGCAACGTTCGCCGACCTATTTTATTCCAGCGCTCAACGAGAACGAGCTGGCGAATACACTGCGCGATCTGCAGATCGACGAATCCTGGATCCATGAAATCGTGCGCCGCAAGATCCTGCACGACCAGGCGGTCTTCACGCGCCGTTCATTCACCGAGCCGGAAGCCGTGAAGCAGGAGCTGCTGGCGGGAGTTCGCGCCTATCTCAGCCCCGACGAAGTGGAGAAGAACTTCACTCCGCGCTACAGGCCGTGGCAGCAGCGGATAGCATTTGTACCGGATGGGGACCTGTTCAGGGGGATCGCCGCCGGCAAGGCCTCGGTCGTGACAGACGAGATAGACCGCTTCACGGAGGCAGGAATTCTCCTCAAGTCGGGCAAGCTGCTCGAGGCCGACATCATCGTCACGGCCACCGGTTTCAACCTGAACGTGCTTGGAGATATCGCCTTCGTGATCGACGGCAAGCCGCTGGTGTTTTCGGACACGGTTACCTATCGCGGCATGATGTTTACGGGCGTGCCGAACCTGGTTTGGGTGTTCGGATACTTCCGCGCGAGCTGGACACTGAGGGTCGACCTGATAGCCGACTTCGTGTGCCGCCTGCTCAACCACATGAAATCGATCGGGGCGAGGAAAGTCGCGCCGGCGCTCAGGCCGGAGGACCAGGACATGCCGTTGTTACCCTGGATCGATCCCGAGAATTTCAATCCGGGCTATCTCATGCGTGCGATGGACCTGCTGCCCAAACGCGGCAACAAGCCGGAATGGCAACATACGCAGGACTATTGGCGGGAAAAAGACATTCTGCCGGCCATTGACCTCGACGATCCGGTCTTTGTTTACGGGGGATTTGAGCAGCTGCGGAACGGACGCGGCGCGCAGCCGGCAAGGCCGATATGATTGAGATCCTCGGGGCGGATGACGGCGCAGTTGCGCACCCCGCAGATGGGCGAGCTTGAGCACATCAAGGTCCACGGTGAGACGGAGGTGGGCTGGTGCGCGCTGACCTTGCCCAACGAGACGGTGGACGATGCGGGCCGGCCGTTCGTACGCGAGAAGGGTTTCAGCGCGGCGGATCCCCGGGCTCCGAAGCGCAGGGTCTACGACGATCCGGAAGTGCACGCATTGCGTGAGCATCTGCGCGCCCACAACGGAATCCAGGGTCTGGAAATTCTTGAACCGCACGAAGTCGAAAGGGCAGTGCGGATCTTCTTCCGTGACGGCTTCGTGGTGGTGAGAGATGTTCTGAACAGCGGACAACTTGAAACATTCCGTTCCGCAAGCGCCGCGGTTCTCAAGAAGATTCTGCAGATTCCCGGTGTGGGCGGGCGCAAGTATTTAACCGAGTCGTACCGGTTACCTCACCGCTACAGCTACGGAACCGCGTCCGCATCGCGGCATTTGCTGCACGACCCGGTGTGGGCCTCGATGATCGATCTGCCGACCACGACTCCGATACTCACCCGCATCTTCGGCGGGACCGACTATAAAGTTCTGGGTGCCGGAGGCGATCTTTGCCTGCCGGGCGCGATCGAGTATCAGGCGCTGCACACGGATGGAGACAGGGAGCATTTCCAGATGCCGCCCGCGCGCATCGAGCAGGCGCGGCGACTCGGTATTGAGCCGGGCGCCAACGCGGGAGAGCAGGACATTCGAGGGTTCCATCGAGTAATCGAGCGCACGCCACCGGTCGTGACGATCAATTTTTTGATGACCGACATGACGTGGGAGAACGGCCCGATCCGCCAGATTCCCGGGACCCAGGCGCATGCGGGTCATCCACCATCTCCGATAGACGAGCCGGAGTGGATGCGGCTCTCGACGGTCGTCGGCGCGCCTGCTGGAGCTGCGATTTTCCGCGACACTCGCGCGTGGCATGGCGGAACGCCGAATCTGAGCCGCGAGATCAGGGCGATGCCCAATGTTGAATACATGGCGCCGTGGTACGAAGACGCGAACTTCCAACCCGCGATGCCATATGAAATCTGGGCAAGACTCTCGGCGCATGCGCAGCAGATTTCGCTGGCGACGCGATTCCCATCGGGAGTGTGGCCAGCGGGAGCCGGGGTGATGCATCCACTGGCAAGCGAGCGCCGGGCCGCGAAAGAGAAGAAGACCGTTCCGTGATTCGTGCATGAAATCGCACGTTTGAGCTCCACTGGAAAAGTGATGGTTGTAAATTCCGAGTCTTGACCATAAATTAGAATGAATAGCCCAGTCTTGGTTATCCAGGCTGACTGGTTCTAGCCGAGGGAGCAGAAGTGAGACCGCCACTCCGACGCTATCTCTCCCAAGCTCTTATTTACCTAGTTGCGCTTTATGTGCCGCCAGGACCGTTGACTGCGGCTGAGGCAAACGACAGCGCCACCATTTCGCAGTCGCAAGCCGTTCAGGAGACTGCGCAATCAGCGGTCGGCATTTTGGCCAAAACGCCGAAGCCGACCAAGACTCCGAAACCCACGAAAACTCCGACTCCAAAACCAACCAAGACGCCGAAGCCTACGAAGACCGCGACGCCAAAGCCGACGAAAACTCCGACGCCGACCAAGACCTCGACCGCTAAACCAACCAAAACCTCGAAACCCACCCCGACCAAATCGGCAACGCCGACAGCGACTCAGACGCCTACGCTATCGATTTCTTCGTTGGGAGGCAGTTCCGGGCAGTCGTATTCCACGCTCACGGTAACGGGCAGCGGTTTCGAGCAGAACGCTTCGCCTTCGATGGTCTTCACCGATAACAGCGGGCAATCCTTTCCGGTTGCAGCCGCTGTGACGAGCGCGAATTCACTGAACGTAGGGGTGCCGGCCTTCCTGAACAGCTCCGGCAGTTCGATCGACGACACGGTCAGCGTCAAGCTTGTGCAGGGCGGCATCAGCTCAAACACCATCAGCAACTTCCAGGTGATGGCCGCGGCGGTACCCAGCACAATCGCCGTGCCGGGTGCGGTCACCCTGGCGTATCTGCAGACAGGGGCAATCTTCATCTCCGACCAGTTGAGCTTTATCAAGGGAACTCCCTTTGACACGCCGGCCAACGATCAGGCGATTAACAATCTGGCCAAAGGCATGAACTCTTTGGCAGCAACTCTGGAACCGCTTACGGAGGGCGCGACCAGCGTCGACGTAGGCGCCCTGTCCGGTAGGGCGCTCACGATGACAGCGGGCGATTTGGCCCAGGCGGACGGGATGCTGGTGGCGGCGTTGGTGGCCGAAAATAATTCAGTGCAGAACATAGCTGCCGCGCAAATAGATGCCGGCGTCGCCCCGGATTTTGTCATAGCTGCTGCCAGCTCCTTCGGGACCGCCGTCAGCGAAGTGCTGGACTGTGCCGCCACCAGTGTCGATTGCGGCGGTGCGATGGGGGATCTCTACCTGGCAGCAAAGCAGGCGGTTGCGGCGAACATCATCGCGATCGACGTTGGTGGGCTCGGGGCGATGGCGCTGGTTGCCGGCACCGCGGTGTTGGCGGGAGCAGCAGTGCCGGTAGGAGTGCTGATAGCAATGGGCACCGCGCTGACCGCAGCGACTGTCTGGGCACTGTCAGGCATGATCTTTAACACGCCCAGCCAGCAGGAAGCAGCGACACTGGGCTCCGCTATCGGACCGGCGGTTAACACGCTTAATGGGCAGCTTGCCGCCCTTGGTGGGAGCGGTGCATTGACGGGAGCGATGGGTAGCGTGGTCGATGTTCTGACGGGCGCGCAGAATGCCGCGGCAGAAGAGATCAAGAATTCAACCATGCCCACGCCCACGCCAACCCGGACACAAACACCGACCCCCACCGCGACATCAACCCCTGCCGGGGCCGCATGCGACGGCAGCTACAGCGGCAGCTATTCGGGCACGGCGGTCACGTCCGCCGGGAGTCAGTCAGTCAGCGGTGGAGTCGCCTTTAGCGTCAGCGGCAAGACAATTAACGTTTCGCAGCCTGCATCCGGCAGCGGCACGCTTTCGGGAACCGGCGGCAGTTTCGGAGTCAGCGGCGGAGTGTCGCCGGGCGCGGACTGCAGCTTTGGCGGCTCCTTTAAATGCGTCGCCGGGGGAGCCGCATCTGCCAGCGGGAGTTGGTCCTGTAGTTTCGATGGCGGGAGCGCCAGCGGTTCCTGGTCGGCTTCGCGCAACTAGTCGAAGCTTACGAACTACCAATCCCACGGCGACTCAGCGTATCTGTACATACTTCGCCCGCTGCCCACTGGATCGCATCAGCCCCCGCGTCTTTCCATAACGATTGGGGAGCGGCGCGAACCACCGCCCGGATCCGCAATTTTCGATTCGAACGGTAGCGTGAGCTAGCCCTGCCGAGACGCATGCGCGACCGGTCCGCGATACGGTCAGGTGCTCTCGCGTGAGCCGGGCGCTTATACCTTCCGTCAATCCTGCGATAAGCTGCGCGGCGTAAACTCGGAGGGAAATCGTGGCCATAAACTTTGTCGACCAATTGGATCCTGAGCTGAGAGCCGTATTGGAGAAGATGCCGACCGATCGTCCGTTGGATCTGAGTGAAATTCCGGCGGCGCGAGTGAAGATGAAAAAAATGGTGACGACGATGCTGGCGAATATGCCCGCGATCGAAGGCGTAACCAGCAAGGATGAAACCGTGACCGGCCCGCATGGTTCGGCACGAATCCGCGTATATCGGCCGGACCATCAGCCGAACAAGCTTCCGGCCCTGTTATGGATTCATGGCGGCGGATACGTGATGGGCGACATTGAGCAGGATGATCGACTGATGAAGCAATTCGTCACGCGGATCGGGTGCGTGGCGGTTTCGGTTGACTACCGACTGGCGCCGGAACATC
>DATJWT010000226.1:0-4927 GCA_035500975.1 Binataceae bacterium (SeqCode)
CCGAAGATGGCACCGGCCGCGATTACCACGACCGCCGAGATAATCATCTGGCGCAAGTTGTCGAAGAAGAACGCCTGGGCAGTCTCGATGAACGAGGTGAACTCGTCGGGCTGCTTCAGCTCTTTACGAGTAATCTTGTAATGGCGATGAGTCGAGGGCATCGGTGGCTTGCAGCGCCCGGGCGGGGTTCAATCGAGCGTGCGAGACGGCCCGGTGCCGGCGCCGCTCCACAGCCCGCAGAAATCACATCTTGTACTTGAAGTCGTCGGGCGACATCCGCTCGAGTATTTCAGACCACTTGTCGCGCGACACGCCCGCGAGGTTCTGGTCCGAGGACGCCCCGGCCTCGGTCTGCGTCTCCTGCGGCTCGCTGGAATCGAGCAGGACCTGCTTGGCTACGTAGATGGGAGACTTGGTGCGCAACGCGATAGCGATCGCATCCGAGGGCCGCGAGTCGATTTCCAGGATCTTCCCGTCCCGAGTCTTGAGCTGGATGCGCGCGAAGTAAGTGCTTTCGCGCAGCTCGGTGATCTCGGCCGATTCCACCGTCGCTCCGAACTCCGACAGCAGGTTGCGCAACAGATCGTGGGTCATCGGACGCGGCGGGCGGATGCCCTCCAGCTCGGTAGCCATCGCGGTGGCTTCGAGCGGTCCGACCCAGATGGAGAGGTTGAGCTTGTTGTCAGGGTCCTTGAGGACGACGATCGGCATCTTGGTGGAGGGGTCGATAGTGATCCCGCCGACCATCATGAGAATGAAATCTTCTTTGTGAGCGGCCATGCGTTGGGTATTTACCTGCGCGGAAATGGTGCGGGGCCGACGTTCAGCCCGCAGTCCATTGCTGCGAAATATCTTGGACCAAACAGGGCCAGTGGTCAACCTGAGGAAGCGTTTGAGAGCTCCAAGCCACGCGCTCAGCGCGCGACCAAGTGATCGACCACGCGGTAAAGCTGGTTGAGATTGCGGCACTCTTCGACCATGTCGCAGTGAACGGCATAGCGTTCCATCTCGCTGTCGCCGAAACCCCAGGTATTGCGGCTTTCCGGATTCAGCCAGATGACCCGCTTCGCACGCTGGCGAATTTCGCGCAGGCACCAGTCGTGCGGCAAGTTGTAATTGTTGCGCGCATCACCCAGCACGATCACGGTCGTCCGCTTGTTGATGGCTCCGATATGGTCGGCCACGAAACTACGGAAAGCAAAACCGAAATTCGAATGGGCGTAAACGTTGATAATGTCGCCCTTCAGCGCCACGTCCAGCGCATCCTTGATGTCGTTGGAGCGGAAGTGCTCGGTCACTTCGCCGATATCCGACACGAAGATGAAACTGCGCACGCGCGAATAGAGATCCTGCAGGGAGTAGACGAACTGCAGCATGAAGCGCGAGGCGTTCCGGACTGAGTCGGACACGTCGCACAGGATGACCACCTGCGGGCGCTCCTTCTTGCGGCGCTCGAAACGCAGCTTGAAGGGCACGCCGCCGCAATCGAGGTTGTTGCGCAGCGTCCGCTTGATATCGAAGCGCCCCTTCTTGGAGCGCTTGCGGCGAATGGCGATGACGTTCTTGAGGCGCTGCGCAAGTTTCTGCACCGCCTCCTGCATCTTCTTCAGTTCTTCTTCGCTGAGGTAGTAAAAGCTCTTCTCAGCGATCTGGTTCATCTTCTGGTCGTCGCGCTCGCGGATGTTGCGCTTCTCGCGCTCCATCCGCACGTAGCGGCGGATGATGTCCTCCAGCGCCTTGAGCCGGCGCTCGAGGTATTCTTCCATCCGCGCCTTCATCTCCTGCCCGAGATCCATCTTCTCGAGCTGCTCGCGCAGTTCCTTGATCTCGGCTTCGATCTTGTCGAGGCCGAGTTCCCTGGCGAGAGCGCGGGCGAAGTAGTTTTCTTCGATGGTGCGCTCGATGCCCTTTATCTTCGCGGCGCGAGCTGCTTCCTGGAGTTTCTTTTCCAGGGCGCCGGAATTGTTCTGGAGAAGTTGCTTGGCGAGCTCGGAGAGCTTCTTGCCCTCCTTCTGGAGCATCTTCTCGACGTCTTCCAGGAATTTCTGGAATTCCTGGTCCGACATCGAGAGCGCATCCTGCACCGCCTTGCTGGCCTGCTTGATGATCTCGCCAAGGCCGGAGAAGTAGACGTCGAACAGTTCTTCGAAAACCGGGAGCTCGCTGGCCCGCTTGATCATCGTGGAGCGCAGCGCGGAGCGAAAGACATCGCGCTCGCCGAGCCCGGTCACCTCCGAAGCGGAAAATGCGTCGAGAGTTTCGGCCAGCGAAACCCTGACTCCGTTCTCGCGGAGCAGATTCGCAAATTCGACCAGCTTTTCTTCCATCGACGCCCTGCCCTGCCGCCTAGTTTAGCAGATCCTTGTCGCTGCTGCCCGTGGCATCTGCACCCCGTCGCGCCCGAACGCGCCTGACGTAGTCCTTGAGCTCTTCCTGCGCCTTGCGCACGTCGCCCTCGTACTTGACGATGGTGTCCAGGGTCTCGTTCACGAGCTCGTCATCGAGCTTTTGCACGTTGAGCAGCGTCAGAGCCTTGACCCAATCAAGCGTTTCGCTGATGCCCGGGGTCTTCTTGAGATCGAGCTTGCGCAGCGATTGCACGACCGCGACCACCTCGTCGGCCAGCTTGTCGGCCGCTTCGGGCACCTTGAGCTTGATGATCGCCAGCTCCTGCTTGCGGTCGGGGAAGTCGATGTAGAGATGCAGGCAGCGCCGCTTGAGCGCATCGGACATCTCGCGCGCATTGTTGGAGGTGAGGATGACCAGCGGGACGTGTTTCGCTTTCAAAGTCCCGAGCTCCGGCACCGAAATCTGAAAATCCGACAGCAGTTCGAGGAGGAAAGCCTCGAACTCCGCATCGGCCTTGTCAATTTCGTCGATCAGCAGCACGCACTGCTTGTCCGAGCTGATGGCCTTCATCAACGGCCGCGGCAGGACAAACCGCTCGGAGAAGAAGACCTCATCTTCTTTCGCGATACGATCGACCGCTTCGGCGAGACCCTTCGCACCGGTGAGGACTTCGCTGATCTTGTCCTTCAAAATCTGGGTGTAGAGAAGCTGCTTGGCGTACTCCCATTCGTAGAGCGCCTTGCCCTCATCGAGGCCTTCATAGCACTGGAGACGGATCAGCTCCTGGCCCAGAGAGGCGGCCAGCACCTTGGCGAGGTCCGTCTTGCCGACGCCAGCCGGCCCTTCCACCAGGATGGGTTTCTTGAGCGAGGTCGCAAGATATATGACCGTCGCGATTCGCCGACTGGCGATGTAATTGTTCTTGGCGAACTGGTCGATGACTTGATCGATCGATGAGAACATCAATCCTCCTCAACGGAATGCGGCAGGGCCCACGCTTTCCGCGCGCAATGGCAATTGAATACCATGCTCGGTCCTGCCGAGGAAACCCGTCCTTAACACTCGTTCAAGTGAATTAGAACAGAGAAGCGGCGGCGGTCGCCTAGATGTGGAGCGCTTCGAAGGCCCGTTCACCCCGCTCAAAGCGCTGGCGCGATAAAGCGGAGGCATCGAGCTCGCCGTATTTGCCATTCGCGATGAGATCGCCCAGCGCCTGGCCGGCGCCATAGGACTGCATCACGCCGCGTCCGCTGAACGAGTGCGCCTCGTAGATGCGCGGGGCCGCGCGCCCCACTATCGCGCTGCGGTCGGGACTGACTTCATAGAGCCCCGCCCATCCGGTCACGTGCCTGAGCCGCTCCATGCAGCTCATCCGCGCGAACAATCGCGGCCAGATTTCGGTCTGAAAGAACGGTTCGCCGTCGTAGTTGAAGTGGTACCCGGGCGGTTCCTCGGGTGGGGAATAGCCTGCGAGGATGTGCGGGCCTTCGTTGTGGAAATAGACGCCCGATGTGTCGACGATCATCCCATAGCGTTCGAGATTGGTGGTGCGGCTGTCGACGATACACACCTGACGGCGAACCGGTTCGCTGTAGTTCTTCAGGCCCACCAGCCTGAGCGGGTACGGCGACCAGGCCCCGCCCGCGATCACGACCGAGTCCGCGCGCAACTCGAACAGGCGGCCAGTCTCAGCCTCGCCCGGACCATCCTGCGTCATCAGGCGCATCAGGCCCGCATCGGGCAGGTGCGCATCGGCTTGCCAACAATTGATCGTGACTCCATCGGACGCCGGGTCGATTCCGACCACCCACACGCGATCCAGGAACTGCGCGCCGCGGCGAATCGCCTCGCCGCGGTAGTGCTCCTTGAGCAGGTTCGGATTTATCAGGCCATCGCGCGGTGAGAATGTAGCGCCCGCGATACCATCGAGCTTGTCGATCTCGGGAAAGCGGCGCCCTACTTCCGCGGCGGTCAGATTCTCAATCGGATGGCCCAGGTCGCGCTGGAGCTGTAGATGCGCGATGGCATCGTTCCAGTTGGAGTCATCGTAGAGCCAGAGGTAGCCCTTCTGACGGAAGCCGACCTGCGTCGCGATCTTTTCGTAGAACTCAATCGAGGCGCGGCAGAGGATGATATTTACCGGCTGCCACCAGGTGGCGCGCACCCCGCCGGCATTTTTCTCGCTGGAGCTCAGGCGCCCGCTGAGATCGAGATCGACGGTGATGGTCTTGAGGTTGCGCTGCGCCAGCGCCATCGCGATCGAGCTGCCGACGATTCCCGCACCGATCACGAACACGTCGAAGTGAGCATCGAGTTTCACAACGGCTCTCCGACGCCGGCGCGGTGGCCTTCGCGATCAGCCCGCCAGGATTGCGCGCTTCTGTTTTTCGTTGAAGGACAGCAGTTGCTGCATGTAGCCGAAACGCAGATGGTCGCGCCCCGCGGCGGACATCTTGTCGAACCAGTCGTCCTCGCCGAGCATCTCAGCCAGGCGCGGCGAGTTGCGATGAATCATCTGCACGTCCACCTTCTTGGGCTCGAGGCTGCGCAGGATGCCGCGATTGAAATGCGCGTGGAG
>DATJWT010000227.1:0-20581 GCA_035500975.1 Binataceae bacterium (SeqCode)
CGCCTCCAGCGTCTTCCCCAATACCACCTCGGAAATCAAATCAGTCGCGTGATTTCCAATAATCTGGCATCCGATCACTTCGCTGTATTCTTTCGATACGACCAGCTTCACGAAGCCGTCCGCATGGCCAATCGCAACCGCTTTGCCGATCGCGCGAAACGGAATCTTGCCGACCTTCACGTCGATGCCGCGCGCCTTGGCCTCGGCTTCGGTCAGGCCCACCGTCGCGACTTCGGGTTCACAATAGATGCATCCCGCGATGGATGACAAATCGAATCCCGGTTGACGGACGCCCGCCATGATTTCTACTGCCGCAATTCCTTCCGCCGACGCCTTATGCGCGAGCAGCGGCGGGCGGCCTACGTCGCCGATCGCATAGATGCTTGGGCAGGTCGTGCGGAACGAGTCGTCAATTTTGACGAATCCGCCGCGTTCCACTTCAACGCCCAATTTTTCTAGTCCCAGCCTGGCGCTCAGCGGCGTTCTTCCCACGGCGACCAGTACTACTTCGGCTTCCACCGTCTTCTCTGCCCCGGCCGCATCGACGGTGACCGTCCACAGGTCGCCTTTGCGCGCCATCGACTTGTAGCCATGGCCAAGCAACACGCTCACCCCTCGCTTTACGAACGATCGCCGCAACTCCTCGGCGATCTCCGCATCGAACCCGGGCAGCATCTGCTTTTCCAGTTCGATGATCGTCACCTTGGCGCCGAATGCCTGGTAGAAGTAGCCGAACTCCAGCCCGATCGCCCCCGCGCCGATAATCGCGACGCTCGCCGGCATCGTATCGTGGACCAGGGCCTCCTTGCTCGTCATCACTCCGTCGCCGACTTTCATGCCGGGGAATAGCTTCTCGCCGGAGCCGGTCGCGATCAGGATGCGCTCAGCCTCGAGCTTGTCGACCTCGAGCGCCGGCTTGCCCTCGACCGCTTGCAGCGCGACCGTGTTCGGTCCGGTGACCTCGGCGTTGGCTTCGTAGAGATCGATCTTGTTCTTCTTGAGCAGGAAGCGGACCCCTTTCGACAATTTCTCGGCCGCCGCACGCGAACGCGCGATTATCTTCTGGAAATCGAAACGGATCTCGCCGACATCGATGCCGTGTTCCTTGCCCGCGCCGCGAATGGCTTCCATCGTCTCCGCGGAATTCAACAGAGCCTTCGACGGAATGCATCCCCAGTTGAGGCACACGCCCCCGGGGCGATCCCGTTCGACCACTGCCACTTTCATCTTGAGCTGCGCCGCGCGAATCGCAGCGACGTAGCCTCCCGGTCCGGAGCCGATTACCACCAGGTCGTAGCGAGTGTTTGCCAAGATGGGCTCCTTTCGGGTACGCGCCGATGATGCGCACACTCCGCACCATCATTGTATTTAAGAACCGCCCGCGTGTTGAAGAACTGCCTAGAGCAGCAGGCTGGCGGGGTTCTCGAGGAATCGTTTGAGTTCCTGCAGGAAGCGTCCGGCGACCACGCCATCGATAATCCGATGGTCGCACGATAGCGTCGCCATCATCGTCTTCCCGACCGCCAGCACGCCGTTGCGTACCACCGGGCGGTCCTTGATCGCGCTGGCCGCCAGGATTGCCGCCTGCGGCGGAACGATTACCGCTGAGAAATGCTCGACGCCCAGCATGCCCATGTTCGAAATCGTGAAAGTCGCGCCGGAAAGCTCGTCCGAGGTGAACCCGCCACGGCCTGCTTTCGCGACCAGCTGATGCGCGACGCGCGCAATCTCGATAAGCGACAGCTGCTCGCATCCGCGGATTACCGGCACGACCAGCCCGTCTTCGACCGCGACCGCGACCCCGATGTTGATGCTCGGATGAATCGTGATGCCGTCGCCTTCGAAGCTGGCATTGATTCGCGGATAGCGCGCCAACGCCAGCGCGAGCGCCTTTACGATGATGTCGTTGTAGGTGATGTCCTCTTCGATCAGCTCGGCCTGCGCCAGTGACGTCTTGAGCTTCACCGCCTCTTCCATGTCGATTTCCATCGTCACGTAGAAGTGCGGAATCTCGCGCTTCGAGGTCGCCATCCGGTTGGCGATCGTCTTGCGCATCTTCGAGAGCTCTTCATGCGAACCCGGCGCGCCTTCCCGCGGCGACACGATGCGCCGGAAGCGGAACAGCTGCTGCTCGCGCAGGAAGTTGTCGATGTCGCGCTTGGTGATTCGTCCCTCCGGACCGGTCCCATGCACCGCCGCGAGATCGATTCCCGCTTCTTCCGCGGCGCGGCGCGCCAGCGGCGATGCGCGGAACTTGTGCCCGTCTGACGAAGGTTCAACGTGGTCCGAAATCGGAGCCGCCGCGGCGCGCGGCGGCATCGGGATTGCCGTAGGCGCGGCCGATCGCCGCGAACTCATCGCAGGATGAACTTCCCGCGCGGCTTCATCCTGTTCCTCGGATGGCGGCGGCGGCGCAGGCGGTTGCGGGGCGTCTTTTTTGGCTTTCGCGCGAATCGGGATGGGCGCGGCCTTCTTCTCGACCGGCCGCGGTTTCGATTCCGGAAATGCCCCGCCGCTCGGCTCCTCGGCCGATGCGCCGTTCGCGGAGGCGTCCGCGGCCTTCGCCGCACCACCTCGCATCGTCGCGATTACCGCGCCCACCGGCGCGCTTTCGCCTTCCTTCAATTTGATCTGATCGAGCACCCCGTCTTCGAACGACTCCAGCACCATGTCGGCCTTGTCGGTTTCGACTTCGGCGAGCGGTTCGCCGTGCCGGACGCTGTCGCCCGGGTGCTTGAGCCAACGGATAATCTTGCCCTCTTCCATCGTGTCGGAGAGCTTCGGCATTACGATTTCGTTGCTCATGATGGCTCGCTCCGCGCTTACATCATTTCCTCGGCGGCCTTCACGATGTCGCCCGAGCTCGGCAGGACTGCGTGTTCCAGCTTCGCGTTGTATGGCATCGGCGTATCGAGCGATGCGACCCGTCCCACCGGCGCATCCAGATGATCGAAAGCGGCTTCGTAAATCTGCGCCGCGATTTCGGCGCCGGCGCCGCCGGTCCGCCATCCCTCGTAAACCACGATCACCTTGCCGGTCTTCCTGGTTGATGTGATCACGGTCTCCATGTCGAGCGGGCTCAGCGTGCGCAGATCGATCACTTCGGCATCGATCCCGCCTTCTTCCAGCGCCTCGGCCGCCGCCAACGCGTCGTAAACGCACTTGGAGTACGAAACGATCGTGAGGTCTTTGCCTTCGCGCAGCACCGCCGCTTTGCCGAACGGCACCAGGAAGTCCTTGTCGTCTGGAACTTCGCCCTTGATGCCGTACAGCGACTCGTGCTCGAGAAACACCACCGGGTCATCGCCGCGTATCGCCGTCTTGAGCAGCCCTTTCGCGTCCGCGGGCGTCGCGGGAATCGCGACCCGGATCCCGGGGCAGTGCAGGAAGTATGCTTCCAGGCTCTGGCTGTGTTGCGCGCCGAGTTGATGCCCTCCGCCTTGCGGAGCGCGAATCACCATCGGCACCTTCGCCTTGCCGCCGAACATGTAATGAATCTTGGCGGCATGGTTGACGATCTGGTCCATCGCCAGCAGGCCGAAGTTGATCGTCATCAACTCCACCACCGGCTTGAGTCCGCCCATCGCGGCGCCGACTCCCGCGCCCACGATCACCAGTTCCGAAATCGGGGTATCGCGGACCCGCTTCTCGCCGTACACCGCCAGCAGGCCGTCGGTGACCTTGAAGGCGCCGCCGAAATAGCCGACTTCCTCGCCCATGATGAACACACGTTCGTCGCGATCGAGTTCTTCGCGCAGCGCGGTATTCAATGCTTCGCGATAGCTGATTTTTGCCATTGAAGTTTCCGTCAGGAGCCGGCGTAGATTCCCTTGCCCAGCTCCTCTACCGAGGGCTCCGGGCTCTCGTCGGCAAACTTGACCGCTTCGTCTATCTGCTTGCCGACCTCGGCATCGATTTCACCCAGCTTCGATTCCGCCACGTGACGCTCGCCGAGCAGCTTGCGGCGGAGATTCTTGATCGGATCGCGCTCCTGCCAGATTCGTTCCTCGCGCTTGGACCGATACTCGCCCGGGTCCGACATCGAATGCCCGCGAAAGCGATACGTGACCGCTTCGATAAGCGATGGCCCATCGCCTTCACGCGCGCGCGCGACTGCTTCCATCGTCGCACCATAGACTTCGAGCACGTCCATTCCGTCCACCCGCACGCCCGGCATCTTGTACGGCTCCGCGAACCGGTAAAGCTCCTCCTGGCAAATCGCGTTCTGCACCATCGTGCCCATGCCGTAAAAGTTGTTCTCGCACACGAACACCACCGGCAGCTTCCACAGCGATGCCATGTTCAGTGACTCGTGGAACGCGCCCTGGGGCAGGGCCCCGTCCCCAAAGAAGCAGCACACCACCTCGGGGCCTTCGTTGTATTGCACCGAAAGCCCAAGCCCGGTCGCGATCGGCAGTCCGCCGCCGACGATCGCGTAGCCGCCCATGAAGCGCAGGTCGGGATCGAACAGATGCATCGAACCGCCACGCCCCTTCGAGATGCCCGTGACCTTGCCGAACAGCTCCGCCATCACCACCTTCGGGTCCGCGCCTTTCGCGAGGCAGTGGCCGTGCTCGCGATAAGTGGAGAGGACGTAGTCCTTGTCGTAGAGCGCGTAAATCGCGCCGACCGCCACCGCCTCTTCGCCGGCGTACAGATGGCAGAAGCCGGTGATCTTGCCGCGCGCGTACATCTCCGCGGTCTTTTCCTCGAACTGCCGGATCAGCACCATCCGCCGGTACAGCTCGAGCAGTTGTGCTTCCTGGAGGGTGAGCAGCGCGCGCTGCGCGGTATGTTTGTCGCGTTCAAGCGCCATAAAAATTTCCTGCCTGCTTCACGCTAGACCAATGGCGGCGATCGCGCAAGAAAGGGTCAATCAACATGTGTACAGTTATCGTCAAGTAATGTGCAGTTAGGGCGCTCAGATCAGCTTGAGCTGCGCTGCTGCTGCTACCGGCGAGAAGGAACGGCGATGGATCGGCGAGGGTCCGAGATGCTCCAGCGTCTGGATGTGGTCTGCCGTGCAGTAACCCTTGTGCTGCGCGAAGCCATAGCCAGGATACTGCTCATCATAAGCAGCCATGATTCGATCCCGTGTCACCTTGGCGAGAATCGATGCGGCCGCGATGCAGAAGCTCTTGCGGTCTCCGCCCACGATGTGGGTCTGCGGAATCTTGAGCCCCGGGATCTTGCGCCCATCGACCAGCACGTGCCCCGGTGTCTGCGTCAGCGCGGTGAGCGCGCGCTCGATCGCGCGCATCGTCGCCCAGTAGATATTCAGCCGATCGATCTCCTCCACTTCTGCGATTCCGACCGCGAAGGCGACCGCCCGTTCCCGGATCGCGTCGTGCAGCTCCTCGCGCTTCTCCGCGACCAATTGCTTCGAGTCGTGCACGCCCTTGATGAAGGTCTCGGGCGCAAACACCACCGCCGCAGCGACCACCGGCCCCGCCATCGGGCCGACGCCCGCTTCATCCACGCCCGCCACCGCTTCGATTCCCGTGCGCCACAGCTTGCGCTCGTATCGCAAATCAGGATGCCGCGTCATTTCAGGCCAGCCTCTTGAGGCGCGCCTTGCGCACGGTCTCGGCAATCTCGTTCGGGCTCGAAACGGAATTCAGATGCACGATGAAATCGGCGCTGGCCGCCGATGCGATCGTCACGTCGCCCAGTCCCAGCATCCGCTGGAACAGCCGCCGCGATACCTCGACCGATCGGATGTCCGCCAGTTCCATCTCGCGCCGATTCGTCGAAAGCATCCCCCGCCGCTCGATTATCCGATCCGACGTCACGCTCCAGTCCACGGTTCTATTCGCTATGAAACCGCCGATGAAAATCACCGCGCCTGCTGCCATCAGCGCAAATCCGATCTTCCAAAGCTGGTGCTGCGTGTACGCCGTATGCGCCCCGAATCCCGCTATAAGCACTCCCACCAGGAAGAACCTGGCGGAGTGCCACAACGATGGGCGCACCTTCAGGATCCCGTACTCGCGTACCGCTGCCGGCTTGGGCGCGAACAGCCGCGTGCCGCATCGCGAACAGAACGCCGCGCCCTGCGCGCTCTCAGATCCACACTGGGGACATCGCATCGCGCCACCCTGCCGCCTCACCTCGCCTCATCGATGATTATCGAAAGCGGTTCGCCGATTTTCAATCCAGCCGGGCGAGTTTGCCCACTGTCGGGTGCCCCGGTAAAAGTCGGGGCATCAGGTTGCGGACATCTCGCGAGGAAATGTGATCACTCACCTCCATAGCGTTCCGGTCGTAATCAGCGACTACGATCGCGCACTCAGATTCTATCGCGATGCGCTCGGGTTCGAGGTCACCGCCGACGTGACCGACCCGCGCTCGGCCGAGAATCGATGGCTGACCCTCAGACCCAAAGCGGGGCAGACCAGTGTCATGCTTCTGAAAGCCTCTCTCGCTCGCCCGGACTTCAGCGCCAGGCGTGCAGCGGCAACCTTGTTCGTTTTTCACAGTGACGACCTCGACTCCGACTGTGATCGTATCAAGGCAAACGGCGGGAAAGTTCTCGGTATGCCGAGGCGAGCCGGATGGGGCGCCGCGCTCGAGGTGCATGTCGCGGACCCCGACCAGAACGTCTTCCTGCTCGTCCAGATCGGTGAGCGAGGTCAGCGATGACGGTTCTCCTCTGGACTCTCTCGCTCCTCTTTGCCGCCATCATCCTCGGCGCGGTCGCGCGCCGTATCAAGATTCCCTCCCCGTCGTTGTTCGCACTCGGCGGCGTGCTGCTCGCCCTGTGGCCGCATAGCCCGCGATTCTCCATCCAGCCCGATCTCGCGCTGGCCCTTTTCGTCGCGCCCATCCTGATGAGCGCCGGCTTCGAGGCCTCGCTGCGCGACCTGCGCGAAAACTGGGTCGCCCTCGTCAGCCTCATCTTCGTCGCGGTCTCGATAACCACCGCGGGCGTGGCGATCGTCGCGCGATGGATGGTTCCGTCGATGCCGTGGGCCGTCGCTATCACCCTCGGCGCCGCCGTCTCTCCGCCCGACGCGGCCGCCGCCACCGCGGTGCTCAATGAAGTCCGGCTTCCGCATCGCCTGCTCGCCGTTCTCGAAGGAGAGAGCCTGCTCAACGATGCCAGCGCCTTGCTCATCTACCGGATGGCGATGGGTGCCGCCCTCGCGCAGACTCACAACCCCCTCGCCGAGCTCTCCAGTCTCGCTCTCGTGCTGATCGGAAGCGTGGCGCTTGGCGCAGTCTTCGCCGTCTTGCTGGGAAATCTTCTCAACCGGTTCTCGCACGTGCCCAGTTCGATCGCCCTGCAATTCATTGGCGTGCTCGGAATGTGGATCCTGGCGGACAAGATTGAACTGTCAGGCGTGCTGGTCACCGTGGTCGCGGCCATCGTCCTGTCCCGCCGCGCTGCCCTGGTGATGCCTGCCGCCATGCGTGTCTCTTCCCGCGCGGTGTGGGATACCGCCGTCTTCATCCTCAACGCACTGGCCTTTGTCCTGGTCGGCCTCCAACTCGGACCGACTTTGGATCGGCTGGGCAGCGGTCCGCATCCCCGGTACTTCGCCTTTGCCCTCGCAACCCTGGCGACCGTCATCGTCACCCGCGTCGGCTGGACGGTGTTCTTCAATCTTGTGATGAGCACGGCCGCACGCGTTCTCGGTCCACGCCTTCCGCGGCAGTTGGCTCCCCCATCGATGAAACGCAGCATCCTGGCTGGATGGTGCGGGATGCGCGGAATCGTCACGCTCGGCGCCGTGCTCGCCCTGCCCAACGGCTCGGGCGGCGGACCTGCATTTCCGTATCGCGATCTCGTTGTTCTGGCCGCCGTTACCGTTGTCATCGGTACTTTGATCATCCAGGGCTTCACGCTTCGTCCGTTGGTGGCGATGCTGGGAATGGTCGAGGATGAACATGAGGACGACGAGCTCGCTAACGGCCGAATGGCAATGCTGCAAGCCGCTCTGCACAGCCTCGGTTCCGCGGACGATGGCGCGGCAGCGTACCTTCGAGAGGAATTTTCCGATTTGCTCGGCAGGGCCGATGGTTCCCGGAAGTCGTTCTGGGACGAGGAGGCCGTCCTGCGCCGCTCCGCGCGAACTGCCGCTCGCAATGCGTTGAACGAGCTGCGGCGCTCGGGAGGAATCGGCGAGGCCGCATTTCAAAAATTGCTGGCCGAACTCGATGTGATCGAGCTCGAGAGCGAGGCGCGCAGCGGCTGGTAACCTCGTCGCGCGCGATCGATTTTCCACAACCTCGATCCCGACAGAGAAGAATAACGATTGCCCGCGATGCGCGGGCCTGTTATCGCCTGTCCAACACCCTACGGATGCCGAAGCGAGAATGAAGTCCTCTCGACGAACATCCTTCACACGCCGCCAGTTTGTAAAAGCGGGCGCGGCCGTTTGCGGCACCGCTCTATTGGGTCATCTCGCCGCGTGCGCGGGCGGTTCCGGAACTTCCGCGGACACTCTCCCCGGGCAGCCTGACTTTCTGATCATCCTGACGGATCAGACTCGCGTCCCCGGGATGCACTGGCCGCCCGGCCTCCTTGAGACCATGCCCAGTTTTAAGCGCCTTGCGGCGCACGGCCTTACGTTCACCAACGCCCACTGCTCCTCCAGCATGTGCGGACCAAGCCGCGCATGCCTCTACACCGGCGCTTACGAAAACGTCAACGGAGTTCAGACCGTCGTCAGCGATGTGCTCGGGGAAATGCTCAACCCCGCTTCTGACGTCCCCAACCTGGCCAGCATGCTGACCGCCGTCGGCTACGACGTGGTCTTCAAGGGCAAGTGGGACTTGGTGAATGAATGGGAGAGACTGCAAGTCGATCAGGGTCAGCCGACTGAACCGCTAATCCAGGCAATGCAGGACACCTACGTGTTCTCCGAATGGAACCCGCCCGATTCCGGAATCAGGGTCACGGGACTCGGGGTCAATCCGCCCGCCGCCGCGCTTGCGACTCTGGGCGGCGGTGCTCCCAACAACGACGGCCGCTATGTCGAAGGCGCCAATCCTTCCACGGTTTGCCAGGATCTTTCGGAGTCCGGAACTGGCTGTCAGACGCCGGGGTACGGCGAGAGCGTGGTGTCCTATCTCGCCGGGGTCGCCAGTACGCCGCGCAACCAGCGGAAACCATTCTGTCTCATCGTGTCACTCACCAATCCGCACGATATCGGTTTCTACCCGGGCGGATACAGCTCGACCGGCGGTGGTTATCCATCTCAGGTTCCCGATTTGGGCGTCACGCTGCCCGACAATTTCAACGACCCGCTTACCACCAAACCCAACGTCCAGGCCGCGTTTCAGGAAGTCGTCGAGACGCAGGACTTCACCGCCGAGCAACGCATCGGCTACGTCAATTTCTATCCGAATCTCTATCAGGTCGTGGATCGGGAGATCATGAAGGTGCTCGATGCGCTCGATTCGCACGGGCTGACCGATCACACGATCATCTTCCGCACCTCGGATCACGGTGAGCTGGCCTTGTCTCACAACCTGATCGAGAAGTCCTACTCGATTTACCGCGAGGTCGTCGATCTCCCGCTGATAATTTCCAATCCGATCATGTTTCCCGCGCCGCAGGTAACCGATGCGCAATGGTCGCATATCGATCTGACCGCTACGATCGCGGAACTGGCCGGCGCGCAAAAGATCGGAGTCGGCGTCAGCCAGGTTCCGGTACTCAGGAATCCAAAGACCAGGGTCCGCGATGATGTCGTCTTCTTCTGGGACGATGAATTCGGCCTGACGCTGACCACCGATGCCAGCCACATCCGCGCCCTTATCAACGATCGCTACAGTTACGGCCTCTACTTCACTGCGACCTATGCCGGCCAGCCCGGCAACAGTGCGATCACTGCGGGCGGTCCGTATCAGCTCGAGCTCTACGACAATCTCAAGGACCCCGGACAGCTCACCAATCTGCTCTTCAACACTCCTGCGTCGATCATTTCTCTGTGGCGGACCCTGCACGCGCGGCTCACAGCCAGCATGCAGGAGATGAACAACCTGCCTCCCGGATGGCCGATGACTATCGAAGAGATCCAGGCGGACATCCTGCCCTACGGAACCGCGGACTCCGCTGCGCGTAAAAAGTGCGCACCAACACTTCTAGTCCACAACGGTACGAAGCGGCGCGACGTCATCCGACCACGATGCTCCGGCGAACCGTTCCGCGGCTGGCGTCCCCCAGAAACCTGAACGTGTGGCTCTGGTTGTAATTTTCACCTTCATCTGAGAGGAACCTTTCTGGACTCGAAGAGGAAGCAGGGTTGCTCCTAGTACACTGGCCTGCTAAAGACTATCAAAAGCTAAAGAAGCTTAGCCAAAATCGAAATTAGAAGAGCCTCAGCTAGAAGAATAAAGAAGAGATGCAAAAGAGCAGGAAGGAAAGGAAGCCTCCGGGCTCGTCTCTTACCCGACGTCAATTCGTCAAAGCCGGCGCCGCCGTCTGCGGAACCGCTCTCCTTGGCCACCTCGCCAGTGCCTGCTCAGGCGGATCGAGCGGCTCTGCAGCAGCTCTTCCGAAGCAACCCAACTTCCTGATTATCCTCACCGATCAGACCCGAATTCCCGGGATGCATTGGCCGCCTGGTCTTGCGGCGACCATGCCCAGCTTCAAGCGACTCGCTGCGCACGGCCTGACGTTCACTCATGCGCATTGCTCCGCGAGCATGTGCGGACCCAGCCGCGCGTGCCTCTTCACCGGCGCCTATGAAAATGTAAACGGAATCCAAACTGTCGTTAGCGACGTTACCGGAGAAATGCTGAACCCGGCTTCCGAAGTCCCGAACCTTGCCACGATGTTGATCGCCGCCGGCTACGACGTGGTCTACAAGGGCAAGTGGGACATGGTGAATGACTGGGAAACCCTGCAGCTCGACGGCAACTCCACCGAGCCGCTCATCCAGGACATGCAGGACACGTACGTGTTCTCGCAATGGAACCCCAACGATGCGGGGATAACGGTCGGAATTCCCATCGAGACCGAGCCCTCCGCGCAATCGCTCGCGACCATGGGCGGAGGCGCTCCCAACAACGACGATCGATTCGTCGCGGGCGCCGATCCTTCCAAGGTTTGCGCCACCGTCTCGGACGCCGGCACCGGCTGCCAAACCCTGGGTTACGGCGAAAGCGCGCTCGCTTATCTCGCCGCCGTTGCCGGCACGCCGCCAAAACAGCGCAAGCCGTTTTGCCTGATCGTGTCGCTCGCCAATCCTCACGATATCGGCTTCTACCCCAACGGCTACAGCACCACCGGCGGCGGGTACCCGTCCCAGGTTCCCGATCTCGGCGTCACGCTGCCCGACAATTACGACGATCCTCTCACCACCAAACCCAACATCCAGACCGCGTACCAGGAAGTCGTCGAGGTGAATGATTTCACCGCCGACGAGAAAATCGGCTACGTCAATTTCTACCCGGACCTGCTTCAGATCGTTGACAAGGAGATAACCAAAGTCCTCGATGCGCTCGATGGGCACGGGCTGACCGATCATACGATTATCTTCCGCACCGCCGACCACGGCGAACTGGCCTTTTCCCACAACCTCATCGAGAAGTGCTACACGCTCTACCGCGAAGTCGTCGATCTGCCGCTGATTGTTTCCAATCCGATCATGTTCCCGTCGCCGCAGGTCACCAACGCGCTGTGGACGCACGTTGACCTGACTGCCACCATCGCGGAGTTGGCCGGCGCGCAGAAAATCGGCGTGGGCTTGAGCCAGGTCCCGGTGCTCAAGAACCCCCGGACCAGGGTGCGCGATGACGTCGTCTTCTTCATGGATGACGCCTTCGGCAACCCGATACCGCTGACCACCGATGCCAGCCACATCCGTGCGCTGATCAACGATCGCTACAGTTACGGCCTCTACTTCACCGCCACCTATGCGGGAACGGCCGGCAACAGCGCGATCACGGCCGGAGGGCCCTACCAACTCGAGCTTTACGACAACCTCAACGACCCCGGCCAGCTCAACAACCTTCTTTTCAATCCCGGCCCCTCGATCATGCCGCTGTGGCAGACGCTGCACGCGCGGCTGACCGCCAGTATGCAGGAAATGAACAACCTGCCTCCCGGATGGCCGACCACCATCGCGGAAATCCAGGCCGACATCCTGCCCTACGGAGGTTCCGCGTCACGCAAGAAATGTGCGCCGACCGTATTGGCCCGCGGCGATACCGGTAGGCGAAGCCTTATCCGGCGGCGATGCTCGGGAGAACCGTTCCGTGGATGGCGTCCGCCGCAGACCTGAGCGGCTTGCCTGAGTTCCAGCGATGACGACAGCCGCCCGCCCCAGCGCCTTTCACATCCTGGCCAAACCCAGCGGCGCCGTCTGCAACCTGGATTGCAAGTACTGCTTCTACCTCGACAAGGAAGAGCTCTATCCGCAGAGCAACTTCCGCATGTCGTCCGAGGTCATGGAGACCTACGTCCGCCAGTTGGTCGAAGCTCATCAGGCTCCCGTCGTCAGCCTTTCGTGGCAGGGCGGCGAGCCGACGCTTATGGGACTCGATTTTTTTCGGCAGGTGGTCGAACAGGCCAAAAGGCATCAGAAGCCCGGCACGCGGATCGAACACACGATTCAGACCAACGGCGTGCTCCTCGATGACGAATGGTGCGCATTCCTGCGCGAGCATGGCTATCTCGTCGGTCTCAGTCTCGATGGTCCCCGCGAACTCCATGACGCATACCGCGTCGACAAGAAAGGGCAGCCGACTTTCCTGCGGGTGATGCGCGCCCTGCGCCTGCTCCAGAAGCACGGGGTCGAGCACAACCTCCTGGCCACCGTGTCCGCCGCCAATGCCGGCCATCCGCTCGAGGTTTACCGCTTTCTGCGCGATGAAGCCGCCGGACGTTTCATCCAGTTCATTCCAATCGTCGAACGCCGGCCCGCGCCCGATCTCGTGAGCGATCGCTCGGTTCGAGCGGAAGAGTGGGGCGCCTTCCTTATCGCTGTCTTCGACGAATGGGTGAAGAGAGACGTGGGCCGCGTGTTCGTGCAGATGTTCGATGCCGCCCTCGGCTCGTGGCTGGGGATGCATCCCGGCCTCTGCATCTTCGCCGAAAAGTGCGGCGATGCGCTGGTGCTGGAACACAACGGCGATGTGTACTCATGCGATCACTTCGTCACCCCCGACTACCGCCTCGGCAACATCATGGAGACCTCGCTCGGTGACCTCGTGTCCTCTCCGCGCCAGCGTCGGTTCGGCTCTGACAAGAAAGACTCTCTTCCACGCTACTGCCGCGAATGCGAGGTGCGCTTCGCCTGCAACGGCGAATGCCCCAAGAACCGTTTCATCGAGACTCCCGACGGAGAGCCCGGCCTGAACTATCTCTGCGCGGGGTACCGCCGGTTCTTCAACCACATCGATCCCTACATGAAAAAAATGGTCGACCTCATTCGACAGCAACGGCCTCCCTCGCAAATCATGAAGGAACTCGCCTCGACTTCGCGCCCTCGTCATACTTGACGGCGATCGAGCCTGCTGATTCTCGGGAAACGGTGGTTTCGTAATGTGGATTGTTGCCCTGGCTCTCCGGCGTCCCGTGACCATCCTCTCGATGGCCGCGCTGATGATGCTGGTCGGCCTGTATTCGTTCTTCTCGATGTCCAAGGACATCTTTCCCGCCGTCAACCTGCCCGAAGTCAACCTCGTCTGGTACTACCCCGGAATGTCCGCGCCCGAGGTTGAGAAACGCATCGTCAACCTGACTGAGCGCGCCGTTTCGCAGACCGTCACCGGCGTCGACCGTATCGAGTCCAATTCCTTCACCGGCATCGGGCTTATCAAGCTCTATTTCAAGGAGAACGCGAGCACGGCCCTGGCGATCTCCCAACTCGCCAGCGTCACCAGCGCAATCAAGAACAGCCTGCCGAGCGGCATCGCGCCTCCCACGATGCTGGATTTCAACGCCACCAACGTCCCGATCATCGACGTCATCAGCACCAGCGAGACCCTGACCGAGATGCAGCTCTACGACTACATGTTCAATTTCGTGGGGCTGTTCCTCTTTACTCTTCCCGGCGTGCAGAGTCCCGCGCCGTTCGGCGGCGCCACCCGGCAGGTGATGCTGAACCTCGATCCGGCGCGACTGTACGCGAAGGGACTCTCGCCCCAGGATGTTCTCAATACGCTGGAGAATTCCAACGTGATCCTGCCCGGCGGGACCGCCAAGTTCGGCAACTACGAATACGTGATCACGCTCAATGGCAGCCCGATTCACGTCGAGGAATTCAACCAGATACCGGTCAAGTACCAGAACGATGCGACCGTGTTCGTTAAGGACGTCGCACCCGCCAGCGACAGCTATGCGGTCCAGACCGACATCGCGCGCGTCAACGGCGTCAGGGCATCGTTCCGCTACGTGCTGAAGCTCGCGTCCGCATCGACTATCGATGTCGTCAACGACGTGAAAGGCGTCATTCCGCGTATCAACGCGCTGGCGCCCAAGGGAACCAACATCTACCTCGCCTTCGACCAGTCGGAATTCGTGAAGGATTCATTGATCGAGGTCTTCCAGGAGATTTTCACCGCCTCGGTCCTGGTCGGAATCATGACCATCATCTTCCTCGGGTCCTGGCGCAGCACGCTTATCGTCATCACTTCGATTCCGCTCGCGATCATGACCTCGGTGGCCGCGCTCCATTTCACCGGCGAGACCATCAACATCATGACCCTGGGCGGCCTCGCGCTCTCGGTCGGTATGCTGGTCGATGACGCCACCGTCGAAGTCGAGAACATCCATCGCAACCACGCGATGGGCAAGCCGCTCGCCGTTTCGATTCTCGATGGCGCCCATCAGATCGCGATGCCGGCCCTGGTCGGCACCTTGTGTATCTGCATCGTGTTCTCCCCGGTCGTGATGCTGAAGGGCGTGTCCAAGTTCCTCTTCACGCCTCTCGCCCTCGCAGTCATCTACGCGATGCTGACCTCGTACCTCCTGTCGCGGACCCTGGTCGCGACCATGGCCGTGAACCTGCTGCCCGAAGATCCCAACGAACACGGCTTCGGCGGCAAAATCGGCGAATACCTCGAGCGATTCGACCAGGCCTTCGAGCGCTTCAAGCAAAAATACCAGCGCGGTCTCACCACCGCCTTGCACCATCGCGGGCTGGTCCTCGCATGCGTCGGCGCGACGGTCTTGAGCTCGATGCTCCTGTTTTTCGCGGTGGGCGAGGACTTCTTCCCGTACGTCGACGCCGGCCAGATCAAGCTGCATGTACGAGTACCCGCCGGCATCCGCCTCGAAGAGACCGAGCGAATCATGGCGCGCATCGAGAACATCACGCGCGATGTGATTCCCCCCGGGGAATTGCACCTGATGACCGACCACATCGGATTGCCGATCTACTGGGCGCTGCTCTTCTACCAGACCGACACCATCGGCCCGCAGGATGCCGATTTACAGATCGAGCTGTCGCCGAAACATGCTCCCAGCGTGGATTACATCCGCGAGATTCGACGGCGTGTGAACAAGGAGATGCCCGGCGTACAGATTTACTCGCAGGCCGCCGACATCACCAGCCAGGTCCTCAACTTCGGCCTCTCCGCGCCCATCGATGTCCAGTTCCAGGGCACCGATGCGCTCACGTCGTACAAGCTTGCCAACCAGCTCCTACCCTCGATGAAGCTGATCCCGGGCGTGGTCGACGTGCGGATTCCCGAGGCGTTCGATTATCCCACGCTGCATCTCAAGGTCGATCGCGCCAAGGCCACCCAACTGGGCATTTCCGAGAACCAGGCCGCCGAGAACCTGCTCGACTCGCTCGCTTCGAGTGTCGTCTCCACGCCCAACAACTGGTTGGATTGGGCCACCGGCGTGAACTACAGCGTCGCGGTGCAGACCCCGCAGCACGCCGTGAACTCGATCGATGAAGTTCTGAAGACCCCGATCAATCCCGACTACGCGACCTCCAACACCAGCAGCAGCCCGCAGACCCAGTTCGTCGCGAATATCGCGAGCGTGCTCCACACCGTCAGTCCGCTCGGCATCGCGCATCTTAATGTGCTGCCCGTGGTCGATGTGAATTGCGGCGTCGAAGGCCGCGACCTTGGCGGTGTTGCCGGCGACGTGCGAAAAGCGATCGCCCGGCTCAAGGGCGTCCCGCCCGGAACCACCGTCACGGTGCGCGGACAGAGCCAGGCGATGCGCGAGGCGTTCAGCGGGATGGGGCAGGGGCTCGTGCTCGCGATGATCCTCGTGTACCTGCTGATGGCGGTGAATTACCAGTCGTGGCTTGACCCGATGTTAATCATGATGGCGCTCCCGGGCGCGTTCGCCGGCGTGCTCTGGATGCTGGTGATCTGGCATACGACCCTCAACGTGCAGTCGCTGATGGGCGCGATCATGTCGGTCGGCGTCGCGACCACCAACGGCAACCTGCTCATCACCTTCGCCAACGAGTACATGGAGAAAGAGGGCGTCGACTCTCTCACCGCCGCCATCGAGGCCGGCACCACCCGCCTGCGCCCGGTCCTGATGACCGCGCTCGCGATGATCCTCGGCATGCTCCCGATGTCGCTGAGCGCGGGCGAGAATGCTCCCCTGGGCCGCGCCGTGATCGGCGGCCTGCTCGCCGCGACCTTCATGACCCTGTTGGTCATCCCCATCATGTACTCGTTCGTGGGCGGAACTCGCGTCAGCAAGCTCCAGCGCGATGCACAGGTGCGGCGCGTCGTCGCGCAGACCGAAGCGGCCAGGGAAGAGCAGATGTAAGGGCAACCCTATGGCGGAAAAAATCCAAACCACTCCGGCCGCCGGTCCGGGTTTCTACCTCAAGTGGATCGCGATCCCGATCGTCGCGCTGGTCGCCGCCGGCGGAATCGTCCTGGCCAACGATCTTTCGCTCAACACCCAGCGCGGAGACTTGGCGAGTGCGGCGGCGCGCGGACGGATCGTCCTCTGCACCCGGCTCGGAAACCAGGCCACCTCGCGCGTCATAACCCTCCCCGGCGAGATCCACGGCTTCTACGAGACGCCGATCTACGGAAAGATCTCCGGATACGTCAAGGAGATGTTCGTGGACAAGGGCTCGCGGGTGAAGGCCGGCCAGCTCGTCGCGACTATCGATTCCCCGGAAACCGATCAGCAGGTCCGCAACGCCAGGGCCACCTACGACCTGGCGAAGATAACCGACGATCGCTTCCAGGCCCTCGTGTCACAATCAGTCATCTCTCAGCAGCAGGCCGACGAAAGCCACCAGACCATGCTCGCCGACCTCGCGGCATGGAAATCTCTCGTCGCTACGCAGCAGTACGAAAAGGTCTACTCGCCCTTCGATGGCATGATCACGGTTCGCAGCCTTTATCCCGGCGCTCTCGTCGCGACCGGTACTGCGGTCGGAACTTCGAATCCGAGCATCTACCAGGTCGCGACCCTCAAGCCGCTTCGAATCTACGTCTATTTGCCCCAGGCGTACGCGCCCCTGGTCCGTGATGGCGACCAATCCGTCGTTACGGTTAACGAGTATCCGAACCGCGACTACAACGGATCGATCACCCGTCATCCGACCGCGCTTGACCAATCGACCCGTACGATGCTGCTCGAAGTCGACCTGCCCAATGACGATGTCTCTCTCTACCCGGGCATGTACGCAACCGTCGCCATCACTATCCACGGTTCGAGCGGTGCGCCGCGCGTTCCCGACGAAGCTCTCATCTTCGATGGCGAGCAGGTGCTGGTTCCGGTCGTCAAGGACAACCGCGTGCACCTCGTCCAGGTTAAGCTCGGACTCGACAACGGCATCGATTGCGAGATCACCCGCGGCCTCAATGGTGATGAAACCGTCGCCCTCGGCCTCGGCCAGGCGGCGACTGAAGGCGAGCTCATTCAGCCCTTGTTTGCGAAACCCGCCGCGCATTGAGGAGACCGCGGTAACGAATTGCTAGAGCCGCGATGGGCAGGACGCACGAAAAAGAACGGATCGCCGCGCTTGCCGCCGGTCTCGCGATTGTCATTCTCGCCTGGTCCGGCTTGCAGGCCTTCGTCGGCAGCTGGATCGATTCTCTCGGCGATCTCTCTCCGTGGCTCTACGGGCCATTCTCCGCCGCGATATGGGGCCTCCTGAGCCTCGGCTGTTATGCCCTGATAATTCGCGCGCAGCGCCGAAACCCCGCGCTCTGCTACGAGCATGAGGAAGCAACCCGCGAGGCTCGCCTGCGCGCCACTGGCGAGCTGCGCAAAACACCGCCCCTCCGCGAAGCCAACGCGCTGGAGCAGGACAAGCTCGCCGCGGTAACGGGAGGCTTTGCGATAACCATCGCGGCCTGGCTGGCGATCCTCTCGTTTGGCTTTGACTGGTTGGCGGGCCTGCGAGGCGTTTCGCCATGGGCCTATTGCCTCGTCTCGCTCGCGATCTGGTTCACCGCCGGTCACGCGATGTACTGGAGCATCCGCCGCAGCCGCCGGCGGGCCTCGCTTCCCCATGTCTGATTCGCCGCCACTGGTGACGCGTTCCGGCCGCCCAAGGATCGTCATCGTCGGCGGTGGATTCGCCGGCCTCGCCGCAGCCGGTGTCCTCGTTCCCAAACCCGTCGACATAACCATCATCGATCGCCGCAACCATCATCTCTTCCAGCCCTTGCTCTACCAGGTCGCTACCGCCGCCCTTGAGCCCGCGATGATCGGGATGCCCGTTCGCCGGCTGTTCCGCAAGGCCAGGAACGTTGAGGTGATTCTCGATGAGGTGACTTCGGTCGACGTGGCCCGCAACACCGTCTTCACCCTCAATTCTGAAGTCGGTTACGACTACCTGATCGTGGCTGCCGGTGCGACGCATTCCTACTTCGGCCACGATGAGTGGGGCGAAGCCGCGCCGGGTCTCAAGACCGTAGAGGACGCAATCACTATCCGTCAGCGTGTGTTGGTCGCTTTCGAGGCCGCCGAGCGCGAGTCCGACCCGGAGATCAAGCGCGAGTGGATGACCTTCGTGGTTATTGGCGGCGGACCGACCGGCGTCGAGCTGGCGGGCGCCATCGCGGAAATCGGGACCAGGGTCGTCGAGCGCGACTTCCGTCGGACCGGTAAAACCCGGGTGATTCTGGTCGAGGCCGGTCCGCGGCTGCTCCCAACGATGTCGGAAAAGTCGTCCGAAAATGCCCTGCGGCAACTGCGGAAGCTCGGCGCGGAAGTGATGCTCGGCGCCGCCGTCACGGCCGTCGATGACAACGGGGTCACCCGCGGCACCGGGAAAATTCGCGCCCGCACCGCCATCTGGGCTGCCGGCGTGGCTGCAAATCCCCTCGGCGCCAAGCTCGGCGCGCCGCTCGATCGCGCCGGTAGAGTGCAGGTGAACGTCGACCTGACCGTGCCGGGAGCAACTAACGTGTTCGTGGTCGGCGACCTCGCTTCGATGACGCACGCGAACAAGCCTGTTCCCGGCGTTGCACCTGCCGCGATCCAGGAAGGGCGCCACGCGGCCCGCAACATCCTGCACGCCATCGAGCACAAACCTCTCGAGCCGTTTCGCTATTTCGACAAGGGCTCGCTGGCGACTATCGGCAAAGGCGCTGCCGTCGCCGATGTCGGCCGGCTCCATCTCTCGGGAATGATCGCATGGCTGGCATGGGCCGGAATTCACATCGTCTACCTGCTGGGAGGCCGCAACCGCTTCCTGACCCTGGCCGAATGGGGCTGGATGTATTTCCGCAACGACCGCGGCGCCCGCTTGATAGTCGGCGACGTCGAGCCCCTCCTCGAACGCGGCACCCCCATCTCTCCCAAGCACTGATAGTCGGCTCCGTATCTCTTCCTGTCGCCAGACATGAAAGCTCCACTTTGATCGCCCCCACCGAAAACACGTCATCCCGAGCGAAGCCGAGGGACCTCAGCACATGAATCGCGTGCAGCTACAAGCACAAACTGAAATGGCCGCGACGCGACGATTCACCTGTCTGGAATTCAGCGGGTGGTAACCGACATTTCGGGGGCTTTGCTCGCGCGAGCTTTCCCTCACGCCAAGGCTTCGAGGGACGGGATCGTCCGCGCGTATACTCGTGCGCGCAGGTCCCGCATCGCTTCGGAGTTGCCCGGAAAGTCCAGGGAATGACGATAGCCCGCATTTACCGATTTGATCAGCACGCTCCGGCACTCGTCGTGAGTTTCATACTTTGACAGCGTGTCCCGGGTCTTTGGATGACCCTGCGGGTAATGTCCTGATTTCGGCATCGTGAATAACGTTCTATAGCGCTTTATTCACGTCGCTTTGACGAAGGATCTCGTCAACGACACGGGCGAGCGGTGCGCTGGCGTCGATGATAATGCCGTTTTTCGGAATGTCTTCTTTCGTCCGATGCAAGCGCACAGCGAGTTCCCGTTCCTCCGGTTTTCCGCCGAAGTCCGTTGGGTCCAGTGCCACTCGCTCATCAATCCTCCTGTTCATGGTATCCAGGTCGATATCCAGGACAAACACGCCGTCAAGTAAGTCGATGAATTTAGAAAAATTCCGCGAACCGCCGCAGAAAAAGGTGACGGCCTCATCCTGGTTGGCGATGTAGGCTTTTACTTTCTCTAAATCCCAAATCTGGTGATCGGACAGCCAGATAGCCGTCGGCGTACCCGTTTCCGGAGCCATAGGTAGACCCGTTTCCGGATCGC